>CAYOEZ010000059.1:0-22114 GCA_964402955.1 uncultured Ktedonobacterales bacterium | reverse complement strand
CGTCAGGCGGCGCTGTTGCATGGCAGCCGTCCGGTATGCTATACTCCATTTGGACAGGGAGGCTGCTCGTGACAATTATCCGCTCAACGCAAGACTCGCTCGCATTCTACTCTTTTCCGCAGCTTGAGAACGCCGGGGCGCACAATGCCGTTTCAACGCGGCACGGCGGGGTCAGCAGCGGCCCGTTTGCTTCACTGAACGTCGGCTATTCTGTCGGCGATGAGACGGCGCTGGTGGAGACAAACCGGCGCCGGCTGTATGCCGGTGTGGGCGCACAGGTAAACTCGGTCGTGACCTGCCATCAGGTGCATAGCACGAACGTGGCTTATGTTGGCGACGGGGCGCGGGGGCGGGGCGCTCTCAGCGCCACCAACACCGTCCCGACCACCGACGCTTTGATGACTGATCGTACTGATCTCTATATCTTCCTGCGTTTTGCCGATTGTGTGCCCATCCTGTTCTGCGATCCGGTGCGCAAGGTGGTTGCGCTGGCGCATGCGGGCTGGAAAGGGACGGTCGGCGACATCGTCGGAGTGACGGTGAAAGCCATGACTCGCCAGTTTGCTTGCCAGCCAGCCGACATTCTCGCGGCTGTGGCGCCCGCAATCGGGCCCTGTCACTACGAGATTCAAGAGGATGTGGCGCGCCAGGTGCGCGAGGGGCTGCCTTGTTGGAACGATGTGCTGTATAAGCATGGCGGCAGCCTGATGCTCGATCTGCCTGAGGCAAATCGCCGCTTGCTGATGGCGGCCGGGCTGGCCGAAGCGAATATCGCCATGTCCGGCTTGTGCACAGCCTGCCACACCGACGAGTTCTACTCGCACCGCGCTGAGAAGGGCAAGACGGGCCGTTTTGGCGTCTTGATTGGCTGGGTGGGACATGGACGCTAACGAGGGCGCCGACATTGCCCGCAACCTGGAGCGCGTACACCAACGTATTGCTGCCGCCTGCCTGCGTTGCGGGCGCGAGCAAGGTGAGGTTACGCTGATTGCTGTGACGAAGACCGTGCCGGCTGAGCATGTCCGTCTCGCCTGTGCGCTTGGGCTGACAGACGTGGGCGAAAACCGTGTGCAGGAAGCGCGTGAGAAGATGCCGTCTTTGAGCGACCTGGCGCTGCGCTGGCACATGATCGGCCACCTGCAGAGCAACAAGGCCGGGCAGGTCGCAGACCACTTTCAGTTCGTACAGTCGGTCGATAGCGTCGAGATCGCCGTACACCTGAGCCGCCGCATGCAGGGCAAGGGCGGCGCTGTGTTGCCAGTTCTGCTGGAAGTCAACATTGGGGCCGAGCCGTCAAAGTCCGGTTTCATTGTGGGCAACGGCGCACGTGAGGCCTTCATGGCGGCTGTCGAGCAGATCGTGCGCCTACCGGGGCTGGATGTGCAGGGGCTGATGACGGTGGCGCCGATTGAAGCTGAAGCAGAGCAGGTGCGGCCATATTTCCGGCAGTTGCGCCTGCTGCGCGATCACCTGCGCTCCGTTTGGCCGCAGCGAGCGTGGAGCCTATCGATGGGAATGAGTGACGACTTTGAGGTTGCCATAGAGGAAGGAGCGACGATGGTGCGGCTGGGGCGGGCGATCTTCGGCCCCCGCCAGACATAGTGCATTGCTGGCGGCGTTTGGCGGCCCAACGCGTACTGTGATAGGAGAAAGGTGGCATGATGGATGGCGCGACGATTCTGGTCGTCTTCATTTTCCTACTTGTGGTTGCAGTCTTTGCCGGCATTGGGATCGGCCTGGTCATCGGTCTGGTGCTGTGGGGCCGCAACGAGGATCAAGCCTCTCCGCTGCCGCAGCAGCCGGTCGCTCAACCAGCAGCGTATGCGCCGGCGCTAAGCGCGCAGGGCGGGAATGCTGTGCTGCCGCTGCCTGTCGCCGACGTCGTGCTCCAATCCGTTGCGTCTGCGCCCGAGCCAGACGGCGCTCAGGTCGATGAACAGATCGCCGCTGTACCGTTGCGCGGCGCTGTAACGAGTATGGATGAGCCAGTTGTTGCCCCCATCCCGCTGGCGGCTGAGCCAGTACATCCAGCCCGGCGCACACAATCATGGTCGGTCGCGTTGGCGATAGGCGTGATTGTCATCTGCTGCATCTGTACGCTTCTGTTGGCGGCGCTGACGGCGCTGACACGATAGCAGAAACGAACAATGGCCCTCCCAATCGGGAGGGCCATTGTTGTGGCTGCTATAGCTCAGATACGATCAGCGGCAAGAACTGCCTGCGTATGGACGGAGTCGCCGTCCGTGTTGGCGTCGGGGTCGAGTCGACCTGATAGTAGAGCTTGATGAACCATGAGTCAATGAAGCCCTGGCTCAGGCCGCCTGTCTCCTGCACGGAAAGGTGCCATTGGCCGTTGATGTCGGCAAAGTCAAAATCGTGGATGCCTGTCCACTGTTGGTTGAGATTGGCCGTGCAGGCGTGCTGGTTGCCGTTCCAGGCGTGGAACCACATGGTGTTGCTCGGATGGAAGACCATAATGTAGATATTGCACATCTGAGGGTAGTTGAGAACAACGCCTACATCTGCCCTGATCACGGTCTTGCCCAGAGGGGCGCCGGAAACGGTGGCGTGGCTATAGACCGTGTCGTTGCCAACGATGTTGACGTTGCTCCCGTTGGAGCCGGTGACCGAGGCTTCCCCACTTATGCCCTGCCCCTGAATCAGCACAAACGATTGTCCCTTCACGTAGCTGACGCCATACTTGTCCAGCGTAGCGAGTTGCTCCTGCGTCACATCGGCGTGCAGATAGCCGGCGCTTTCTGCCGCGTTGCTGCTAATGCCGAGCCCGTCAAGCCTGGCAAGAAGCGACGGTGACGATGCGAGCTCGATCTCTGTCATGTCTGTGACCGTCTGTCCGGCATCGGCCTCTACCGATGACAGCGCCCTGACCACATGTGGCGAGAGAACAAGAACGAGGGCGGAAACGAGAAAAAGAAGGGCCAATCGGTTGCGGAGCGAGCTCTGTCGCGGCGCGAGATGTACGTTCACGTAGGTTTCTCCTGTCAATGCGATGCTAGTAATCATACTGCACCACTTATATATCACACACGACACGGAAAGTCAATAGCCGATGCGATGTCTTGTGGGGCGACGTAGGCGGGCAATGTGTGTGGCGAGTGGGGGCCGGGCACGATGCCCTTCCTATAAGAGCGCGCCGGGCACGCTGTCAACCAAATGCTAATGTCACGGACGGCGGGGCATTGACAGGGATGGCCAACTGTGCTAGTGTAGGTGCGCTCAAGTCGACCGGGTGATCGCGGCGCTGCGTCAGTAATGGCGCGGGGTCGAGGAAAGTCCGAACTCCACAGGGCAGGGTGCTGGGTAACACCCAGACGGGGTGACCCGCAGGATAGCGCAACAGAAACATACCGCCCCGATGAGAATCGGGGTAAGGGTGAAATGGTGAGGTAAGAGCTCACCGGCAACCGGGTGACCGGTTGGCCGGGCAAGCCCCACCCGGAGCAAGGCCAAATAGGAGGGGATGAGACTGCCCGTCTCGCTATAACCCTCGGGTTGGCTGCTAAAGGCGAAGGGTAACCGGTCGCCGTAGATAGATGATCACCCATCTTGCTTCGGCAGGGTGACAGAATTCGGCTTACAGGCTGGCTTGAGCAGCTCGCACCCAAAACGACACACCGGCGAACGTCGAGACGTTCGCCGGTGTGTCGTTTTGGCTCTCATCAGAGGAACTGCTGATATGGCACTATTTGTATTGACGGACGAATAATAAAATACCTTAAGGTTTTGAAACTCGTGCCCCAAATATGTCTCAAACACTTGACATCCTGTGCTATAATAGGGGCACGAAATGGTAGAGACGGGTGCGAAATGGCCCATATTATGTTTAGCTGAACTGCTCAGTCGAGACACGGGACCCAGACTGCACCTTGACAAGAACCAGTTTGCCTGACTTCTGAATGATTGGCATTCCCGTGACACCACGGGAATGCCAATTGGCGTATTTGGGCCGGTAGAACATATGTCTTATTGAGTCAATTGATCTGTTCTTATATACAATTGTAACACAAAGCCTAACGAAAGTCAAATTCACGCCCTTTTCCGGCAGCACTTCCAAATATGGCGGAACGCCCGTCATTGCGAGCGTTCTTTGCGAAGCAATCCCCCTGCGCAACGCTGAGATTGCTTCGTAAACAGCACTCGCAATGACGAGCCAACGGTCTGCTCGTTCATATTTGGAATCGCTGCTTTTCCGGTTACGCTGTGGCATCGTGTCAACGGTGGTAATGGTCGAGAAACCTATGAATCCATACTTCACTGGCACCTTTCTGCATACAATTGATGACCGTGGCCGCGTTGCCCTGCCAGCAAAGCTGAGAGAGAAGCTGGGCGACGCGATCGCGATCTCCAATGGTCGCGGGAAATGCCTGGTTGTTTACCCCGAAGAAGTGTGGATTGCCCTGGGCAAGAGAGTCCTCAGCTCACCCGATCTTAATGCTGCCGAAGACGACATGCGTCTCTTCTTCTTTGCAGACGCGTGGGAAGGTGAGATCGACAAACAGGGCCGCGTGCCGATTCCCGACTACATGCGTGACGCCGGTGGATTGGCGACCGATGTCGCCGTTGTTGGCGCAGGCGACCATATCCAGATCTGGGACAGGGAAGCCTGGATTGCCAAGCGTGCTGAGTTGCGCAAGAATCCGCCCACACTGGCCAGCTTCCGCTCTGTTGAGAAAGCCGCAGAATAGCCGTTGAACCGGCGCATGTTGCACACGAGCCCTGTTCACGACCAATTGGGATAATATTCACAAATTCATGGTCACTTCTGCGCGCGCATTTGGTCACGAACCCGTCTTATATTATGAAACCCTGGCAGCTCTCGTTGGCGGCCCCGGCGGTCTCTTCATCGACGCAACACTGGGCAACGGGGGGCATTCGGCCGGGATACTACAACGATCGGCGCCTGACGGGCGATTGCTGGCCCTCGATGCTGACCCCGAGGCGCTGGTTGTCGCCAGGGAAGGGCTGGGCGAGTTTGGCGACCGTGTGGTTCTGGCGCAAAGCAACTACGCCCACCTGGGCGCTGTCGCTCGATCGCATGGGTTTGACCACTGCAACGGCATTCTGTTTGATCTTGGACTATCATCTCGCCAGCTATCGTCCGAGGGACGCGGGTTCAGCTTTCAGGATGACGCGGCGCTCGATATGCGTCTGGACCCTGCTCAGAAAGAGACGGCTGCCGATCTCGTCAACATGATGCAGGAACAGGACCTGGCAAATCTGATCTACCAACTGGGCGACGAGCCGGCGTCACGCCGGATCGCACGGGCGATCGTGCTGGCGCGGCCACTGCGGACGACGGGGCAACTGGCGACAGTCATCGAGCAAAGCATCGGCCGCCACGGTAAGCTTCATCCGGCGACAAAGACCTTCATGGCACTGCGCCGGGCCGTGAACAGCGAGGACGAGAGCCTGCGCGCTGCTCTGCCACAGGCCGTCGAGCTCCTGGCGCCTGGCGGATGTCTGGCGGTCATTGCATTTCACAGTTCAGAGGATCGCACGGTGAAAGATTTCATGCGGCAAGAGGCGAAGGACTGCATTTGCCCTCCGACCGTTCCACCGGGAACGTGCCTCTGCGGGCATCACGCCTCTTTGCGCTTGATTACTCGGCATGTGATTCAGGCGAGTGACGACGAACGGCGCTCCAACCCGCGCAGCCGATCTGCAAAGCTGCGTGTGGCGGAGAAGTTGGCGATGTAGAGTTCCAGTCCCTTTGGCGGTTGGCGATACGGCGAGCTTCATCTAGATTCCTTGGGGAGAACAGCTATGGCATCCTCAGTCCCGTACGCGGCGCCCTACACCAGGAGCACCGCCCCGGCACGGCCGGTGGTGCGTGTCGATGGTCCCCTGGCCCGCTTTCTATCCCTCTTGATGGTAGCTGTACTCTTCTATGTCGTGGTTCAGTTGTCACTGGCCAGCGTCGCGTCTGGTATCTTGCAGGAGTCGGTGCGGCTGGATCAGGAGAATGCTCTAGCGCAGCGCGAACGCGACGCCCTGCAGGCCCAAGTAGCGACCTACAAGTCTCCGGCATACATCGAAATGAAGGCTCGTGAGAAGGGCTACGGGCCTCTGACCAACATCGAATTCGAGCGCTGAGAACAGAGGTATCCTGCATGTCTGTCTCATCCATTGAGATGCATCGTCGCCGCCTGGCCTTAATGGCCATTCTCCTGACCATTTTCGGTCTGGTTCTATGCGCGCGTCTGGTGCAATGGCAGGTCGTGCAGTACCAGGACTTGCGCGACAGTGCGGAAGCGCTGCACAGCGTGCGCGAGGTGATTCCGGCTCTGCGCGGCACGATCTATGACCGCAACGGGCGCATACTGGCGCTGACCATGCATGATGAGGAAGCAATCGGCGATCCGATCCACTTTAAGAACCAGACAGCGAAGAAACAGGACGCTATTGTGGCAGCGGCGGCGCCCATCCTCAACATGCCGGCAGATGAGATCAGCAAGTCCCTCAGCAGCGGTACAGGGCATTACGTCCGGCTTAAGGTATCCATTCCTGTGACGGTTAACCAGGCGCTGAAAGACTCTGTTGCATATCCGTCGATCGCCGCCATGCCAAAGCAGAGCCGCTTCTATCCGGCGCGGGCGCTGCTGGCGCAGACGCTGGGCTTTGTTAACAGAAGCAACGAGGGCATTGGTATCGAGGGAAGTTATAACCAGTACCTGAAGGGCACGCCGGGCCAGCGGCTCGTTGAAGGCCAGAACTATGGCCAGGGACTGAGCAAGATACCGGTCATCACGCCGGCGCAGAACGGATCGAGTGTCACGTTGACCCTCGACATGAACATTCAGTACAAAGCTGAAAGAGAATTGGAAATCGCACTCTACAATGAACGGACAACCACCGGCACGGTCGTCATTTTGAATCCCAAGACAGGGGAAATCCTTGCTCTCGCCGGTCGCCCAACATTCGATCCCAATTTCTACGACTCGGTGGCAAACAGCACGTGGAACAACCCGGTGGTCAGTGATGCCTGGGAGCCGGGCTCGATTTTCAAGATTCTGACCTTTGCCGCTGCCCTGGACGCCGGGCGCATCTTGACCACGACCAAGTTCAACGACCGCGGTACGATGCGCTACCGTGGCATTCTGATCAGCAATCGGAACAACAAGGCGTATGGCACAATCAGCCCCGCCCAGGCGCTGCAGTATTCGAGCAACGTGGCCGCAGTTCAGGTGGCAGATGTCTTGAGCACGACGTCGTTCTATACATATATGCACACGGCTTTTGGCATCGGCGAGAAGACAGAGGTTGATCTGCCATCTGAGGTGGCGGGACAGCTTCGCCTGCCGGGCGATCCGCTGTGGCATATCAGTGATCTCGCTGCCCACTCCTATGGCCAGGGTTTGTCGACGACCCCGATCCAGATGGCGGCGGCAGTGGCAGCCATCGCCAACAAGGGCATCATGATGCGCCCGTACGTGGTGGCCAAAGTCGCCGGAGCGTCCGAAACAAGCGGCGGACCCGGCCCGTTGCGCCGCTCGATCAAGAGCGACACGGCGGCGATCATGACCGACTGGCTTGTATCGGTCGTGGAAACGACGGTCAGGCAGGCCCGCGTCCCCGGTTATCACCTGGCGGGTAAAACAGGTACAGCGCTCATTCCCCCGCCGATGGGAACATACGATCTCAATGAGACCATCGCCAGCTTTGTCGGCTATGGCCCCGCGGAAGATCCGCAGTTTGTCATCCTGGTGCGAATTGACCGTCCGCAGGTGAACCAAACGGGGGCCGAGGTGGCGGCGCCGGTTTTCAAGAACATCGCCCAATGGCTCTTGACGTACATGAAGATACCGCCAAGCGGCCAGCAGGCGCAACGGTAGACCATGATCACTCTGATGCATATCCTGGCCGGGATCGGAGCGCCGACAGCGGACGCTTGGCCACTCGGCCGGGTCTTTGCACATCTGACGCAGGATTCGCGTGAGGTTCAGCCCGGCGATTTGTTTGTGGCGCGCCGGGGCGAGGCTATGGACGGCCATGCGTTTGTTGCCGAGGCAGTGAAACGCGGTGCAGCAGCCGTACTGGCTGAGCGCATTGTGGATGCGCCGAAGCCGCTGTGGGTGGTGGATTGTCGCCAGGGGCCTGCGCTTGTCGCCGGTCTGCCCGGTACCGGCGCTGTAGTCTACATTCTGGTCGGCGACAGTGATCAGGCATTGGAGCAGATCGCTTTCTGGTGGCGGGCGCAATTGACCGTTGACGTGATGGGCGTCACTGGATCGGTTGGAAAGACAACGACCAAAGAACTGATCGCTGCTGTTCTCAGCCAGCGCTACACTGTGCTCAAGAGCGAGCGCAGCCTGAACACGACGACAGGCATGGAGTTTACCCTGCTGCGGTTGGCGCCGGAGCATGAGAAGGCCGTGCTTGAGATGGGCATGTACACAACGGGCGAGATCGCTCACCTGTGCCGGCTGGCCCGCCCACGCTGTGGTGTGGTGACCAACGTTGGCCCGGTGCACCTGGAGCGGCTGGGAAGCATTGAGGCGATCGCCGCCGCCAAGTCGGAACTGGTGCAGGCGCTGCCGGCCAATGGCGTGGCGCTGCTCAATGGCGACGACCCGCTGGTGCGGGCCATGGCAGACAAGACGCAGGCACATGTTTTCACCTTTGGTGTGACGCCCGGTCTGGACCTGTGGGCGAGCGATGTGGAAAGCCGGGGACTGGATGGCATCGGCTTCAGGCTACACTATGGTGGAGAGAGCCACGCAATTCGCACAGATCTGCTGGGCAGGCACAGTGTGCAGACAGCGTTGGCAGCGGCAGCGGCGGGCCTGGTCATGGGCCTGACCTGGAAAGAGATCGCAGTAGGGATGAGCAGCGTGCCCCAGCAGTTGCGCCTGGTCGTGGTGGCAGCGGCCAACGGCGCAACGCTCGTTGATGATACGTACAACTCAAGTCCGGCCAGTTGTCTGGCGGCGCTCGATCTACTGGCTGAGCTTGGGGGGCGGCATGTTGCCGTTCTTGGCGACATGCTTGAGTTGGGGGCGTATGAAGACGAGGGACACCGCCTCGTTGGGCAGCGTGTGGCGCGGGTAGCTCAGGGGCTTGTCGCGGTTGGACAGCGCGGACGACTAATCGGCGAGGAGGCTCTTCGCCAGGGCATGCCAGGAGAGCAGGTCTTTTTTGCTGGCAGCAACGCCGAGGCTGTGGAGATTCTGCGGCGTTTGACGCAGGCAGGCGATTACGTCTTGTTGAAGGGATCGCGTGGCATGAAGATGGAAGAAATCGTACGCGCTCTACGCTGATTCTGCTGGAGGGGCAGCGGCACAAGCGCCGACAACGGTACTTGAACACTGCATCACGTGAGCATACAATCGTATCCTGTTGCACAAGAGAGGCTGGACAATGGCAAAAACGATCCTGCACAGACTATTCTCGTCACGCGCTCGGGCGCAATTGGTTGTCACCCTTTTTGCAGATCCAGAACGAGAGTACTACATGCGTGAGCTGTCACGGACGACCGGCGAAGTCATCGGCAGCGTGCAGCGAGAGCTGGATAACCTGGAAGAGCTTGATCTCGTGATCAGCCACAGGCGGGCCAATGCCAAGTTTTATCGGGCCAATCGAGACCATTACTTGTTTCAGGAAATGAAAAGCATCGTCGCCAAGACGGCGGAAGCAAGCGCCAGTAGCGCACAGATGGTAGTGATGAAGGCGATGCAATGACAGGCGCGAGAGCGGCGAGTCTGGACGGAAAACGGGTTCTGGTTGTCGGGTTGGGTGTGCATGGCGGCGGGCTGGGGGTGACGAAGTTTCTCGTCAAGCATGGCGCACAGGTGACCGTTACTGACCTGAGAACACCGCAACAGCTTGCGCCGTCGCTCGAGGCATTGCGTGGTTTGCCCGTTCGATATGTTCTGGGCGAGCATCGCCTCGACGACCTGACGGGTGTCGACATGGTCATACGCAACCCGGCCGTGCCCGCAGAGTCCCCGTTTCTGGCAGCCGCTCGGGCACGCGGTATACAGATTGAGATGGAGATGGGGCTGTTTTTCAAGCTCTGTGCGGCGCCGGTCATCGGTATCACAGGCACAAAGGGAAAGACGACCACGACGCTGCTCACCGGCGCCATCTTGCGCCAGATCGCTCCGGACACGGTGGTGGCAGGCAACTTGCAGGTGTCGGCTCTGGAATTGTTGCCCACCATCACGGCCACAACGCCGGTTGTGTTGGAATTGAGCAGTTGGCAGCTTGAAGGATTGGAACCGCACCGACTCAGTCCCCATGTTGGGGTCATAACGAACATTTCTGAAGATCACTTGAACCGTTACCCCAGTTTTGCTGCCTATGCGCAGGCGAAGGCGATGGTTGTGCGTTGGCAGACGATTGACGACGTGGCAGTTCTGAACCGGGATGATGCGATCGTTGCCGGCTTTGTGGGAGAGGGCAGGGGACAGGTAGCCTGGTTCAGCCGGCGGCAGCCCGTTGATGGCGTCTTTCTCGACGGATCACAGATCGTGATGAACTGGCGGGGACGCCACGAGCTTCTGTGTGATCGCACGGACATCCAGGTACCGGGCGAGCACAATGTCGAGAATGTTCTGGCTGCTTGCGCCGCTGCCATCGCCTGGGGCGCTGATCCGGAGATCATGCGCACGGGCGTCCAACAGTTCGCCGGCGCTGAGCACCGGCTGGAGTACGTGCGAGAGATCGCAGGCATTAAGATGTACAACGACAGCGCCGCCACCGCGCCGGCGGCAACGATGGCGGCTCTCAGGGCGTTTGGCGGGCCGGTGGTGCTGCTTGGCGGCGGTGCAGACAAGAACCTCGATTTTTCCGAGTTGGGCCGGGCAATCAGCGGGCGGGTCAAGGCGCTGGTGCTGCTCGAGGGAACGGCCACGGACAAGCTGGCGCAAGCGGTTGAAGCGGCAGGGGGGACTCAGATCGCCGGTCGCTACGATGACATTACCAACGCGGTGCAGAAGGCGTATGAGTTGGCTGTCGCAGGCGACGTCGTTGTGCTCTCACCGGGGTGCGCCAGCTTTGGAATGTTCGCCAACGAGTTTGACCGGGGAGAGAAGTACAAGCAAGCGGTGCAATCGTTGACATAAACGTTGAAGCCGAGCGGGAGTGGAGAGAGCTATGAACGTGCGCCGGACGGAAACACATGGGCCTGATACTGCGCTGCTGGGCATCATCATCACATTGTGCGTCGTTGGCTTGCTGATGGTTTTCAGTTCGAGCATATCGGAGCGACGCGAGCCAACCTATTACTTCTTCCACCAGTTGCAGAATATGGTCGTGGGCGCTGTGGCTCTGATTATCGCCACGATGATCGACTACCATCTGTGGCGAAGATTCGCGTACATCTTCTTCGGGCTTGCCATCATTCTGCTTCTCGCTGTGCACTTTGTCGGCAATACTGCTGAAGGGGCGCAGCGTTGGCTGGGCAACCGTTCGTTCCAGCCGTCAGAGGCGGCCAAGATCGCGGTCATTCTGTTTGCCGCCGAATGGTTGCCGCGCAAAGGCGACGATGTGCGGACACTCGGCTACGGACTCTTTCCCTTTGCGTTGATGATTGGCCTCGTCGTAGGCCTGATCTTTCGCCAGCCGGACGCAGGAACCGCGATCGTGATTCTGGCGACTGCGGGCGTCCTCTTCGTTGTAGCCGGCGCCGATCTGCTGCAGACGACGTTGGCCGGCGCTGTGGCAGGGATTGTCTTCTACGCGACGGCTTTTCCTTATCAACACGACCGGATTGGCAGCTTCTGGGATCCCTGCAAAGCCGTTGGCGAGAAGTTGTTGCAGGTCTGCCATGGCATCACGGCCATGGGTTCCGGCGGTATCGTGGGGCTGGGGGTTGGCTCTAGCCGGTTCCGCTGGGATCTGCATGCGCCCTTCAGCGATAGTATTCTGGCGATCATCGGTGAGGAGTTCGGCCTGTTCGGCACCATGTTGGTCGTGATTCTCTTTGCGTTCTTCATCTACCGTGGCCTGCGCACGGCGTTGCACACGCCCGAATCGTTTGGCCGGCTCGTTGCGTTGGGCATTACCTTCTGGATTGCCATCCAGGCGTCCGTCAACCTGGGTGGAAATGTCGCGCTGATACCATTCACGGGAGTGCCGCTGCCGCTCATTTCATATGGAGGGTCCTCCCTCGTTGCTGCTATGTTTGGCTGTGGCATTCTACTCAACATCTCACGGCAGACGGAAGAAGCTACGTCGCGAACCAGAGCACCATTACAGAGGATACCCCATGCGCCTGTTGATAACTGGAGGAGGGACGGCGGGCCACGTCTACCCGGCGCTGTCCGTCGTGGAAGCTCTGAAAGAAGCACAGCGGACTGACCATCCTGCCGAGGACCTGGCGCTGACCTGGGTCGGGAGCATCTCCGGCATGGAAGGAGATATCGTCCGCCGCAGTGACATCGCTTTCCGTGGTGTGGGTCTGCGCGGCGGGTTGCGCGGCGTCGGCCCGCTGGCTGCCGTCCGTGGCGTCTTT
Organism: uncultured Ktedonobacterales bacterium; assembly: GCA_964402955.1. Classification (GTDB taxonomy): domain Bacteria; phylum Chloroflexota; class DTOL01; order DTOL01; family DAOUCN01; genus CAYOEZ01. The sequence goes on along the minus strand of CAYOEZ010000059.1, from coordinate 9,639 downwards.
GGCCTGCTGGCCGGGTTCTGGCAGTCACTTGGTGTGATCCGCTCGGTGCGCCCGCAGGTGATCCTGGCAACCGGCGGCTACGTGTCGGTTCCTGCTGTTCTTGCTGGCTGGCTGCTGCGGGTGCCTTCGCTGGTCTACTTGCCCGACATGCAGCCCGGGTGGGCTGTGCGTTTTCTGACGCCGTTTGCGCGGCGGGTGGCTGTCACCACCGATGAGAGCCGGGCGTACTTTGCTGAGCGCAAGGTGTTCGTGTCGGGCTACCCGGTGCGGCCTGCGTTGTTTGGCCAGGACCGAGCTGCGGCTCGCGATGCGTTTGGTCTGGATCCTGATCTACGCACGATCCTTGTCGTGGGCGGAAGCCGCGGGGCGCACAGCATCAACGTGGCTCTGGCCGATGCCCTGGCCCACCTGCTGCTGACGTACCAGATCATCCATGTGACGGGGCAGCAGGAAGCTGGCGCCATGCGTTTGCTGCGTGACCAGTTGGCCCCGGAGTCGAAGCGCCGCTACCGGCCCTACGGTTTCTTACACGAAGACATGGCCCGGGCGTTTGCTGCTGCTGATCTGGTCGTGTGCCGGGCGGGAGCGTCCGTGCTTGGCGAGATACCGGCGGCAGGATTGGCTGCGGTTCTGATTCCGTACGCAGGAGGGCATCGCGATCAGGAACGTAACGCAGCTTTCCTGGCGTCAAAGGGCGCCGCGGTCGTGCTGGCGGATGGCGAGCTTTCAGGGTCGCTGCTTGAGGAGACCATCAATAGGGTCGCCGAGCCGGCAACTCTGGCGGCGATGCGGCAGGCGTCGGTAGCTCTTGCCCGGCGAAATGCGGCGGATGTGATTGCGAAAGAAGTCGTGGCTCTTGCCCGGCGCTAGCGGCGAAAAGCAGAGACCCGCTGTTGGGCAAGAGCGTTGAGGAGACGGGGTATGTTGCCCCTGGAAGTCGTTTTCCTTATGATGGTGTTCCTCTGGGGGATGGCCGGACTGGCTCGTGGTTTTTCCAAGGAAGTGGGAACCACGATTGCAGCGGTACTGGCCATGACCGCGGTGCGCGTCTTTGGTCCCCTGCTTGTTGACACCGTGAATAAGACGGCAAGCAAATTGTCGCTGTCATTTCGCATACCTGCCGCGCTTTCAGTGCCGGCAGGAGTGGACGCCTTCTGCGCTGCTCCAACCCCAGAGCAATTTGTCTTTTATAGTCTGACATTCGGTGCGATCGTGTTCATGGGATATCAGGGACAGACCCTGGAGATTCCTGTCAAAATTGGCCACGTGACGGGCGGCGTCGCCGGATTCTTCGTCGGTCTGGTTAATGGATATCTCATTGCCGGTAATCTCTGGTTCTTCTTGGACAAGTGCGCCCGCTACAATGTGCCATCGCTGGGTATCACCAATGTGGGCGTGCTCTCGCCAACGGCCCAGACGATCATCAAGATCCTACCCTTGAATGTGTTGAGCGAGCCCATCATGCTGCTCGGGCTGCTGTTCCTATTGCTGCTCTTCCGGATAGCCAAATGATGCGTCTTCTATCAGCCCAACACGTTCACATCATCGGGATTGGTGGTTCGGGCATGAGCCCACTGGCTGCCATTCTGCTGGCGATGGGCAAGCGGGTGAGCGGCTCCGACCTGTACCTGTCGGCGGTGACGGCCGGGCTGGTCGCCCAGGGCGCAACCATCTACGAAGGCCATCGTGCTGAGAATATCGCGGGTGCAGAGCTCATCGTCATCACGTCGGCCGCCCGTGAGGACAACCCGGAGATCCAGCAAGCCAGGCTGACGAACGTGCCGGTTGTGAAGGGATCGCAGCTTCTCGGCGCACTGATGGACGAGCGCACCGGCATCGCCATCGCCGGCACGCACGGCAAAACGACGACCACGGCCATGGTCACGCTGATCCTGGAGCGGGCAGGACTGGATCCATCGTTTGTTGTGGGCGGGATCGTGCGTGACCTTGGGGTCAGCGGGAAACTCGGTCGCGGCCGCTATCTGGTGGCCGAAGCTGACGAATACGACGAGCGCTTCCTGCAACTGAAGCCGCATATTGCCGTCATTACCAACATCGAGGGCGATCATCTCGACTTCTACAAGAACATGAGCAACCTGACCCACGCCTTCGAGCAGTTTGTCAGGGGAATCACGCCTGGTGGGTGGCTGGTAGCCTGCGGCGACAACGCGCTGGCGCGGCAGATGGGCGAGGTTCGCTCGCTCGATTCGCTGGGCGGTCTACGTGAATTGCACAAGATGCGTGGCAATTCGTTGCTGTACGGGCTGGGTGATAATCTTGACTACCAGGCAACGGAACTGGCGGTCAATGACGCGGGCGGTTTCGACTTCAGCGTCGTCCACGGCGGCGACCTTGTCGGACGCTTCCATTTGATTGTGCCCGGCCAGCACAATGTGCAGAACGCCGTGGCTGCCATCACCGTGGCCCAGCTAGTCGGCGTGCCGGTAGCGGTCACACAGGGGGCGCTGGCAGAATTTCGTGGCGCGGAGCGGCGCTTTGAGGTAAAGGGCGAGGCGCAGATTGTGACGGTCGTTGATGACTATGCTCATCATCCGACGGAGATCAAGGCGACGCTGGCAGCGGCCCGCAGTCGCTATGCCGGGCGCAGGATCGTTGCTGTGCACCAGCCGCACACGTACAGCCGGCTCCTGAACCTGCTGCCCGAATTTGCATCGGCTTTTGGCGACGCCGATATTGTGCTCATTTGTGATATCTATGCATCGCGTGAGACAGACACCCTGGGCATGCACAGCCAGAAGCTGGTGTCAGCCATGACACACCCCGGCGTGCACTATGCCGGCGGACTTGACGAGGCAGCCGCTATGCTGAAGGGGCTGCTGCTGCCAGGCGATGTTCTGATTACTCTGGGCGCAGGCGATGTGAACCAAGTCGGGCGGGAGATATTGGCGCTCACCTCCTCTCCGGAAACAGGGACGGAGAGGTAAGACGATGGACTACGACGACATTTGCGAGATGTTGGGACCCGAGGCGCGCTGCAACGAGCCGATGTCTGAGCATACAACGCTGCGTATTGGCGGTCCCGCCGATGCATTTGTGCCTGTCTACTCCGTCATTGAGTTGGTGGGAGCGGTTCGTGTTGCGCGCATGGCCAGAGTTCCGTTTTTCCTGGTGGGCGAAGGCGCTAACCTGCTGGTGGCAGACGCGGGCATACGCGCCGTTGTCATCGAGAACTGCACACAGCACCTGATCGTTCGCTATCAGCCCGACGACGTGATTGTCTTTGCTGAATCGGGGTCACCACTGGCCGATGTTGCTCGCTACTGCACGCGGCGTGGTCTCAGCGGGCTGGAATGGGCTGTCGACGTGCCGGGATCGGTCGGCGGAGCAGTCGTCGGCAATGCCGGCGCCTATGGCGGGCGCATGGCTGATGTGGTGCGTGAGATTTCAGTCATGGCTACAGGGAACGAGATTGCGACCATGAGCGCGGCCGAGATCGGCTTTGGCTACCGCACCAGCAAGCTCAAGGACGAGGGCGCCGGGCGTGAGGATCGCACTGTTGTCCTCTCTGTCGAAATGCGTCTGCACAAAGGCGCTCGAGAAGCGATGGAAGAGCAGGCGGGGCAGTATACGAAGCGCCGCTGGGATCGTCAGCCTGTGGAACCCAGCGCCGGTAGCGTCTTCAAGCGCACCGAGCATTTCCCAGCCGGTTATCTGATAGAGCAAGCGGGGTTGAAGGGACTGCGGCTGGGACAGGCGCAAATCTCGCTACGGCACGCCAATGTCATCATCAATTTGGGCCAGGCGAAGGCCGAGGATGTCCGAACACTGATGGACATCGCACAAGCGGTGGTGAGAGAACGATTCGGCCTGGCTCTGGAAGCGGAGATTGAGGTGGTTGGCGAGTGGCCAGAGCGACCGAGCACGCCGCCGCCCTGGCAAGCTCAATAGCGGTCATCATAGATGCGGTCATCATAGTGCGATGACCGCGACCGGGCAGCGTTGAGGGGCAATTCGTCACGAGGAGTCTGTGTTGGGTGACAAGCTGCGGGTGGGAGTGATATTCGGCGGACGCTCCGGCGAGCATGAAGTGTCGCTTAAGTCGGCTGCGTCGGTGATGGCTGCCCTGGACAAGAAAAAGTATGACGTGGTGCCTTTGGGGATTACCAGGGAAGGCCAATGGCTCGTGGGCGGCGAACCGATGAAGATGCTGACCGACGCTGCAGCGGCGCAATATGCTGCCCTGCAAGCCGACGCCACGCCGGGCGAGGCTCCCAAAGCCGTAACCGCTCTTTCTGTGCAGAAAGGTGGCCTGTTCCCGCTGGTTCAGGCGGGTGGGCGCATACCCAGGCTGGACGTCGTCTTTCCCGTGCTGCATGGACCATACGGCGAGGATGGGACGATACAGGGGCTGCTGGAAATGGCAGGCATCCCATACGTCGGCGCCGGCGTTCTGGCATCGGCCGTCGGCATGGACAAAGCCGTGCAGAAAGACCTCTTCCGCCAGTATGGCCTGCCGGTTGTCAAAGATCTTCTGGTGAAGCGACGCGACTGGGAGCGTGAGCCGCAGCGCATTCTGAATATGGTCGAAGCGCAGCTCGGCTACCCGGTCTTTGTTAAGCCCGTCAACCTGGGATCGAGCGTCGGTATATCGAAGGCTCACGAGCGCAAAGAGCTGGCGGCCGCGCTGAACCTGGCGGCCCAATACGACCGCAAGCTGTTGGTGGAGTGGGCGGTGACCCAGCCGCGAGAGATCGAGTGCAGCGTTCTGGGCAATGACGACCCGATCACCTCTGTCTGTGGTGAAATCGTTCCCAAGCGGGAGTTCTATGATTACGTTGCCAAATACGTTGACCAGAGCACAGAACTGAAGGTCCCGGCCGACATTCCAGCGCCGGTTTCGGACGTCATCCGAGAAACTGCACGGCGTGCCTTTCTCTGCCTCGATTGTGCGGGCATGGCACGGGCCGATTTTCTGCTGACGCAAGACCTTATGGGCATCTATCTGAACGAAGTGAACACGATACCCGGCTTCACGTCGGTATCCATGTATGCCCGGCTCTTTGAGTCATCAGGCGTCGCCTATAGCGAGCTTCTCGACCGGCTGATCGCGCTGGCCCTCGAGCGTCACGCCGACCGCAGTCGCACGAAGACGTCATGGACGTGAGAGAATGAAAACTACGGTTCGTCGTCCTGCTCGCCGCAGGTCTCAGACCAAACTGGGCAACCGTTCCAGGCGCCCGAAGAGCTATGTGACGGCGCCGCTGAAGCGCGTTAGGCTCAGGTTCCGCCTGACCAGCCTGGGCGTCCAGCGCAACGCGGCGGCGTTCGCTGCGATCTGCCTGGTCGTGATCTTGCTGGCCATCCTGATTCTGCCAGACTATAGCATCAAGTCGGTCATCGTCAAAGGTAACCAGGGAACTGCAACACAAGACCTGCAAGATGTGGTAGGATATGTCCGTGGGCGCAATGCTTTCCTGTTGCGCACTCGTGACATCGAGGCGTCGGCAAAGACGCTCCCGGGCGTGCAGCAGGTGAAGGCCCGTATCAGTCTGCCAGATCGCCTCGAGCTTGTCGTTCAGGATTCCCGTCCTGAGGTGCTCTGGATAGCCGGCGGCCAGGCCCTGTGGGTAGACGCAAACGGCTTTGTGCGCGATCAACCGGTGATTGAACCAGAGCAGAAGCTCACCATCCGCGATGTGAGCGCACGAGTGTACGCGAAGGGCGACCAGGTTGACAAGTCGGCCCTGAGCGGCGCCAACCAACTGAGCTTGTTGCTGCCGCGTGAGGTGCAGGAGTTTGAGTTCCAGCGCAATGGTGAGGTGACTGTGGTCAGCAACCAGGCCTGGCGAGCGCTGTTCAACTGCCGTGAAGACCTGACGGTGCAGGTCAACGCTCTGCGCCGGATACTGGCCAACCACAGTGCGCTCTTTATAGACGTGCGCGTGCCGAGCATGACAAGTTACCGCTAATGATCACTGCCGGGGAGTGAGATTGCCGGCGCAGGTGGCAGACGGGCCACAATGGGCAGAAGAAACAATGAGAGCATTGCCGCTGATTGGCCTGATGGCCGGGATTGTCCTGGGTTTGGTTTTGTCGCTGCAAGTGCCGCCTGAGTGGGCGCGCTACACGGCGCTGGCCATGCTAGCTGCGTTTGACTCGGTGGTCGGGGCATGGCGGGCCGATCTGGATGGCCAATTTGAGAGCCGCATCTTCCTTTCCGGGTTCTTCGTCAATATGGTCCTGGCTGCGTTCTTGACATTCATTGGGGATCGCCTTGGCGTCGATCTGTCCATTGCTGCCATTGTGGTGTTTGGGACACGTCTCTTCAACAACCTGGCGATCATTCGGCGGCACATCATCAAGTAGGCTCTGCATCTGGGGGGAGGGGCTGTGGATAATGAGGTAATTGTTGCGATTGACATTGGCGACCATAAGGTGTGTGTCCTGGTCGGCGAGGCGCCTCCTGAGGACAGCCTGCGTGTGATCGGCTCAGGGACGACACCGGCTCACGGCGTGAAGCGTGGCATGGTCGTGAGCATGGACGAGTTGGCGCGCACGGTCACAGCGGCTGTTGAGCGGGCCGAGCGGGTATCCGGATATGAGATACACCGCGCAGAGGTGAGCATTGCAGGAAGCCATATCTCCTCGGTCAACAGCCGTGGCGTTGTGGCCGTGTCTCGCCCCAATCACCAGATCACGGAGCAAGACGTGGCGCGTGCGCTTGAAGCGGCGCGGGCAGTGCCGCTGGTGAGCAATCGAGAAGTCTTGCACGTCATTCCACGCTACTTCATCGTGGATGGACAAGAGGGTGTGCCCAACCCGGTGGGGATGTTCGGTTTCCGGCTGGAAGTCGAGGCACACATTATCACGGCATCGTCGCTGGCGCTGCAGAATCTGCGCCGCGCGCTGGCGCAGGCCGGCATCGATGCCCGGGAGATGGTGGCTGCACCTCTGGCGGCCGCAGAAGCGGTGCTCACGCAGGACGAGAAGGACATGGGGGCTGTCGTTGCCGATATTGGCGGTGGGACAACTGGCCTATGTATCTACAGCGAGGGGACGCCCTTCTACACAACTGTCCTGAAAGTCGGTGGGATGCACATTACCAACGATCTGACGGTGGGTCTGCGACTGCCCTTCAGCGTGTCGGAAGACATCAAGGTGCGCTACGGCCATGCGGTTTCGAGCATGGTTGATCCACAGGAGACGGTCGAAATTCCTGGAAGTGGGCCGGACAGCCGGACAGTTTCGCGGCTGCGGGAGTGCGAAATCATCGAGGACCGTGTGGCAGAGATATTTGCCATGATCCTAAATGAGGTGAAGAAGTCGGGACACGATGGGCTGTTGCCAGGCGGCGTGGTGCTGACGGGGGGAGGCGCCGAGCTGCCGGGCATGGCCGAAATGGGCCGTGAGATCATTGGCTTGAACGTACGTATTGGCACAGCGCAGGGCATTGGTGGCGTGGTCGATACCATCTCTAGCCCGGCCTACACGTGCGGCGTCGGCTTGCTCAAGTGGGGGCTGACTCACGACGAAGTTGGCGGCGAGGAGCAGGATAGCGGGGGGTCGCTGTGGAAAAGGTTCCGTGAGTCACTGGACACGATATTTTCAGGGTTAGGTCGAGCGTTCGGTTCACACGGATAGGACGTACGAGGGGGAAAAGGAGAACACAATGTTTGAGCCAAAGTTCGAGCCAAATCCAACGGAAGGCTTCGCCCACATCAAGGTGATCGGAATCGGCGGTGCGGGGCAGAATGCCGTGAACCGGATGATCGAGGCGGACATTCGCGGTGTTGAGTACATCTCTGTCAACACGGATGCGCAGGCTCTGATGATGAGCAATTCGCCGGTGAAACTGCGCGTGGGCGAGAAGATCACCAAGGGCCTCGGGGCGGGCGGCAACCCGACGATCGGTATGAAGGCAGCCGAGGAATCGGCCGACCTCATTACGGAAGCGTTGACTGGCGCTGACATGGTTTTCATTACGGCCGGCATGGGCGGGGGCACCGGTACTGGCGCTGCGCCAATCGTGGCCCAGATTGCCAAGCAACTGGGCGCGCTGACGATCGGCGTCGTGACCCGGCCCTTCGGATTTGAAGGGGCGCGCCGCTGCCAGGCAGCAGAAGAAGGCCTGGCCAACCTGCGTGAGAAAGTGGACACGCTGATCGTGATCCCTAACGACTCGCTCTTGCAGTTGGACAAGAAAACCCCCATGATCGAGGCGTTCAAGATAGCCGACGAGGTGCTGCGCCAGGGCATCCAGGGTATCTCCGAGCTCATTACTGTGCCGGGTTTGATCAACCTGGACTTCAACGATGTCAAGACGATCATGGCCGAGGGCGGCTCGGCCCTGATGGCGATCGGCCACGGCACGGGAGAGAACCGGGCCGTGCAGGCCGCGCAGCAGGCGATCACCAGCCCGTTGCTCGACATCAAGTCGATCGATGGCGCCAAGGGCATTCTGTTCAACATTACGGGCGGCGCTGACATGATGATGCACGAGGTCGATGAAGCAGCCAAGGTTGTGGCGGCGGCGGCCGATCCCGATGCCAACATCATCTTCGGCGCAGTCATCGACCCGCGCATGCAGGGCGAGGTCCGCATCACTGTCATCGCCACCGGGTTCAACGGGCGGCAGGCGGACGTGCTGCGCAAGGTGCGCCCTCTGCGCATCAAGGATTTGCAATACGTGGCTGATTCAGATGTTGAGCTACCGGCATTCCTGCGCCGTGAGGCCAAGCGTCGTGGCAATAGCGCCGCCGGCTAGGGTGGCGCGAGACGTTACAGCTCTTAAGGTTGGGTGTCCGGAATTCTATTGACAGGATGCAAACGCTATGGTATAGTTTTGTTATCAGGAGAGCCAGATATTGTATGGAACTTACGTTCTATGCCATATCTGACGCTATCTGGCCGACCAGTTGCGTGAAGGAGTCTCTTATCTATGGAGCAGACGGAGGACTAAAGCGTGACCTTAGCTTCCGTCTGCTCTGCTTTTCCTCAGAAGGCCACTCTCCTTTTCTGGTCAGGTGTGCCTGGCGGTAGTCGGGCGCTCCGCTCAACGACTACGTCGCTCCTGGCTGACGTAGTCAAGCGCATTTGTATGTCCTCGTGGTCTGGGATGGCAAACATGAAGTGCCCGTATTGTGGTCATTCTGATGCGAAGGTTGTCAATTCTCGGGAGTTGTCCGATGCCGTGCGGCGCAGGCGGGAGTGCCTGTCGTGCCATCGCCGCTACACGACATTCGAGCGGCTCGAAACAGCGCTGCTGGTCATAAAGCGCGATGGGCGGCGTGAAGAATTCGACCGGCGCAAGCTGTTCGACGGCATTCGGCGGGCCTGTCACAAGCGTCCCTTCTCTGTCGAGCAAATCGAAGACCTGGTTTCGCGCGTCGAGAACGAGCTGCGAGGGCTGGGGCAGCCAGAAGTAGAGTCGCAGCAGATCGGTGAGATGGTGATGAGCCGCCTGATGCTGCTCGATGACATTGCATATGTGCGCTTTGCGTCCGTGTACCGCCGTTTCCAGGATGTGGACTCGCTGCTGGCGGAAGTCGAGGAGTTCAAGGACTGGAAGAGAAAGCGGCTGGAGGAGCAGGCGCAGCTCAAGCTGCCTGTGGATGACGCTTGATGCGCACTACCTTGCTGTTGCCGAGATGGACGACGCTGACATGTGGACATTGGACA
>CAYOEZ010000058.1:792-22418 GCA_964402955.1 uncultured Ktedonobacterales bacterium | reverse complement strand
GCCATTCACAGGTTTCTGCTGATGTGCCGTCTCACTCAGCACCGCTACACGTTTGTTGCTCTCTCCAGAATCCATTGGCGTTCAGCACTATGCGTCATTGCGAGATCAATCAGCATCTCGTTCTTATGTACAGGCTCTCAGTCCATAGCTACCATCTGTCCCTCTCTGCGCGCTATCTCGATAATTGGGCTGGAACCGTCGCTCCACTGACGTTCGCCGCAGGGAACAGGCTCGATGCGGGCGTCAGTACGTGCAGCAACGCGCCAGAGCAAGCTGACATCTTTGCGGTTGCGCATGGCATCGAAGCGCGGGGACACGACAAGCAGATCAATATCGCTCCAACGGTCGGTTCTGCCCGTTGCCTGCGAGCCGAAGACTACACCAAAGCTGACAGCCAGCCCTTGCATTTGCAGGTTGCGTAGATAGCTGCGCACTGCTACGACAATAGACTCATCAACCATGTGCGAACTTCCTCCGCACTCAACAAACAGCCGGGAATCTTCGCCTCTCGACACAACTCAGCCAGCCCAGGGTATATGAGACTCTTGCATGTCTCCAACGCGCCACACATCAAGCCCGGGATGTGCCACACGAATGACAACACCCATGCGCGTGGCATGGGTGTCAAACGCAGGATGACGAAGTAGCCGCCGGATGAAGGCCGCAGCTTCCATCTCGTCCACATCGAGAAACACCAGACCATACCGTGCATGACAAAGATGGCGTTTGAAGAAGTCGCTGTCCATCGTGAAGAAGGCGGGCTGGCGAAGGGTGAGCAGAAAAGGGATGATCGCGTCGTCGGCCATCCCTTTCCGCTCTATCTCGTAACCAATCTGACGAAATGGCACATTCCATCGGCGGAGGATTTGTCGCTGGCTCTCGAGGATGTTCTCATCGAGAATGTTCATGCTGGCATTGCCCCCAACACAAACTCATCCGCATGTTTGATGAACGCCTGGCCGGACAGCGTGATTGCTTCGGCAATCGCGTCCTTGCTGATACTGTCGTGGCACTCCTCGACGATCGTTTCCCATGCCAATCCTTGCGCCACCATCTGCAGCACTTGCCAGACCATGATGCGTGTGCCGCGAAAGGTCGGCTTGCCGTGGCAGATCGCCGGGTCGGCGACGATGTACCGGCCCAGTATTTTGGCTTCATTTTCCACTTTCATCGCAGCACCTCCCTTCACACCCGCCGTGATTATACACCAAGATCGCTGACAATGCCAACACGAAATCCATGCTACTTACTCTGCTCGCTCATAGAGCACCCTCCCCCGGCTTGTCACGTCGCGGAAAAAGGGGTCGCCGGCAGCCAGCCGCTCAGCAAGCTCTGACAGGGTTCGCACCAGAACATCCATAGCCACAAAGCGCGGCCGGCATGATTGCACGATGGGCAGGGCGCGTTCGACCGGGCGCCTGTCGCTTTGCATGATAACCAGCAAGTCAACGTCACTGTGCGCCTGGGGATGGCCGTAGGCATGAGAGCCGAATAAGATGACCCTGTCGGGGTCGAACCGCTCGACAATGCGCCGGGCAATATCCTGGATCATAGCTTCTGTGACCGCTGGTATCTCGATCATCTGCGCCATCGTGTCGCTCCTTGCCCCGCTGTGCTCATCGCGAGCGATGCACACAGGGGCAAACACACGGTTATTGAGGACATGCAGATTGTCGCTAGCGCTGCCCCCATTATACACCACACGCGGGAGAGTTGCCAACACCCCGGCGGGTAAGAAACCCGCCCGCCCTACCGGGGACACCATCGGCAGATTCCGCGTTTATCCGCTCTTTTTCCGCGGCAATCCGCGTCCCATTCAACCAGCCGCACGCGCAAACGCCGCGGCATGCGCTTCGATGAGCCGCACCGCCGTGGCGACGCCGTCTTCGGCGCGGATCAGGCGGGCGGCCTCATGGGTGCGCGCCCGCAGGACGGGGGCGTCGGTCTGGGCGAGAGCTGCCGTCAGCGACGCAATGGAGAGCTCGCGCAGATCAATGGGCGGCGGGCCGCCGCCGCAGGCCGCGATGCGCCGGCCCCAGAACATCTGGTCGAGCGCATTAGGCACAATGATGTTGGGAATGCCGGCGCGCAGCGCGGCGGCTGCCGTCCCTGCGCCGCCGTGGTGGACGACGGCTGAGCAGCGGGGAAACAGCCAATCGTGCGGCGCGGTATCTATGTAGAAGAAGCGATCGGCGTGCTCATTTGGTTCTGTGCCGCCCCAGCCGGTGAGGAAAACGCCGCGCCGGTTCGTTTGGGCCAGAGCGGCGCGGGTAATTCGGCTAACCTGCGCCAACTCGCGGTTGACCATGCTGCCGAACGTCACGCACAGCGGCGCATCGCCCGCAGCCAGAAAGTCAAGCAGTTCCTGCGGTGGCTGGTACGTTGCCGGGGCGTCGAGGAAGAAATAGCCGGTGACGTGGATGTTGGGGGCTGCCCAGTCGGCGGGTCTGGGAACGACGGTCGGGCTGTAGGCGAAGAGGAGAGGAGTCGCGACGCGTGCAGAGGCGTCGAACGGCCAGCGCAGCGGCGGGGTGAAGACATCCGGCGCGCGCAGGCGCAGAAGTTGTAGCCCGCCGTCCAGCACATGGCGGAACGCCTGTGTCGTCAGCCAGTGCGAGGCATAGCTCAACGTTCCGGGCGGTAGGTTGGGAAAACCGATCATGGGAAAGGCGCGCGTCGGCGCGAAGAACGGAAACACCTGCACCGCGACATCGGGGATGCCGCGGGCGTGCGCCAATGAATGAGCGACAGACGTCAGGAAGAAAAAGTGGATGATGAGATCGGCGTCGGCGCAGGCAGCCGTGACAGCGCGAATGACCGCTGGCGCAGTGGCGTAGCCATGCCTGGCGAGAGACCAGGCCGCGCGCAGCGGGCTGTGGCGGAGATTGTTGATATGGACGATCAACTGCTCAGGGTCGCCCGGGAGCGGGGCAAAGGAGACGCCGTACTGCGCGACCAGGCCGGCGAAGCGAGCAGGGGCAGCGATGCGCACCACATGCCCGGCCCTCTGCAGGCCAAGGGCGAGGGCAATGAACGGCTGGACATCGCCGCGGGTGCCATAGGTAGCGATCGTGATTCTCATGCTAGAGCGCGGCCAGCAGCGCCGGCAAATCGTCGGGCCAGGCCAGCAGCCCCACGCTCGGCGCAGCGCGCCACAGCCCGCGATCGAACGTCGCAAACGTCACAGCGCTGCCGACCGCCTCGGACCAAGCGCAAGCCGCGGCCATATGCACGGCGTCGTAGCCGCGCAGGTCATACTGCCAGGCGAAATCAGCGGCGCGTGTCATGAGAGCGTCCGTCACAGGCAAGCGGATGAAATCTGCCCACTGCACGTGAAACGCACGCAGAGCAGCTTGTCCGGTATATTGCGTGAGATCCCTTGTCCGGATAGCTTTGGCCAGAGCGGCAGTGACCTCAACCAGGCTGATTGCCCCTGATCCCAACAGGTGTGCCTGACCAATGACCAGTTCAACGTCGTCTGACCCCACCTCAACGACATATCGCTTGACCAGGGCGCTGGCATCGAGGTAGAGGATCACTCTCGATCCTCCAACAAAAGATCGCTCACGAGGCGCGCTCCTGGATTGGGTGTGACCGGAACAACGGGCTGCGGCTTCCGCCCGCTCCAGGCCACGACGCCGGTCTCCACCAGCCGCTTCATGCGCGCATCCAGGTCCTCGGCGATCGGCATGATCTGCCCGACGGGCTTGCCGCGATCGGTGATCACGACCGTGTCGCCGTTTGCAACCTGCCGCAGATAGTGACTGAGCTGCGCTTTTAGCTCACGAATGCCTACAGTTGTTTGCGCCATCAGCAACCTCCTTGCCTGTAGTCACATTATAGCATAATGAGACTACTATTTGCAAGCTGCAGCGCAACGCCGGTGGACAAAAACAAGCGACTGAGCAGCATTGCTCAGTCGCTTCCTGGTCATGTGCATCCCAATCGTCATTGCGAGGAGCGCCCTTTGCGACGAAGCAATCTCCGTTGTGGCGCGAGACGGGGGAGATTGCTTCGCACAGAACGCTCGCAATGACGCCTCCGTCCAGACCTTTTTGCAGTGGACACGTGTCATCGGCGGCTACTCCATCGGTATTAGCGCCTCATAGTCCTCAAGCTTGCCATTGTCCAGGCAGCACTCGATGATATGCCGGCCCAGCGGGGCTAGATCGTCCTCGAGGAAGAGAGTCAGGCACTCGCGGAAAAAACCATACAGGAGAGCGGCGCCCAGATCATACGCCGCCTCGCCGACCTCCGGTTGCATCTCGACCCGCAAGAGCCAGGGACCGACCATGCTCCCTTCGACCAGCAGTTGCCTGGGCGAATATCCTAGCAAGGTACAGCGTGAGGGACGCAACTGGTCGGGACGGAATTTGACCGCGGCGCGGCGCGCCATATACTCACGCATGATCCACTCTGGCATGAAACCGACGCGCCACGCTCCGATGTACTGATTGGGGCACAACACGTAGCGCGTGGTGCTGAACTGCGTGAACTGTTCCAGGAGCAAGTTGGCCTGCGGCACCCGCCGCCCGGTGGCAAAGGGCCAATAGGAGCCGACCCCTTCGCTGCCCATGCCCGCGGTCTCGACGATACTAGGGTTGTCGTAGCCGCGTGGCGCAGCCAGACGCCACAGCCAGGCCAGCGCGGGAGGCAAGACGTGAAACACCCCCGCGATGCCATAGGTCGGATGCTCATTGGTGCAGGGCGGAGTGCGTATGCCGAAACTCCGTACGTCGATACTCACTGCGCCATTGACGACATTGGGCACGATCCGGCGCGGAATGATGACGCGCGGGTTTGGGCAGGGCTTGCCCGGGGCGTCTTCGGTGTGCTCCCAGATCATGGCGCGACTGTTGGGCGTGGCGTCGATGTTGAGGAACATCAGCGGCGCCCTGGGTTGTGCGGTCAGGCGCTCCAGCGAGATGTCTGTGCCGTAGTGGCTGATATGGTTGACCCGCACGAACCATGCGTTCTCGGCGTCCGTCACGCGTAGCTTGTCTTCCTCATTGCGCAACGACGGATGGCACAACGCCATGTCATCGATAACGGGCAGCAGTGTACAGCCACGCGGGATTTCCAGATGTCGTTGTTCACCTGTGATCATGTTGGTGCCCAGCAGCAGACGGCCATCCGCCTCACGATGGGGCAGTTCCAGCATTTCGCTCTTGCCACTGCCGCTCGCGCCTTCGTGCATGATCGTCACCACATTGTCGTAGGGTGTGACCACTTGCACCGTCGAACAATGGGCAGCCACCCAGCCATACTGTTCGCCCTCGTGAATGAGCATCCCATAGACACCCTTCTTGGCGCTGGGTCCGGGATACAGATTGTAGGCAAACATCTCATAGATGTCGGGAAGCCGGTTGTGGACGACAACCTGCTGCCCTTGAAAGTGCGTGTGGCGGAAGATGGGCGCCACATAGATCACGCCACGCGGGACGAACGACGGGGCAATGTCTTCGTAGGGGATAATGCCCTGTAACATGGCCAGCCCGAGGGCAAAGAAGGCTGCGTTGTCCGGCACAATCACGATCGTGTCCATGTCAAGCTCAGGATGGCCTGCCTGGAAGGCAAACACAACCAGTTCCTGCGTCTTGAGCCACGCCAGGGTCTCCTCACGCACAGAATCAAACTCCTGGCCGAAGCGGCTCTTGTACGTTGGCTTGTCCGTCGGCTGATCATCGCCAATCACCATACAGTCCGGGGCGCGGCGGCGCATGTACGCCTCCGCATAATTGACAGAGATGCCATTGCGCACGCGCGCCACCGTGGCCTCCGTGACGCGTCCCTTGCCGGGCACATCGTAGGTGACTTCATAGAAGGCTTCGCCTGGCCCACCACAGGCCATGTCCAGCAACTCATCCGTGGTGCTGGCGACAATAACGACGGGGCAGTTCTGCAAGATGTCACATGCTTCTGGCGGTGGATTGAACCTCTTCCATTCCACTATTGTATCTCCTCCCGTGGTTCTGTGTTGAGTATGGGCCATGCCTGAGGACTCGACAGCTGCAGCAGCTTACCCGCGCCAGGCACATACCAGTTGATCCTCACCTCAAGTCTCTCGACGTTCCTGGCGCGGCTCATTCCTGCTTAGCTTCCTTCGTTGCCTTTGCTACATTGACGAACGGCAGCAAGACAAGGCCAACGATGAAGAAGAAGATGACCGACAGGATGCCAAAGCGCAGGCTGTTGAACATCTGATTGACGACGCCAAACGTGAACGGACCCAGCCAGGATGTGCCGCGCTCGCTGATCTCATAGAATGAGTAAAACTCTGCCTCCTGATCTTTGGGGATCATTTGCGCAAACAGGCTGCGGCTGAGCGCCTGGCTGCCGCCCATGATCAGGGCAATGACGAATGCCAGGACCCAGAACTCAAGCAAGCGTTGTTCCATACCCGGGACGGCGGCCGTGCTTTTCATCCCGATGAAGGCATAGATCGTGACTCCGCTCCAGACGATCAGGCTGGCAATGATGGCCCGCTTCGCGCCCAGCTTGCCGGCCACCTTGTTGAACCCCAGAGCGCCAAAGTAGGCCACAAATTGAATCATGAGGATCACAAGGATCAGTTGCGTCGAGCCCATGCCCAGCTCGTTGGCAGCAAAAATGGCGGAGACACTGATGACTGTCTGGATGCCGTCATTGTAGAACAGGTATGCCACCAGATACTTCATCGCCTCGGGCAGGGTGCGGCTCTTGCGGGCAATGAAGATGATCATGACGGCGATGGGGCCGGCGCCAGGAAGAATGGCCAGTTGCACTGGTACACGCAGCAGCATCAGGACAGGGATAAGCAACGGCAGCAGCATCAGGGCTGTGATGGTCTTCTGGGAGACGTTCATCAACGACGATAGTTGCTTGAAGCCGATCGAGAAATAGGTCTCACCCTGTGGCAAAGGGCGAACGACATCGCGCGGGCGGAGGCGCGTAAATGTGACCAACGAAAAGGCAAGCCACCACACGCCGGCCGACGCCAGGCTGATGCGCGCCACCATTGTGCTGTCGATGCCAATCTTGTCGCTGAACAGGTACATGACGAGGTTGATCAAGAGCAGGAGGCCGCCGCCCAGATAACCCATTGCCCAGCCATATGACGAGACTGCGTCGCGTTTGTCCGGGCTGGCAATGTTGGGCAGATAGGAGTTATAGAAGACGATGCTGGCGCCAAAGGCAAGGTTTGCCACGATGAAGAGCACAGCCGCCAGCCAGTGGCCGCCAGGTTGGATGAAGAACATGAGAATGGTGGATCCGGCGCCAAGAAAGGCAAAGAACTGCAGCAACTGCTTGCGCAGATGCGAATAGTCGGCGAGAGCGCCCAGGACGGGCAGAAACGTCACCTGAAACAGGACTGAGACGGAGATGAGGTAGGCAAAAAACGAATCAAACTTGATAGGGATGCCAAGGAGATAGATCAACCCCTGTGCATCTGCGGCAGCTTTGGTGATGCTGGTCAGATAGGGGCCAAGAAAGACAGTCACGACCGTTGTGCTGAACGCCGAGTTGGCCCAGTCGTACATGGCCCAACCGAAGATCTCACGTCTGTCGTTCACCAGCGCGGGCTGTTTTTGTGATCTTGCCATGTGACCTCCTGACGCACGTTGATGCGATCCATCGCCACATGTAAGAACACCTCATCCCCCGCGCGGAGACGGCCTGGCAGGGGCATGTGACGGTTTCAGCCCATGCCAGCGGCGCTGCTACTTGCTGTCGAGAACGATGGCCTGACCGAAACGATCAGCGGAGAACACAGCGCTCCACTCCTTGCGCGAGCGGGCAGCGGGGCGGACGTCTGGCACACCCAGAGGCGTACAGGCAACCACGTCGAGATCCGCAGGAATGCTGCAGACTTCGCGC
The DNA here is from genome assembly GCA_964402955.1 of uncultured Ktedonobacterales bacterium. Taxonomy (GTDB): domain Bacteria; phylum Chloroflexota; class DTOL01; order DTOL01; family DAOUCN01; genus CAYOEZ01. The sequence continues at coordinate 14,561 of CAYOEZ010000058.1, read as the reverse complement.
AGGCGATCGGTCGCAAAGTCGCCGATCCAACACGTCCCGTAGCCCAGGCTGTAGGCGGCCAGAACGATATTCTGTAGCGCAATCGCGACATCTACCTTGTACCATTTGGCGCTGACTGCAGGAAGCCCAAGCGCCACGATGATGTAGGCGGCGTCAGCCATCCACATCTGCCCGCCACAAGCGTGGGCGATCGTCTGCTTCTGCTCGGGATCGCCAACCACGATGAAATGCCAGGGCTGGCGATTGGCTGCTGATGGCGCTTGCCGGCCCGCCTCCAGGATAGCGCGCAGATCGGCGTCTGGAATCGGCTCAGGTCTATAGCTACGAATACTGCGTCGTTCCAGAATGGTCTCGATCGCGTTCATGGTAACCCTCCTTATGCTTCTCTCACTTGCTTACAAGCGCAGGCGCGATCCGGGGATCGACGCGGATGCGTAAGGCCAGGACCAGCCCGGCCAGCACAATGCCAACGCCGAACAGGAACGGCATCTGTGAGCCATACACTGCCCAGACTGTGCCCCCCACAACCGGAACGATGATCGCAGCGATATGGTTGATAGCCTGCTCAACCGACAGGTTGCTGGTGATTTCTTCCTGTGTCACTGCGATTTTCTGGAAGTATGTGGTGAGCGCTATGTTGAAACCGAAGAAAACGTTATCAATGACGAACAGAAGGAACAACACCGGCAGAATCGTCACATAGGCATAGCCGAGAAAAACGAGCGCCAGTGAGCCAAAGGTGATGACCAGCGCCATCCGTTCACCGATCTTGCCGACCAACTGGCCCGTCAGGCGCAGGGTCAGGACATTGACGATGCTGTTGACGAGAAAGAGCAGCGCCGTCGTTTGTATCGTTACGTGATACTCGCGGACGAAGAGGTAGATGGCGAACGTCGTAAATATGTGGCGGCGACTGCCCAGAAGGAAGGAGAGTGCATAGAAGAGCCAGTACTTGCGGCGCAGAATCACCGTGCGCCCGACGGGCAGGCCGTGATGGCCGCCGCCCCACGGTAACAGCAAAACCCCGCCTGCGATCACCGCAATGCCAGTGCCGGCAAAGAGGTTGCGATAGCCCAGGCTGGCCGCAAAGAGGTAGACGATGGCGGTGCCGAGCACGGCGGCCAGCGACCCCAGGCTGCCCAGGTTGCCCAGCATGCGGGGGGTGTCTTCGGTCTTTGTGACCATCAGCATAACGGCGTTGCTGCTGGGCATGAAGAAGTGGAAACCAAAGCTCATCAGTAACGTAGTGAACATCAGAAATGGTACGCTGTGGGCCTGGGCGCTCAAGAGCATGCCTGCGCCTAACATGATGATGCTCAAGCTCATGATGCGCACCTCAGACATGAAGAGTGCGATGAAGCCGAGCACGAAGCCGAGCACGCCGGGAACTTCGCGGACGGACTGGATCAGCCCAATGGCGGCCGGGCCAGCGCCGATCTCCTCGACCGCGAAATTATTGAAAAGCGTTTGCCAGACCTGAAAACCAACGTTGAGCAGAAAATTAGAGAGTATGACAAACAAGAGCAAGCGCCGGTTGTCCCTGAACATGTCGCGCACGTGCAATCTCCTCGTTCCAGTATGGTATCAGATGGCAGCCTTGTCGCTCTTGCGCCGGACGGCCCAGGCCAAACAGGCAAATAGGGTAATTCCTGCGTAGCTGCTGGCAAGATCGACCCACGAGGCGCGGCGGTCAGCAAAGAAAGACTGCGAGAACTCCTCGCCGGCAACGATAGCGGCCAGGACGAGGGTAGCAAGGACGAGGCTGAGCCAGGGCCGATCGGCCGGGGCCAACGGCAGGCTCAGGTTGAGCACAAACGCGAGGACTCCGAAGAGGGCGGCGTGCCCCACTTTGTCGCCGGCGGGGAAAGCATAGAGAGCAGTGATGAAGCCAGGCAATTGGCCCTTGTCAGCAGTGATCACAATGGCGGCGATGAGGATCGCGCAGGCCAGCGTTAGCCACTTCATGTGTCTCTCCACAATTGTCTATCGGCAGTCTCTCTCCCCCATACTATATCATGTTGGAATCGCGCGCACAATGCCCCTTACCCCTTGAACAGATCTGACTGAAGAAATACCTTGACAACCTGGGGATCAAAATGTATGCCTGCCAGTGACTCCATGTGCGCCAGCGCCTGTTCTCGGGTCCACGCCGGGCGGTAAGGACGATCGGACAGCAGTGCATCATACACATCGGCAACGGCAAAGAGGCGGGCCGCAAGAGGTATCTGTTCGCCTTTCAGTCCCAGCGGATAGCCTGTCCCATCCCACTTCTCGTGATGCGCATGGGGGATGTCGAGCGACAGGCGCAGGTAGACGATTGGTGAGAGCAGGTTATAGGCATGTTGCGGGTGCTGGCGCATGCAGACCCACTCCTCTTCCGTCAACGGGCCGGGCTTGAGCAAAATGTTGTCGGGGACGCCCATCTTACCGATGTCGTGCAGCAATGCACCGCGCCGGATATGCACAAGCTCACCTTCACCGACGCCCATGGCGCGCGCCAGGTCCACGGTCATACTTGTTACCCGTTGGCTGTGGCCTTCGGTCTCTTTGTCACGCAAGTCAAGGGCCTGCGACCACCCCTCGATAGTTGTGTCATAGGCGAACGTGAGATCCAAGTTCGAGCGCTGCAAACCGGTGAACATCTGGGCATTATCGACCGCAATGGCGACCTGCGCCGCCAGCGTCTCCAGGAACTGCACCCATTCCGGGCCGCCATCAAACGCAGCGCGATGGAAAACCTCTAAAACGCCCAGAACTTCTCCCTTGCTGACAAGCGGAACGCCCGAATATGTGACAAAGTTCTCTCTCGAGAAGATGCGAGACTGGGCGGACTGCGCCGACGCCGCTGCCATATCTGAGATGTGCACGGCTTGTCGTTCCAACGCGACCTGTCCGGCGGGAGCTTGCCCCAGACGCACGCGTGAGCGCGCCGACTCGTTGCTGCGGAAACCGCGGCTGGCCACGACCTCCAGAACCCCCTGGTGCCGGTTGAGCAACAAGACGTCAGCGGCATCGACGCCCAACTGCGTGACAACTTGCTCAAGCGCAATATTGAGTGTCAAATGCAGGTCGAGACTGCCCGCGATGGCTGCATCGATCGTGTGCAGCGATTGCAGATTGCTCATGCGCCGTTGTGCCGCCTGGTAAAGGCGGGCATTGTGCACAGCTTGTGCGGCGCGGGCGGCCAATTCCTGAAGAAAGCGCTGATCCTCTGCCGTGTACCGGCGTCCCGACGCGCCCGACACCAGCCCCATCGTTCCGATGACCTCGCCGCCCACACGAAGGGGCGCCATCAGCAGGCTACGAATACCGAAGCGCTCCTGATAGGGGCGCGATTCTGAATTGATCAGCGTCTGTGCCTGCTCTGCAGTCATATCTGCGAGGAGCACGGGTTGCCCGGTTCGTAACACGCGCGCGGCTACACCGCTCCCGTTGATGGCATACGACTGCGAGGCAAACAAACTGCGCATGAAGACCATGGCTTCGGGGTCGGTGTGGTAGGATGTAACAGAATGCAACCACTGCCCATCATCGGAAAGCAGTGTGATCACACAGCCGTCGCCGACTACCTCTGCCGCACGTTTCGCGACATAGTCCAATTCATCACGATAGCTCATGACGTTCTGGCTGAGCGCCAATGAGATTTCGTCGAGGGTACGCAGACGCTCCTCTGCCCGTTTGCGCTCACTAATATCCTGGATCACCACAACAGCATAGCAGGGTGTACCAGAGGCGTCTCTCACAGTCGACACGTTGACGTTGCACCAAACAGACGAGCCATCCTTGCGCAGGTAACGCTTGTCTTTCTTGGCGGTTGAGACCTCGCCATCGAACAGGCGGCGCACCATCTCAACATCCTCGTTGCGCGTGTCCTCATGGGTAATGTCTGCCACCGTCAGCCTGAGCATTTCCTCACGCGAGTAGCCCAGAATGTCGCAACACATCTGGTTGACCATGGTAAAGTACCCGTTGGGCAACTGGATGAGCATACCCGCAGGCGCCCGCTCGAACGTCACACGGAAGCGTTCTTCACTCTCGCGCAGCGTCTGCTCCATCGCCTTGCGCTCGGCGATGTCACGGAAGAAAACTGCCACACGGTTGCTACCGGTCTGGATTGCGCTTACTTCAAAAATGCCGCTGATGCCGTTCATATCGTACGTCACCTGTTCGGCGTCAAAGCGCTGCCCATGTGCAGCGACTTGGCGGTATGCGTCAGGGAGATCGCTTGCCACCAGGCCCGGAAATGCTTCCTCGACGGTCTTGCCGATGAGCGGTTGGTGATCCATGCCCAGTATCTTGCTGGCGGACTGATTGGCGCCCGTGAACACCAGTCGCCCATCTGCCTGTAGTTCATAGGAGTGTGCGCCGAGGGGCGCGGCGTCGATAACCGAGCGCAGGCGCAGCTCACTGTCGCGCAACGCGTCCTCTGCTCGCTGCCGGTCGGCCAGTTCCCGGCGCGCTTGCTGCAGCGCCGCGCCGACGCGGCGCATGGCGACAAATTGCAAGGTCATGACCATTGCAATGAGGGCAGTGAGATTCAGCCAGAGGGACAGCGGGGAATGCGCGACAACAGAGGCGGGCAAGACGCCTGTCAGCTCAGCCACGAGCATGGCCAGTCCCGTCAGGCTGCAGAGAATGCCGGCAACGACGCCGGCCTTTTCGCCCATCAACAGACCGACGGCGAAGACAAGAATAAGATAGATGGTGGCAGCGGAAGCGTGGATACCCCCCGACGTCAAGGACAGCACGGTAATAATCGTCCAGTAGACGCTGAACATGACGATGTTGGCGGATCGCATGCGCCCACCCCGTGCCAACGCCAGCGCAGATAGCCCCGCGCCATCGATGGCTGCGATGATCAGGAGCCAGCGTGTGACGTTGTGCGGCAGGACAAACAGCATGATGGCATAGAAGGCAGTCCCTGCCAGCATGGTTGCACACAACACCGCATAGACCATCCGTACAGCCTGGGTGCGTTCCGCATCTGGAAATATAGGGGGCAGAATGAGTTTACGCATGGGGCTTCCTTCCTGGATTTGTACGTGGATGACCTGTCGAAACGCGCTGAGTCAGTTGCTCAGCCGGCAGACACGGCGCGACGCCAATGGGGGTGCAGGCAGGGCGCTGTTTTTTGAGCGGCCGGTCGTAAGCAGAGACGAGATGAGAAGATAGCATCAAGGGAAAAGCGAGGAACGCGGGACCACGCGGGGCTGCGCACCCGAGTAATGGATGGGGATCTAAGGCTGCCAGCCACAAAGTGCGCTGTTCCATCTTGCCTCACCTTCGCTCAACCCGCGGCGCGGGTCAACGGCGGCGAAGGGATTCCCAACCGTCATCACGGTCAGTGACGACGACAACGGCGGAGTCACCCATCGTTACAGTATTGTCAGGGGCAGAGCGCGCCACCCTCAACAATACCGCAAGGCCTCTCACGTGTTGTCTACCTGCGAGAAGCCGGCCGCACTTCCAGCACGCGTGAAGAACAGCCAGCGTCATTTTACCACAAAGGCCGTCTGTTGCGCAAGCGATCGGTTTGGCTGTAACTGTGCACAGATACGCCGCGTCCGCTGCTTGCCTGGCCTACACCTACAGCGCAGCCGCTTTCTTCCAGTCGGAGATGGCCTGAATCGTGCTCCAGAAGCCAAGTTGATCGGCGGGGGGGAGTTCGTCGGGGCGAAACCAGGCGGCTTCCATCTCCTCGTCGCCCGCGCAGAGCGCTCCGTCGATGACCTGGCCAGCGTAGACGATGAGCACGACATCAGCGCCCTGTCGCGAATAGACGCCGAGCATGCGCTCCAGGCGTACGGTTAGCCCTGTTTCCTCCCATACCTCGCGGCGCGCTGCATCCTCCACGCATTCGCCCGCGTCAACGTAGCCGCCGGGGAAGACCCACAGGCCCTTGCTCGGATTCATGGCACGGCGCACGAGCGCGATCTTGCCGTCGCAAACCGGGATGACGCCGGCCGCGACCCTGGGGTTACGGTAGATGACCAGGCCGCACTCCGAGCAGACCGGGCGTATTCTGCCCTCTGTCTGTTGTTCGACCATGCGACCGGCGCAGCGCGGACAGTAGACGTAAGAAAGGTTCACGTGTGACCTCTAGCGGGGAGAGTTGTCTCACCGCAGAGACGCAGAGTACGCAGAGGTTTTGATGGTTTTCTGTGCTCTTTCTCGGCGATGCCCGATACAGCGGGGCAGGCTCTCTCTGCGTCTCTGCGGTAGAATTGACCTCCGGCATTGGCCCTCCGACAGGCTGCTACACTCCGACGAGCTTGCGGCCTTCGTTGATGATGCGCCAGACGCGCTCAGTGGCGTTGGTTTCGGTGTAGATGCGCATGATCGGCTCAGTGCCGGAGAAGCGAATGAGCAGCCACGAGCCATCGGCCAGGTGGTACTTGAAGCCGTCGTCTGTCTGCACGCGCACGACCTTTGCCCCGTCGATGACGGCGGGCGGGTTGGCCAGCATGCGCTGCGTGATCTGGGCGCGCTGTGCGAGTGGGAAGGTCGTATCCAGCCGGTCATAGTAGTGGGGGCCGACCAGGCTGAAGATGTGCTGCACGAGCTGCGATGGCGTTTTGCCGGTGTGGCGCATCAGGTCGAGGATGAAGAGCGACGCCAGGATGCCATCGCGCTCTGGCATGTGCCCGCGGAAGGCGTATCCGCCGGACTCCTCGCCGCCGATCATGGCGTTGGTCTCGAGCATCTTGGGCGCAACGTACTTGAAGCCGACGCCGGTCTCATAGACGGGGACGTCGTAGATCTTGCCCAGTTTTTCGAGCATCGAGGTGGTGGAGAGCGCCTTGACGATAGCGCCGCGCCACTGGCGCACTTCGAGCAGGTAATAGGCCAGGAGGGCATACGCCTGCAATTGGTTGACGAACACACCATGCTCGTCGACCAGGCCGACGCGGTCGGCGTCGCCGTCGGTTGCAAGGCCCACGTCTGCTTTGCGGCCGCGCACCGAGGCAGAGAGACCACGCAGGTTGGCGGCAATTGGCTCGGGCCGGCGCATGCCGGGGAACGAGGGATTGCGCGCAGCATGGATTTCGGCAATGTTCAGCTTGCCGCCCTTGAGGATACCCTTGAGCCAGCCGATGCCGGCGCCCCACATGGAGTCGACGGAGACGTTGAATGACGCCTGGCGGATCGGTTCGACGTCAATCATGTCTTTGAGATGGGCCAGGTAGGGCGGCGCAGGATCAAAGAACGTGATCATACCCTTCTCGATGGCCTCAGCCTTAGCCATGCGCCGGATGGTCGGGTTCTGGTTGATGCGTTTTTCGATCTCGACCAGCGTTTCAGGCGCGGCGGCGCCCGCGTATTCGGAGCGCACCTTGAAGCCGTTGTCGGTGGGCGGGTTGTGGCTGGCCGTGATGTTGATGGCGCCGGCTGTCTTGTGCGCCAGGATGGCGTACGAAATGACGGGCGTTGGCGTGGCCCTGTCGACGAGCAGTGTCTTAATACCGTTGCCCGCCATCACTTCGGCGGCCGCGGCGGCGAAATGCTCCGAGGCGAAGCGGGTATCGTGGCCCACGACCAGGCCGGGCGCGGCTTTACCTGTGTCCAGCAGGTATTGAGCGACGCCCTGAGCGCAGAGGCGCACATTGTCAAACGTGAAGTCTTCGGCGATGACTCCTCGCCAGCCGTCGGTGCCAAACTTTACGACACTGGGCATGATTTTCTCCCGGTACGTGATTAGGCTACTACCGTAGTGAGCGAATCGTGTCATGCTGAGGGAGCGTTCTGCGCGACCGAAGCATCTTTGTGCGCCGAGACGAGAGATTCTTCGTCGCGAAGGGCGCTCCTCAGAATGACAGCCGGGCTATGTACGGTAGCAGTATTAGACGCGTGCGCGCCAGTAGTCGAGCAGGTCCTGCATTGTCTTGGCGAAGGGAATAGTCGGCTCCCACCCGGTCTGGGCATGGAACTTGGTGATGTCGGACCACAGGATTTTGACGTCGGATGGGCGAAGGCGGGCGGGGTCCTGCTGCATCGTGATCGTCACTTTGCTCAAGCTCAACAGGATCTCGATCATCGCGCGTACGGTGCGCGTTGTGCCGGAGCCTACATTGTAGACCTCGCCCGGGGCGCCTTTTTCCAGCGCCAGCCAGTAGCCACGCACCATGTCGCGGGCGTCTGTCCAATCGCGCTTCACCTCAACGTCTCCGATGTGGAGGACGGGGGGGCGCAGGCCCTTCTCGATCTCGGCGATCTGCTTGGCGACGGTGGAGGTGACGAACACCTCGCCGCGGCGCGGGCCGGTGTGATTGAAGCCACGCGTCACGACCGTGTGCAGGCCATAGGAGCGGTAGTACTGCCAGGCCAGAAGCTCCTGCGCGACCTTGCTGACGGCGTAGGGGCTGAGCGGGCGTAAGGGGTTCGTCTCTTTCATCGGCACTTCATTTTCGTGGACAAGCCCGTACTCTTCGCTAGAACCGGCGATGTGGATGCGCGGGGAGATGCCCGCGCCCAGGATGGCCTCGAAGAGGTTGATCTGGCCGATGGCGTTGATATGGAAGGTCGCTGCCGGCGCGTTCCATGAGCCGGGGACAAAACTTTGCGCGGCCAGGTGGAAAATGCGGTCCGGGCGCACGCTCTCGATGAGCCGTTTCATGGATGTGGCGTCGGTGATGTCGCCATGAACAAGGTTGGCCATTTGTGGCCTGGCGAGACGTTGCAACGTCTCGGGGTTGGTGATGTTGGATTCGACGATGTTGTTGAGCTGGCCGGCCTGGGTCAGTTCGCGCAGGTTGTCGAGGCGGCTGCGCCAGCGGCACGCGCCGTAGACCTCCACCCCGTCCAACGTCAAGAGATATTCAGCCAGATGGCTGCCAGCAAAACCGGTGATGCCAGTAACGAGGACTCTCAATGATCTCCTCCCATAAATACGCGATACGTTGAATATGCGATACGTTGTGTGGAGTAGCAGAAGCAGCCCAGGACAACTTAGAGATACGTTTCCTGCTTGTCGGCGCGCAGCTTTTCGACCAGCTTGCGCACGCTCTGAGCGTGATGGCGCGGGCAGACAAGGATGGCGTCGTCGGTCTCGACAATGACCATATCCTTCAGGCCGATGGCGCCGATCATACGCCGGCCTGTGCCGACGATGATACAATTGGATGTGTCGATGCCCTCAAACTTGCCGATGACGACATTGTTCTGCTCATCGGCGCGGCAGACGTCGGTCAACGAGTTCCAGTCACCGACGTCGTTCCAGCCCATGGTGTCTATGGCGACCACGGCGCCCAGGCTGGTTTTTTCCATGATGCCGGTATCAATTTGCTCGGTTGCCAGCGCCTTCCACACGCGCGTCTGAGCTGCCTTTGCCCGTGGCGTGTCAAGGGTGGCCTGCAATTTGGTGAGCGCTGCCGTAAGGTTGGGCATGTGTGCTGCCATCTCGCTGAGGAGGGTGTCTGTCCTCCAGACAAACATGCCGGTGTTCCAGTAGTACTCGCCGCTCTCAATGTACTGACGGGCAGCGTCAGAGTTGGGCTTTTCCACGAAGCGGGCAATGGCGTAGGCGGGCAAACCATCGTCGTTGCCCAACGACGCTCCGCGCTGGATGTATCCAAGCCCGGTGTGCGGATAGGATGGAACAATGCCCAGTGTGGCCAGTCGCCCTGCTCGAGCCAGCCCGGCTGCACGCAGGAGTGCACGGCGCAGAAGCTCATGCTCGGCGATGTGATGATCAGAGTGCAGGGAGACCATGACGTCGTCTTCCCAGCGTTGTCTGATGGTGATGGCGGCCAGGCCGATAGCCGGCGCACTGCCGCGGCCGAACGGCTCGGTGAGGATGTTGGCGCGCGGCACGTCGGGAAGCTGGCGTGCTACCTCGCGCACAAAGGCGCGACCGGTGACGATGAGGATGTCCTCTGGCGGCACGAGGGGCAGAATGCGCTCAACCGTCTCTTGCAGCAGCGATTGGCCGGGAACGACAAGGTCGAGAAACTGCTTGGGGTAGCGCACACGGCTGCGCGGCCAGAGACGCGTGCCGCTGCCGCCGGCCAGGATGGTTATTTTCATGATCGCACCTTTACACGCTCACGCCAGTAGGCGAGGACGTCGCGTAGTGTTTGCGCGATGGCAATGGCCGGTTGCCAGCCTGTTGCCTGGCGGAAGCGAGAGCTGTCACAGCGAGTTTCGGGCACGTCGGTTGGCCGCAGTTTGGCGGGATCGATGGCAATGGTGAGCGGCAGGTTGCTCATGGCAACGAGCTGGTTGAGGATATCGCTGATCGGATAGGCATGGCCGGAGCCGATGTTGTAGACCTCGCCTGGCGTTCCCCGGGTCACGGCAAGCCAGTAGGCGCGCATCATGTCGCGCACGTCGGTGAAGTCGCGCGACGTTTCCAGGTTGCCCACGTGGACGACGGGCGGGCGCAGGCCGGCTTCGGCTTCGGCGATCTGGCGGGCAAAGCTGGCGACGACGAAGGCATCGCTCTGGCGCGGGCCGATGTGGTTGAACGGGCGCACGCGCACGCAGCGCAAACCGTAGCTGAGAAAGTACTGCAGCCCGAGCATGTCCTGGGCAATCTTGCTGACAGAGTAGGGGCTGGTGGGCCGCAGCGGCGTTGTCTCTGTGATGGGCAGCTCGCCGGGCGCGACCATGCCGTATTCATCGCCCGAGCCGACAACCAGGATGACTGGATCGATGTGGGCGGCCAGGCATGCTTGCAGGATATTGACCTGGCTGACGATATTGGTGATGAGCGTCGCCGATGGATCGGCAAAGGAGATGGAGGGGGCTGCCTGGGCAGCCAGGTGAAAAATGTAGTCGGGGGCTGTGTCAGCCACAAGCCGGCGCACCCAGGCTGCATCGTCGAGGATGCCGGTTGTGACATGGATGCGGTCCAAGAGATGGGCCACGTGTCCCGGCCCACCTTGAGGCAGACCGACGCCAGCGATGTCGATGTCTCCCTGTGCCAGAAGCTGCTCGGCCAGGAAGCTGCCGGCAAATCCTGTGATGCCGGTTATCAGAGCGCGCACATCACCCTCCCCCTTCCAGATTGCTTTCGTGCGGGGCTTTATATTACCCGATTTTGCGGTAAAAGGCAAGGGGGAGATGCTTCTTGCTCCCTGCTCCCCGTTGTGCTATAGTACAGGCAACGACTGCTGTACCAGGATGGTGGAGTGATGACGCCTCAGCCTGACGACCTGGTTCTGGTGGCCCTGCTCAACAATCAGCCCGATCTGGCGCGGGCCAGGGATGAGCACTGGTATCGCATCCCCGTGCGCCATGCGCCGCAGCGGGCCATCGCTGCGCCCTGGATTGCCTTCTACCAGACGAAAGCGTTTGACGATGAGAAGTGGACGGTGACCTATTACGCCGCAGCGCTGGCCTGGGATGTGACTACCCGGCGCGACCTGATCCCCGCTGAACCTGACCATCCCCGCGCCAATGAGCAATACTACCGCATAGGCCTTGGCCCCCTGCATGCCCTGGCTCACCCCATCCCCAGCCGCTCGTGGAAGCGTATTACCTTCATCGTGACACACTGGGCGCAGATTGTGCGCGCCTGGGATGTGAGCGATCTGCTGGAGGAGAATGCGCTGGAACGAGGGTTGTGGCGCGCGCTCGAACAACTGCGGGCCGTCAGGGACGATGAAGATGAGTGGTGAGCGAGACTGGCTACATGTGACGCAGCCGCAGCAACGGGTCATGACGCGACATAGAGCACCTCGGCGCTGGCGAGCACGTCGTCGCGGAAATAGCGACTGAGGCTGGCCGGCGTGTTGAGATCAACGCTCCGCTCCATAATGGCCGACAGTTCATCTTGCATACGGAAGAAGCTTAGCCCCACGCGCGCTCCCGGCTCAAACTCGACGAGCACGTCAACGTCGCTTTCCGGCTGGAAGTCATCGCGCAGGACTGCGCCGAATAGAGCCAGACTGCGGATGCGGTTCGCGCGGCAGAACTGCGCGATCTTGCGGCGCGGTGCCTCGATGCGACTTAGCATGGTCTTCCACCTCCTCTGTGCGTTCTCGCCGTTGCTACATCAATATCCTAATCCTATCAGGATATGGCGCTTCTGTCAATCTCCGTTGCTGAGAAAACAGTGATTTCACGTGCAATGCCGCCGCGCTGCTACTCCCTACTTGTTAGGCCGGTGGTATAGCTGTCGCCAGCGCGGTGAGGCCCAGGACGATGAGGCCAAGCAGGACGTTGACATCGCTCAGGTCCTGGCGGCGCTCGGCCCAACGGGCGCGCTCGGCGTCGTCGTCGCTCTGCAGGTGGGGGGTAACGCTAGTGTTGACATAGGCAGTGCTGAGGATGAGCGCGGCAACGGCGGCGTGCTTGACCAGAATCAGGCGCGTCCAGATGCTATCGAAGACGAAGGCGCCGGCGAAGTTGGCGTTTTGCGAGAGCATCGCCAGGCCGGTGATGAGGAAGACAACGATGGCGTCGTAGGTGTACGATGCGGCGCGCTGGCCGATGGCGCGGGCGACGACGTTCCGCGTGTCATCGGGCAGCCCGGCCAGCGCGGGGGTGATGACGAGCCGGCCGATGATCATGCCGCCGATCCAGACGATGGTTGCCATCAAGTGCAGGAAGTTGGCGATGGCGAGAAGAAGGTTGGGCATGGGTTACCTCCGGTGATCCCCGTAACGCGGTGGGGGCGTGGCACGGGAGATCGCCGCTAGTTTTACATTGCGTAGTGATGACACCTTGCTATAAACGCGGTGTCTGTCAAAGCCCACTTAGTGTACCACGTGCAGCGGGCAGCAGGAGATGAGGATTTGCATCCAAGACAGCTTTGCTACTTGGAAAGCCTTCGATGACCATCGGTCGCCCTGAACTGCCAATTGCAAGTAGCACCCCTCCTACCATGAATGAATATGTTCCGCTCAACCGAGGATCAGGGAGAGATCGGTACAGTTCGAATGCTTCGTCCCCTTCACGTGCCCGAATGTGATCAGCGTCAACTCCGACCCCTAAGCCAACCCCATAGATGCGGAAGTGAAGGTTTCTGTAGATTTCCTTCTGGATTTCGGCAACTGTCTGCGTGATGAACAGAAAACCGCAGCGCATCTTGCGCATCTCTTTTACGCTGTCGGTCAGACCCTTACATAGATTCCGCAGTACGTGGTCGTCGCCAACGTCTTGGGGAACATAGCGACCAGCCTCATCGAGGACAATCAGGCAATTACCTGGCTTGCTCTGCCGGTAGTGTATGTACGATAGCTGTCGCAGCCTTCTGAAGACGAAGTCCATGAGATAGAGCTTGAATGGCTGACTCATTTTCATTGCGCTCGGGTTGAGATCCAGTATGTATATCCGACCGCCAAACATAGTCTGCTCCAACACATCATGAAGGTTTGCCCGCTTTTGCCCCGCGACGCCCGACGGTGCGAAAAGTCGTGATGTCTCATCCCAGATCCGTTGAAGTTGCGCTTCCCGGTCAGACCATGATTGAAGCAGTTCCAGTGTTTTGGCTGCTCGGTTGCTCACCGTATAGGCATTTGCCGCTTCTTGACAGAATACGGTAGAGAAGAGAACACTGGTCTGTTGAGCTTGTTGTGTTGGGCGAGATTGTCCTGGAGGAACCGTTAGCACCTGAACGTCAGCCCAACTCATAGGGGCTTTCCAAATATCTCTGTTCCGTAAATCCTCCAGCAGTGGATTGACGTAATCCATCGCCTCGCTCGCTTTCTGTGCCTTTATGCCCAGGGTGTCGAAGAACCCCTTCTCGTCGAGAATCTGCACGAATATCTCGGTGCCTTCCAACTGAAGCTGATCGAGGTGGATGATATTGGAATCTGGGTTGAACC
>CAYOEZ010000058.1:0-782 GCA_964402955.1 uncultured Ktedonobacterales bacterium | reverse complement strand
CGCTCAATGTCCGGAGCATGTCATGAAAGTCAAAGTTGAACGCTGTTCCTCTCCCGAAGAGATTCTCGCTGAATTCGCTTTGGGGATCAAGTATCAGAATGCCCATACTGGGGCTGTGCGCCCATAGGGCAATGAGGGTTGCCGCGATTACGCTCTTGCCACTACCGCTTGGTCCGAAGACTGCTCCCATGTAGGCTTCACCAGAGCCGTGATGGCTGAAGTCACCGAAGTGACGAACATATACGGGGGCAGGTAGGTTAGATGCGCCGTAGAAGTTCCCGAGGAAGGCATAGCCAAAGTCGCCCTGCATAATGGACATAATCACCTGGCGATCAACTTGGGTGATAGGTACGCCACTTCCTGGGGGAACAGGCAGTCTCGTCTTTGTGTAGGCAGACCTGTCCGTTGTTCGTTGGTGATATGCTCCAATAACCTGCAACGTTCCTTTGGTAATATCACCTATCTCTGTCAAGTGGGGGAGGCGACCATGTAGTTTGATGTAGTTGGACAGACTTGGGTCCTCGTGCCAACGGTTGCTGGTTTCTACTGTAGCTACCTGTCCGAGTACAAGAAGCTGATCTGTTCCGTTCTGAGACTGGACTGGTACGTGCAGGCCAAGTAGTGTTCCGAGTAGCGGGGTCTGTAGATGGGTAGATCGAACATCAAAGTGAATCTCTGTTACGGAATTGGGTGACCCAGTCACGGCTACTTCGATTGCTGCAGAATCAGACCCAGTATCAGCATAATTATTATTGGTCATTGCCGTGCCCCTCCTCAATCAT
>CAYOEZ010000057.1:0-22697 GCA_964402955.1 uncultured Ktedonobacterales bacterium | reverse complement strand
GTGCGGCTTGCCAATGGCCGGCTGTTCAAGTATCTGTTTGACTTCCTGATACCAGCGTCGCCAGCGCCAATTGTCGTTGACGATACAGCGTACACCGGCCTCCTGACATGCCTCTGCCATCGCGCTCGCCTCGTCCAGCGATGTGGCGAAGGGCTTCTGGCAAAAGACATGCACCTTATGCTCCGCTGCGGCCAGCACCTGCTCGCGATGGATGAACGGCGCGGTCGCGATGTCGACGAAGTCGATGTCCTCCGTATCCAGCAAAACATGGTAGTCGGCATAAATGTGGCGCTCGTCGATGCCAAACTCCCGCCCGAGAGCTTCGGCGCGGGAGCGCGTGCGGTTTGCCATTGCCACAATTCTGACGCCTGGGATCGCTTGCCAGGCTCTCATCTGGTAGATGGATATTGGGCCAGTGCCCAGGAGTGCACCGCGCAAGAGCCTGTCGCTGGCTCTGGTGATAGACATGAAGCTAACCTCCTGCAATGACTATTACTATCCGAGGTCCAGTAAATGAGCCGGATTGTCCCTTGCCATGGTGCGGAGGTCTTTCCAGGGGATGCCCAGTTCGAGCAAGCCTGAAAGATAGGCGCGCATGCCATCTACCGGTGAGGGGAGACCAACGATCCCCAGGTCTGTGGAGAGGACGATATGCTCTGCTCCGATCGCCCGGATTCTGGCGGCGATCTCTGCCAGCGGTATGGGCTCGCTGAAGAGTGTGCAGGCATAGCAATGTTCAAACCAGACACCCGGTTGAACCAGAGTGCGCTGGACCTCAAGAGGCACGCGGGAAATTGCATGCTCCGGATGGGTCACAAGCAGACGGCGCAGTCCATGACTGCGTGCTGCCTCAACAAGCCTCACGACTTCCTTTGGGGCCAGGTGTGCGGTCGACAAGATGATGTCGGCATGGGCCACCAGGTCAATGATCTCACGCACGGACTGTAGGAGCGAACCGTTTTCATCCAGGATCGTTATGCCGCTGCCGTCGCCCGGCAGCGGTGGCCCGCCGCGGCTCCGAAAGTAGGCCACGTCGTGGGCCGCCGATGACGTGGGCATCCAGATCTGCTTCGCTCCGAGCTTGATTGCTGCCTCGACTGCGGCCGGGTTCAGTCCGCCGACGGCGGAGTTGAGCGCCAGCCCACCGAAAACGCGGATGCCGGGGACAACTTTCTCGGCAATCGTCGCCCGGTCCGCCGTGATGGTGACATGTGACTTAAGCATGATGGCGCGCAGGCCGGCCTGAGCAGCAGCGCGCGCCAATTCGATATCGTCGTAGAGGCGGAGGCGTACGTCCGGCGCTGAGTGTAGATGAAGATCAACGATGCCGGTCAGGTCAACGTCCACGAATGTCTCCTAATGGCAGCGGCGATCAAGGGGTGCTGGGGAGGCGTTGTGTCTCCCAATCCCATTCTCGCCACCTTTCGCCACACACAGCCCCACCTTTTTCCGGGGATCATCCCTTCACCTCATGCATGAGTGTCTCGCCGCGCAGGTAGCGCTGGAAGTTCTCGAAGGCGGCTGCTGCCTTCTGCGCCATCGAGTCGCGGGTGCCGGTGGCCATGTGGGGCGTCACGATCACGTTGTCCAGTTGCAGCAGCGGGTTATCTGGCTTTGGCGGCTCAGGGTCAAAGACGTCTAGCCCCGCGCCCATGATGCGGCGCTCCTTGAGCGCCTGGTACAGCGCCGGCTCATCCACCACGCTGCCACGAGCCGTGTTGATGACGATAGCCGTCGGCTTCATCATGGCGATCTCCCGCGCGCCGATGAACTTGTGGGTCTGCGGCGTCAGCGGCACGTGCAGGCTGACGATGTCGGACGTACGCAGCAGCTCGTCGAGCGGCAGATAGGTGACGCCCAGTCGCTGCTCGACGTCAGGCGGCTGGCGCACCGCATCATGGTAGACGATGACCGGATCGAAGCCCCTCGCACGCTTCACGACCTCACGGCCGATTCGACCCAGGCCGAGCAGCCCTAACGTCTTGCCCTCAAGCAGATAGCAGCGAAAGCGCAGCGAGTTGCTCAGCCAGCGGCCTTGTCGCACCGACTGGTCAGCCTCAAGCAGATGCTTATAGAGGGCGAGAATCATCAGAATGGTGTGCTCGGCTACGCCGCCCACGGTTCCCTGTACGGTAATACAGAGGGGGATGCCACGCTCGGTAAGCGCCGCCCGGTCAATGCCGTCGTAGCCGACGCCCTGCAACTGCACGATTCTGAGCCTGCGCGCGGCAGCGATCTGGGGACGAGTTAGATTGGCACAAATGATGAAGTCGGTATCGGGAATCTGCTGCCCCAGCTCAGCCGGGTTGTTCGCATCCACAAAGCTGATGTCGAAGCCCTCGGGAAGCAGCGGCCGGACAATTGCTTGAATGTCCGGTTCCGGTGGGAAGACAAACGTGACCTTGTAGCGCTGTGCCATCTAGATCGTCCCCTCGCCCTGGCTTACCCCAGCGGGCCTGCGCACATGTGCGAACTTGGGATGCGCCTTATACACGGGTTCACGATCCAGGCCCTTCTCGAGATCGGCTCGAATCTCCTTCTCGATTTCCTCCAGCTTCTCGCCAGCCAGCAGAACTTCCTCCGCTAACGCCTGCGGCACGATAATGATCCCATCACGATCAGCCAACACGAAGTCACCGGGGCGCACAAGGACGGTTCCAGTCAGATGTCCAGACATGGTGATGGGGATTTGCATGGCCTCCATGCGATAGCGGCCCTCGGCGAAGACCGGCGTGAGCCCGCGCACAAAGCAGGAGAAGTCGAGCGCAACGATGGCGTTGGCATCCCGCGTGTATCCGTCCATGATGATGCCACGGGCGCCCTTCATCTTTGCTGTCAGGCTGGCGTTCTCTCCCCAGGGGGCGGACTGGCGATGATGTCCCATCTCTGTGACGATGACGCAACCGGAATAGAGCTCGCGGAACACCTGGTAGCTAGTGATGGCAGCCTTGGGGGCGCCTGCCGTGGTGTCGCCGCCCTTTAGGGTGAAGGCAGGGCCGGCCAGGACCATGTTGGCAGCGAGCGGATGAATCTCATTCGACAGCACTTGATGCGGATAGCCCATTTTATCCAGGATGTCGTAGACCACGGGCGAGGACAGCCTAGAGTACCTTCTGCTCATCTCTTGGACTGTGAGTGCCATTGTCGCTCCTCCTATGGTGTGGATGCGTATGGTGGGCGGGGATTGAGGGATGAAGGAAGAACGGGTCTATCCGACGTCCTCTGAATCCCCGCGCTTGCTACCATGTTGTGTGATCGCGCAGAAAGTCGAACACCTTGCGGTGAATGGGGCTGAAATCGGGATCAGGAATGCCACTAGGCGACGTCAACGGGTTGCCGTATCCGTACTGGAACATGTCATGATGGAAGGTGTGATAGGCGCCGAGGGCGCGCACGCGCTTGATCTGCTCGACGTGCCACTCAGGCTTGGTGCCGCCGGGAATCCCTCCAAACTGCACCGGCCCGTCGCGGGCTGGCTCGTCGTCGATGACTGGCTTCCTGTAGGTATCGAGCAGGTAGGCGATCTGCCCGGGCGCAGTGTACCAGAAGATCTCAGCGTCAGAGCGCAGCGTGTGCGGCGTCAGCATGTCGAGGGCGCGGTTGTCTTCGTCGTCGCCCAGGCGGTCGAAGCGGACTCCTTTCTCGTTGAATAATCCCGGTGAACTCGTCACAATCCGGTCTGGATCGGCTGCCTTGCATATCTCGTAGTAGTGGCGCACCCGCAGACTGCACTCGTTCCAGATCTGTAGAATGATGTTGCCGTATGGCTTGAGCATCTCCGTCATCTGGCGAGCCGCCCGGTCCTGCGCCTCTGGCGACATGAAATAGGGTTGGCGCTCCTGCGCGAAAAGCACGACCTGGATGACCATGCCGAGCTGATCGGCAGCTCTGATCAGTTCGTCGAGGCGAGCGAAGTGCTCCTGGCGGATGTCGCCGCCATTTGTGTACAAGACGGTGTCTGCCGTCATGTCGATGTAGGGGCGGAGAGGAACGACGAAGTTCCATTCGCAGAAGACACGCAGTGCATTGATGCCGTTGTCCTTGAATTTGCTGAGCCAACTCAGCCGTTCATCAGCGTTCTTATTGAAGGCCGGGTTGTAGAGAGCGTTGAAGAAGCTTAGTCCCTGGAAGTAGAACGGTTTGCCGTCCAGAATAAGCCGGGTTCCGCTTATGCTGAGTGCTTTGGTCGAGCGACGATTGATCAATTGTTGTCTCCTTTGTGGGATTATCCCTTGATGCCAGTCATGGCGATGCCCTGCACAAACTGCCGCTGCACGAGCAGGAAGATCAGGATACTTGGCAGAGTTGATGCCATGGCGGCGGCCATCAGTGTGTTCCATGGTGTGTAGCCCCCATAACCGGAACGCGCTGTCGCGATCAGGGCCAGGCCAATGGGTAGGGTCAGGTTGTCCGGCTTGCTCAGGACAACCAGTGGCCAGATGAATGAGTTCCAACTGGTCAGGAAGCTGAAGATGGTGACAGCAGCGATCACCGGGCCGCAGAGCGGGAGCAGCACGCGGGCGTAGATGATCGGCGGGCTCGCCCCATCCATGCGCGCCGCGTCTTCAAGTTCTGATGGCAGGGTGAGCATGAACTGACGGCAGAGGAATGTGTTGTAGGCGCTGACGAAGGGTGGGAAGATGACTGCGTACAGCGTATCAACCCAGCCCAGGCTGCGCATAATCAGGTAGAGCGGGATCATGGTCACCGGGAAGGGCACCATCAGCACGCCCAGGTAGAGCAGGAAGAGTTTGTCGCGTCCAGGGAACTGCAGTCGCGCGAAGGCGAACCCAGCAAAGGTGCTCGTCACGACACGGCCGAAAGTGACGCACACGGCGATGACAACGCTGTTATACAGCATTCTGGCGTACGGGATGTTCCTGAATGCCTCGACGTAGGCATCGAACGTTATCCTGGCAGGCAGCAGCGGCGGGGGCAAGATATAGAGCTCCGGTTCCGTCTTGAACGATGTCGTGAGCATCCAGAGCAGGGGGAAGATCATCGTCAGGCCGATGCTCCCCAGGAGTAGCCACATCAGAACATCCGTCAGCCGCCGGCGGCCCAGCGCGCCAGGCAAGCGCGTATCCTTACGTGCTGTTGTTTCACTACGATGAAAGGACATGCTCTCCTCCCTTCTGGATGCGCCACTGGATGACGGTGACGACGAAGATTAGGCTGAACAACACCCAGGCCATGAGCGCGGCATAGCCCATGCGCAGGGAGCCAAAAGCCTGCTGATAGGTGTATAGGAGCAAAGAACGGGTGGCATCGGCCGGCCCGCCGCCGGTCATGAGCAACGGTAAAGCAAAGAGCTGCCAGCCCGCAATCAAGCTGATGACAATGACGAAGAAGGTTGTTGGCGCTACAAGCGGCACAGTGATGTGGACCATTTTCTGCCACCCGTTGGCGCCGTCAATTTCCGCTGCCTCGTAGTAGGTAGCCGGGATGGCCTGCAGTCCAGCAAGATAGATGATGGCATAGTAGCCCACATCTTGCCAGACGGCGACGATGATCAGCGTCGGCATTGCCCAGTGCCTGTCAGCCAACCATTGCGGCGGCATGATGTGGATGGCGCGCAACAGCCAGTTCAGCACACCGGCGTGGGGGTCAAGTATCCACTGCCAAACCATGGCCACTGAAACGACCAGCGTCATCGAGGGCAGGAAGTACGCCGTGCGCAGAATCGCCCTACCGGGTAGCTTGTGGTTGAGCAAGACGGCCAGCAGAAAGGCGAGCACGGTCACCAATGGCACGAAGCCAGCGACAAAGTATGCTGTGTTGAGCAGTGTCGTCCTGAACAGATCGTCATCGAGCAGCCGCTCGACGTTGCGCAACCCAACAAAGCGCGCAGGCTTGAGCAAGGGCCATTCCATAAAGGCCATGACAAACGAAGCGATAATCGGCCCCAGGCTGAAGAGGGCGAAGCCCAGAAAGTTGATGGATATGAACGCGTACCCCCAGGCCCAGTCCGAGCGCCGCAAGCCGCCCATACGGCGTAGCCGCTGGCGAAAGCTCATGGGAGCGACTCCGGTCGTTGTCGCCATAAGAAACCTCCACAGGGGATGGACTCCGAGTCCTCGATGCTCATCTTAGCAGTACCCATTAGATGAAAGCGTCTGCCCATCCATCATCCAGCAACGAGCATTGTCCCGCCAGAGAGCAACGTTGTGGTGGGATTTTGCCCTGGCAAACGCTTCGTGGTCTGGCCAGACGTCCGTTGTGTCTGGACGATGTGGCATCGCCCAGACACAACGGGGAGGCGCAGCAACTACTTCAGATCCTTGAGCGACTTGCCGGCAGCGCTGACGATGGCATCGGCGGTCTGCTTGGCCGTCGCCTCGCAGGCGGCCATCTTCTCTATGGCGGAGGCGAGGATTGTGTTGTAATCGCCGATCGCCGCATACTGGACGACTGTGCCGTACTTCTGGAACCCTTCTGTCATAATGCGCGTCATGGCTGCCTGCAGCGGCCCGGCAGGAACATTGTACTTGAGTACCCAGTCCAGATAGATGAGCGGGTTGCCGGTCTCGTAGGCGGCGGCTAGCCTGTTGGCCTCCTCATCCCCCGTGAGGTAGCGCATCAGGTCCCAGGCGACTTCAGGGAATTTGGCGCCGACAGGGATCGCGTAGCTGGTGCCGCCTGCTCTGACGAAGCGACCCTTGGGGCCGGCCGGGTACAACTCAAGCCCCATCTCGAATTTGTTGTCGATCACCTTGAGCGCGCTGTTTACATTCGCGGAGTAAGTGTAGTCCATGGCTGCCAGACCACCCTCAAACAAGCGCAGGGTACCGGACTGCATCTGGGTTAGCACTGCGGGTGTGGGAGATGACCGCAGCGGGCCGCACCACATCGAGCGCATGAAGTCCAGGACCTGAACACCGGCATCGTTGTTGATAACACTCTGGTCGAGGGTGTCGTTGAAGTGGCTGGCGCCATAGCTCTTCATGAGAGCCCACCACATTTGCGGCACGCTCGGCACCCAGCCGACCCAGCCCCACTGATCGGGCGTGCCGTCATTGTTGGTGTCCTTCGTCATCTTGGCCGCAGCGTTGCGAAAGTCATCCCATTGCCACTGATCGTTTGGAATGCCCACCCCCGCCTTTTCCATCATCGTTTTGTTGTAACGGAGCATGGCGACGGCAAAACCGACAGGGAATGCATACATCTTCCCCTTATAGCTCACACTCGGCTTCAGGACGTTGAGCGGGTAGCGCGCTGGGTCGCCAAGCAGCGGCTTCGAGCTGAGCAGGTCATCAAGCGGGAGCAATGCGCCCTGTTGCGCAAAACTGACAGCGCGTGATTCGTGCATGTAGATCATGTCCGGAACATCTCTGGCCGCGATCTGCGCCAGGACTTTCTCCCAGTAGACGTTGCCGGGTGTGACCGTGATTTCCAGCTTCATGTTGGGATAGTTTGTCTGGAAAAACTTCTCTACTGCCGGGCGGCGCGATTCAGTCTCGTTGGATGTGTGGAAACGGAACGTTCCCGTGAGGGCACTCGGGCCGGCCGCCGGCGCCTGAGTAGGTTTGGCGGCAGGCGCAACAGTGGCCGTCGGCGTAGCGCCACAGCCGGCGAGAGTGCTCGCGGCCGCCAAGGTTCCCGCAAGCCTGACGAACTGACGTCTGGTCATTCGGTTACTCATTTCTTCCCCTCTCCTTGTCCTTCCTAAGTCGAAATGGGCCACAGGATCCAGGTGCGTTGCCAGAGACGTTCGCTTTGGTCCATCACCCCTTTCTTGTTCAGCCAAGCGACACATTGTCCCCCATCGTCGGCCATGAGATACTCTTTTGGTGTGTTTATCCCTTAACCGCACCGGCCGTCAGTCCTTCAATGAACCGCTCGGCCATGAGAACGTAGAGGACCAGAACTGGCAGCATTGCGACGACGAGGCTTGTTGCTGCCATGGCAAAGTCGCCGGCATTGTCGCTAACGAAGAAGTAGATTGCCGCGGGCAGGGTGCGCATGTCCGGACTTGTTACCATAGTGATCGATAACAGAAGCTCATTCCAGAAGCTCATGAAGTTGAGAATCAGAACTGTGGCAAGGGCAGGACGAGCGAGAGGTAACATGACCTGCCAGAACGTTCGAAGATCACTGCAGCCATCAATGCGCGCTGCGTCCTCCAATTCCGCAGGCAACTGCGAAAAGTAGGTGGACATCAAGAAAATGCTCACCGGCAGTTGCGTGGCAGCATAGAGCAGAACCAGAGACCATCGCGTGTTGATGAGGTCATACTTAGCCATCATGACAAACTGGGGGATGTACAGAATCTGCGGCGGCAACATCAAGGCGAAAAGCACGAAGGTGAACAAGGCCCCGCGGAACCTGAAGCTCAGACGCGGGCGTCCAAACCCGTACCCTCCCAAAGTAGCCAGGAAGGTACCGAGCAGCAAGGCAAAAACAGCCACAAAAACGCTGTTGAAGAAATAGCGATAGAAACGAATCCGCGGATCCGTAAAGAGGTTGACGTAGTTTCGCCACTGGATCGTCTGCGGTAGACGATAGGGATCCATGAGGATCTCCTGTGTCGTTTTCGCAGACAGCAGGATTATCCAGAGGAAGGGGATCATCACGACAAAGGTGAAGGCGAGCAGAACGAGAATGAGCAGCAGTTTCGCCAACCGCTGCCGCCACGGATGCAGCTCGCCCTGCCTTCGCGGTGAGATCGAAGCCTGCATCAGTTTCCTCCCTATGTCCATCACTCCAGGCGGAGCTGGCCGATGGATTGCTGTGGCGCCGCCAGGTGGTTCCGCACAGTCTGCTGGCTTGCCTAGTCTGCTCGGGGCGTCAGGCGGCGGCTGATCAAGCCAACGCTGATGGCGACGACGCCAAACCAGACCACGGCGATGGCAGACGGGTAGCCGAGGTCGAGCGAGAACCAACCAAAGGCGCGCTTCTGCACGTACGTAGCCACAGTTTCCGAGGCGTGCATTGGACCGCCATTGGACAAAACCCAGACAACATTGAAGGCCTGCATTTTGCCGATGAATGAAAGAATCAGCACCGTCACAGCAGTGGGCCGCAGCAATGGCAGCAAGATGCGGAAAGAAGTTTGCAGCCTGGATGCGCCATCTATGTATGCTGCCTCAAGCAGTTCTTCTGGAATGGCCGTGAGACCGGCAAGGAGCAGGATGAATGAGTAGCCGAAGGTGTGCCACCAGTGCACCAGGATGACCATCCATAACACGGTGTCTGTTCGTCCCATCCAGTCGAGCGCCAGCGCCTTCAGGCCTACTGCCCGTAGGAAGTTGTTCAGCAGGCCCCAGTCGGAGCCAAGGATCCACCTGAAGACAATGCCCACGACGACGCCTGACACCAGGTAAGGAGTGACCCACGCCGTACGGAAGAAGCGATGCAGCGGCACCTTGAAGTACAGCACGATGGCAAGGGCGAGAGCGGTCACCATCTCCAGTGTCGGCCCCACCACACCCCAGATCGCCGTATTGAGCACAGCTTGGAGAAATATCGAGTCTGAGAGCAGAGCCCGGTAGTTGCCCAAACCGGCGAATGTCGTGACAATCTTGCCGCCCGCAGGGACCATATTGTTGAACGAGTACCAAATTGTGGCTAAGAGTGGATAGATCGTGAAGACAATATAGAACAGCAGCGGCGGCCCGAGGAACAGGGCAATCGATGCCCATGGGGTGCTGGCGCCAGACCGCGTGCCAGCCTTACGTCTCCCCCGACCCTGTGCTATCGTCATCCTTCCTACCTTCCTGCCAGGCGATAGTGTGCGTGGAGCAGACCGACCTGCCTGCTCCACGCAGTAGACCAGTGTAGCCCTCGCGCTGCTACTTGCAGAGGGCAGCGTTCAGTGTCTTGATGGCCGTGTCAGTATCTAGCTTACCTAGCGGCAGGCCCTGGTTGATGACGGTTGTCAGCGCATCGTTGAAGCCACCGCATGGCGCGCCAGTTAGGCCAACCTCGCAGTTGCTATACACCTTGTTGTAGGAATCGTTCCACCATGACCACTTCGCCAGCTCTGCATTGGTCTTGATGTCGTCTGGAATGTCGGCCGCCGTGTACTTGATTGCGGAGGCCTGGAACGAGAAGGCTGCCCAGACAGCGCCGAACTTGGGGTTGTTCGCCCAGAACTTCAGAATATCTCGGCATGTGTCCACGTTCTTGCTGGCCGATGATATACCGATGCCACCGCCAAAACCACCCGTAATCATATTTGGAGCCTTGGCCCCGTCCATCTTGGGATACTTGAGCATGCCAGGATGGAAGTTGGGGTCCTGGCCGCCGGCAGACACGGGTTGGAATGCGCGGCCGGTGTACCACACACCGATTTGGAGCATGGCAGCCTTCTTCTGCGTGTGGAAGTAGAGGTGAAATTCGTCTATGCCCATCGTCGAGAAGTTATCGGGCCAGATGCCTGCTTTCTTGCACTCCAGGGACCAGTCGATGGCCTTGCGCACCTCGGGTGTGTCCCAGTTTTTCTTGCCATTGAAGTAGGCATTGAAGTCGTCAATGCCGACGAGGCTGCAGAGGGCGTAGCGCACGAGATATTGAGCGGCATAGGGCCGGTTGCCAATGGCATTGGCGACACCGGCATAACCTGCAGCACGCGCCTTCTTCACGACGTCCACGAACTCTAACTGCGTAAACTGGTAATCAGCGGGCACCTTGACGCCGATTTTGTCGAAGATCTCCGGGTTGTAGAGTATGATGTCAGCGTTGCCTTCGTAAGTAAGCACCCAGGGGAACGAAAGGTCCTTGTCCACGCCGGCGGCGAACTTCTTCAGATCCCACATGTCCGCGACCTTCACCAGCCAGCCTGCCGCAAACCAGTCGAGACACTGCTGTGTTTCCTCGTAGATCATGTCCGGGGCGCCCTTCCCACCGGCCGTCATCGCGGCGCGGAAGGAATTCCACATGGCGACTTTGTCCCACCACAGGGGTTCGATCACGACGCCCGGGTGCGTGGACATGTACTCGGTGAAGACGCGGGACATCGCCTGCTGCTTCAGGGGTTCTGCCGAATACTGGTGCCACACCTTGATCACGACCGCCGGCTTGGGGGCGGGCGTCGGGACCGGAGTCGCCGTGAGCGGCACCGGTGCAGGGGTAGCAGTGATCACCTTCTCCACGACTTGGGTCTGGACCACGACTTGGGTCTGGATCACTTTCACGGGGGTCGCAGTTGGCGCGGGCGTCGGAGTCGCCCCGCAGGCGGCCAGAGCAGCGCCCGATATGGCAACCGCCGACATCTTCAGGAACTGTCGCCGTGACGTTGGGTTACTAGACATGGTAAGATCCTCCTTCTTTCTTCACTAAGTGGCGCTCGGTTCTCCAAACCTCCTACACTCTGACAGTGCTCCGATGATGCTTCATTCTTGTCGCCGATCACCTCCTCCAAACTACCTAAGTCCATACGGGCCACAGTTTCCAGGTGCGTCGCCAGAGACGTTCGCCTTTGTCCATCATCCCTTTCGTGTACAGGCAGGCTTCACCAGTGCCGCCAGCATCGCCTTGCACGGCGACTTCGCTTATGCCTGCCATGCAGCATCAGACCTACATCTTGGTGTTCCCCTGCCTGTAGAGGCGTCATTTCGCCACGATCGTCGTGGCGGGCATGTAGGAGCAAGGACAGTGTCGAGCGTTGGACTATAGAAGGAGTCGCCTGACATATTCGATGCTCCGGCGCACCCAGTCATCCTCTTGCCGCAGCGTGGTGGCCTCATCGCCCGCGAAGTCCATCCAGAGCTCAGGAACCGCGTCGGGCTCGCGACCGGCAGCACGCACGGTTTCGATGACATAGCGTAGATCAATGGATCCCTCGCCCAATGGACAGCCGGCGATGTAAAACCCCACGCCACGTCGCGCCGCTGCCAGGTCTTTGAGGTGCATCGAGACGGCGTACGGCGCCAGGCGATTGACCGTGTCGCGCCAGCCCTCCAGGCGGGCGACGCAGTTGCCGGTGTCGAGCGAGACGCCGACATGCGGGTCATTGACGGCTTGCACAATATGGACAATATCCTCTGCCCCGTACCAGAAGTGGTTCTCGACGGCGACAGTGATATCATATTCACGCAAGAGGGGGAGGACGGATATTAGCTGCGCCGCGATCTGGTCTGCTGAGGGCTGCCAACGCTTGCGGTCTTCGTGCACGCGCAACAGGTGTCCGCCGGCCTGATGGGCAACCTTGAGCGCCCAGGCCAGGTGTTCGCTCCGCAAGCCAATGGCGCCGAACTGAAGCACCAGGCCGCGTTGCTCCGCCTGCCGGCGCAGACGCTGCAGTGTTGCTGCGTCCATGCTTTGCCAGGGCAGGTTAGAATCGATTTGCACCAGGTCGACCCCCAAATCACTGGCTCTGTCCAAAAAATCGAAAGCAGTCATGGGGTGTGTCGGCTTGAAATCGAGGTAGCCCATTGCCCAACGGCAGGCAAAGCTATTCAGGCCGATGCGCATTCGAACCTCCGATGGAGGTGGCAGAACAACTCACGATACGGGAGGCCGGCGTTCGCCTTCAAGGATTAACGCAAAATGGTCTCTCATTGTTTGGCGAGCGACTTCAGGCTGATGAGCCGCAACAGCTTCGTAGATGTGGTGGTGGTAGCGCGTGGATGTGACAATAGCGTCCAGATTGCTGGCAAAATGGCGGATGTTCTCGCGCAAGGCGCTGCGCACAGACATGAGGAGAAGAAAGAGAACCTGGTTGCCACCCGCATGCGCTAACTCCGTATGGAAAGCTAGATCAGCCTCGACGTACCGGTCAGGATCGGCGCAGTACTGATCCATGCTATCGAGGGCAATCTTCATTGCCTGCAGGTTTTCGGGCGCTGCGTATTGGGCGGCCAAGGCGGCCGTTTCGGTTTCAATGAGCAGGCGCGCCTCCAACAAGTCCAGTAGAAGGCTGGAATTGAACTGAAGCAAAAAGTGCAATGACTCGCCAATGAATGACCCCGACGGATGCGTCACGTAGGTGCCTGATCCAGGACGCACCTCAACCAGGCCCTTCTGACTGAGCATGCCGACGGCATGACGCAGAACATTGCGGCTGACCTGGAGCCGTTGGGCCAGATTACGCTCAGGTGGCAGGGGATCCCCGACGCGCAGTTCGCTTTTGATGATGAGGTCCTGGATCTGGTCAACAACCTCATCGGTCAGTCTGCGCCGGCAGACAGGCCGGTATGTGGGTTGCATAGAGCCCTCCTGTGAGCGACACATGAGGCAAGATTGACTGCGGTTACCAAATTGGTACTACCACTCTACCCGCCTACCACTCTACCGTAGATATAACACAGAAAGCCGGTAATGTCAAGAGGATTTGGCAGCGAATACTGGCAAGTGGGGAAACTGGTGATGGAGAGCAGGGCAGAGAAGAGCGCTCTGCAATGCCCGCCTGGCTCAGATCGGCTTGGACGGCGGGCAAGAAACCCGCCCTGCGATACCTCTGCCATATCTGGAATTGCCGGCTGCGGTGACAGCGTCGCGTCTGTGCTGTCGTCTACATCTGTGACGGATGAACGCAGTTGGCCGGGGAAGCGGCAGACGCGGATGCGCAGTTTCTACGCCAGAGCGATTGACAGAATCTCTGTTATGGGGTACAATTGGCGGCGACATCGTACCACTAGCCGGCCTGCGCGCCGGTGAATAGGATTCAGGAGGTCTCATGGATAGGATCAAACTCGACGCAAAGCCGCGCACCATGTTGGGCAAGAAGGTGCGTTTCATGCGTCGCAGCGGCGTCATTCCGGTCAACGTCTTCGGACACAATGTGTCGTCGCTGGCACTTGAAATAGAAGAAGCTGCTCTTGAACGAGCGCTGGCCCGCGCCGGGACGAATGCCCTGCTTACCCTTGCGGTTGCAGGAAATGACGATGCACGCCCCGTGCTGATCCGTAGCTATCAGCGCAGGGCCACGACGGGCAAGCTTCTGCACGTCGACCTGTATCAGGTCAGCATGACAGAGAAACTGCGCACGCACGTGCCTCTGGTGACGGTCGGCGTTGCCCCGGGCCTGGCTCTGGGCGGCGTGCTGCTCAAGAATCTGGACACTCTGGACATCGAGTGTCTGCCTGGCGACCTGGTGTCGTCCATCGCAATTGACATTTCCGTCCTGGCAGAGGTCAACCAGTCGATTCTGGTGGGCGCTATCAAGGCGCCTCACGGTATCACGATCCTGAGCAATCCCGAGACATTGGTTGTCAAGATCATGGCGCCTGCGAAGGAAGAGGAAGTGGCGGCCACCGCAGTTCCAGTAACGGCGGAAGCAGCGCCAGCAGCCGAGGGCGAGGCGACAGCCGACAAGGCAGCAGCCCAATAGCAGCTTTGGCAGTTCTGGCACGACTCTGACCCTCCCGGATGGCAAAACGCCATTCGGGAGGGTAATGTGCGAGTTATTCTGACCCGTCGTGGAGGGTGTTGTGCTCAACCCCCTGAATGCTCTGCTGGGTCTTTTCAGCAGAGACATAGGTATTGATCTGGGCACAGCCAACGTGTCGCTTCTGGTACGCCACCGTGGAATTGTGATCAGAGAGCCGTCGGTTGTGGCAGTTGATAAGAAAACGCGCAAGGTGCTGGCCATCGGTTCGGAGGCCAAGCGCATGGTTGGACGAACGCCGGCCAACATTGTGGCGATTCGCCCTCTGCGCGACGGTGTCATTTCGGATTTTGACATCACAGAGCATATGCTCCGCCACTACATCGCCAAGGCGCACGAGCAATTTGCCCTCATCCCGCGTCCTCGGGTTGTGATTGGCATTCCCAGCGGCGTCACTGAGGTGGAGCGACGCGCAGTGCAAGACGCAGCCATGAACGCCGGCGCACGTGAGGTCTATCTCATCGAAGAGCCACTGGCGGCGGCTATCGGCGCTGGTTTGCCCGTCACTGAGCCGACCGGCTGCATGATTGTTGACATCGGCGGCGGCACAACAGAGATGGCCGTCATTTCTCTGGGCGACATGGTCGTTAATCGTTCTATTCGCGTCGCCGGTGATGAGCTGGATCAGGAGATCATCTCCTTCGCCCGCCAGCGCTACAACCTGTTGATTGGCGAGCGGACGGCTGAGAACGTAAAGATAGAGGCCGGCAGCGCCTTCCCTCTGCCTGAGGAGAAGAAGGTCACGTTGCGTGGGCGCGATCTGGTGACGGGATTGCCCAGGGCAGTCGAGGTATCGACCGTTGAAATCCGTGAGGCGATTTCCGGGCCTGTCAGTATTATCGTTGAGGCGGTCAAAACAACACTCGAAGAGACGCCGCCTGAGTTGATCACCGATCTCATGGAACATGGCATTTGTCTTGCGGGCGGAGGTTCTCAGCTCGCAGGTATCGACCAGCGCCTGGCTTATGAGACCAAGATGACAGTGTATGTGGCTGAAGATCCCATGACCTGTGTGGTGCGCGGCGCGGGCAAAGTCCTGGAAGAGATGGAGACACTGCGCAAGGTTCTGGTTTCTGATCATACGCGCCCTCTGCGCTAGCCAGAGAGTCGCTCGCGATCTATCGTTGTCGCTGCTACGGGGTGGGCCTGGACCATCTGCTCTGGCTGCACCCTGGGCGATGGCGCTCGTGCTCGCGCACGAAAGAGATCGCTGCTGTTTTCCTCGCTGTGCGCTGCACAGGCGCCGTGATGCCACATCCGGTAGGGGTCATGACAATCCTGCGCACGCGCCCTCTGTTTTCGCTCTTTGTTCTGCTGGTTCTGAGCCTGAGCCTCATCGGCCTACACCAACTGGGCTACCTTGCATCTGCTGAGCGATTTGTCCTCCAATTCATCGCCCCTCTTCAGCAGGGCACGAATCGGCTTGTGCAAGGATTGCGCAATATCCCGCCTGGGCTTGGCGACGTGCAGCGGCTACGCCGGGAGAATGCCGAGTTGCAAGCTCAGGTCGCTCGGCTGCGCTCACTCGTGATTGGCCTGAAGGAAGCGGAGAATGAGAATCGCTCGTTACGCGATCAGCTCGGCTTCAGTCAGGCCAATCCTACGTATGATCTCCTGCCGGCGCAGGTCATTGGTCGCGACCCTGATAATTTCGTCCAGACACTGATGATCGACAAGGGCACGCGCGATGGGATGCGTGAGGGCAAGGTCGTTGTCGCCGCTGGCCGCGTTGCCGTTCCCAGTGGGCAGAGTGGCTCGACCGACAGCAGCGAGCAATTGGTCGTGCAGGGGCTGGTTGGTCGAGTCATCGAAGCCGGCCCCAACTACGCGCGGGTCTTGCTCATCAGCGATTGGTCCAGCGCTGTCAACGTCGTCGCACAGGGAACGCAGGCAGAAGGGTTGCTCGTCGGTCAGGGGCGCGGCAGCATGATGGTGAAGTACGTGCGCCAGGGCGAACGCATTGCGCCGGGCGTCGTTCTGCTGACGTCGGGACTGGGGGGGGCTTTCCCTCGCTCGCTGGCCGTTGGCGTCGTGACGGATGTGCAGTCCAAGGATCAGGCGACGTTTCAGACAGGCACGGTGACGCCACTCATTGACCTGGCGCGTCTCAACATCGTGTTCGTGATTCGCAGTTTCGATCCCATCAGGGTAGGCAGCTAGCGGCCTGTCGGGGAGTGTTGTTTGACCGCAGAGACGCAGAGGACGCAGAGGTTTTTCTGGCTCTTTTGTGCCCTTTTCTCGGCGATGCCCGATACAGCGGGGCAGGCTCTCTCTGCGTCTCTGCGGTGGAAAAGAACCCCCTGCATTGGCTCTCCGGCAAACTACTAGGAGGACCGATATCAGACCCGTCATCGTCTTCCTTGTCCTGTTGGCCGCGACGATTCTGGAAAGCACTGTGTGGCCGGTCTTTGGTTTTTCCGGTGGCATTCCCGACCTGGTGCTTGTTCTGGTTGTCTCTTGGGGACTGGTGCGGGGCAGCGAAGAGGGCATGGTGTGGGGAATGCTGGGGGGGCTGAGCGTGGGGCTGCTCTCTGGCGGTCCGTTGGGAGCGCACGCCCTGATGATGACGCTGATTGGTTTTTTCGCCGGCATGGGACAGCGCAGCCCGTTTCGCTCACGCCTGCTCATTCCTCTCCTGAGCATTGCGCTTGCCACGATTACCTATGATGGCGGCATGTCCCTCATACTGCACATATCCGGTTGGCCTCTGGCGATCAATCCGACCGTGGTACGTGTGGTTGCGCCGGCGATCATCGCAAATGCCGTCTTGATGCCGTTTGTCTACTGGCTGATTTCTCATTTGTTTGAGATACGGGCTGGATTGCGGCCCGAGTTTTAGTCCCCAGGCGAATCTATGAGCAGGCGTCTCTTCCTTTTTAGACTACTTGTCGTCAACTTCTTCCTCATTCTGGTGGGCCAGCTCTTTCGCCTCCAGATCATCGAAGGCTCGCGCTACGCGGGACAGGCAGAGCAAAACCGCATTCGCAAGTTCTTCACCCAGACACTGCGCGGTGTCATCTACGACCGCACCGGCAAGCTGCTCGTGCGCAACATCCCGAGCTTCAGCGTGTCAGTTCTCCCCGCCGATCTCCCTTCGACCGCTACCGTGCAGCAGAGTTCTGCCCAGCTCGTCAGCAGCGGCGCTTCTGCACAGTCCGAGGACATGATCCTGACCCGTCTTGCCAGGCTCTTGCAGATGGAGAAACGCGATGTTCTGGCCAAGGTGGAGCGCGGCCGCGCCAACCCCTTCACGCCCGTGCTGATCAAGACCAACGTTGATCGCGATGTCGCGCTCATGATCGAAGAAGCAAGGCTCGATCTGCCCGGCGTGGCGGTTGATATCGTGCCCATTCGAGAATACATCGAAGGGCCGCTGCTGTCACCGATTGTCGGCTACATCGGCAAAATCTCCGCAGAGGAGTACGCCAAGAAGAAAGACACGGACCGCACAGCCAGCATTAACGACATGGTTGGCCGCATGGGGGTGGAGAACGTCTTCGACGATGAGCTGCGCGGGCGCAAGGGCGAGAAGGTGGTGGAAGTGGACGCCGCCGGCCGCGAAGCGCGCACATTGGCGCAGCTCTCCCTGGAACAGCCCGGGCACAGCCTGATCCTGACCATTGACCTGGAGCTGCAACGACAGGCGACGCGCGCCCTGCAAGAGGGAATGATCAAGGCCAAGGCTGCGTCGGGCGCGGTGGTGGCGTTGAACCCCCAGACCGGCGAGGTGCTGGCGCTTATCTCGCTTCCGTCCTACGACAACAATCTGTTTGCATCGGCCATCAGTGACGACGATTGGAATCGGTTGCTCGCCGATCCCAATCGGCCTCTCTTTAACCGCGCCATTGGCGGCATGTACCCGCCTGGCTCGATCTTCAAGATCGTCACGGCGACGGGAGGCTTGCAGGATGGCGTCATGACGTGGGAGACGCGCATCAACTGCACGGGCAAGATCACTGTGGACGACCAGTACAATCCGCTTGTCAAATACATCTTTCCCTGCTACGTCAAGACGGGTCACGGCTATCAGAACATCATCGATGCGCTGGCCAACTCCTGCGATGTCTACTTCTACCATATTGGCGGCGGCTACGAGTCGTTCTCAGGGTTGGGTATTAACCGGCTCAACAAGTACATGCGCGAGTATGGGCTGGGCAAGGAAACCGGCATCGATCTGCCGGGTGAGGCTGCGGGAGTGGTGCCAAACAACGCCTGGAAGCTACGGCAAGCCTGGAACACACGCGGCGAACCGTGGCTGACGGGTGATACGTACAACCTGTCGATCGGGCAAGGCTATCTGCTAACGACTCCGTTGCAGATGGCCAACAGCGTGGCGGCTGTGGCCAGCGGCGGCACGCTATATCGCCCACAACTGGTCTATCAGGTCGTCGATGCTGACGGCAAGGTGGTGCGCTCGTTCAACAAAGAAGTCATTGGTCATGTCACGCTCTCGGCGGGCAACCTGGAGTTGTTGCGCGAGGGAATGCGCGCGGCGGTGACGCGCGGCACGTCTGTCTATACCAATTTCCCCGGGCTGGCTGTGGTCGGCAAGACGGGGACGGCAGAATATGGCCAGTTGAACGAAAAAGGCGAGCGACCGGCCCACGCCTGGTTCCTTTCCTATGCGCCCGAGAACAATCCGCAAGTCGCCCTGGCCGTTTTCATCGAAGGCGGCCACAATGGCGCCGACTATGCCGTGCCAGTGGCAGCGCACATTTATCAGTATCTGTTCCGGCAGCCTGAGTTGCCTCCGCTGCTCAAGGAACGTGATGACTCTGCTCCGGCGTGATCCGCATGCAAACGAACGTAAGGGTTGGGTGAGGAATCAATCATTACACGCAGATGAGTACACCACATAGCGCTATCTCTATCAAGGGCACCAAGACGGGCTTGCAGATCGTCCTGGACGACTCGGCGACTCTCGACGAGGCTATCGTCCAGCTTGCGTCGCGGCTTGGAGCGACCGACGCCTTTTTCCAGGGCGCCAAGGTGGCGCTGGATGTCGGCGAGCGGGTCGTAACGCGCGAGGAGTGGAGTCGCCTGGAATCCGAGTTACAGCGGAAGAGCCTCACTCTAGCGGCTGCCCTGGCTGCGGACGAAGAAAGCCGCAGTGCGGCGCGTTCGCTGGGCATTCCGCTGGTCACGGAGAGCCGGCACGAAATGACTGTGGCCGAGCGGCGGCGCATGAGGAAGGACGCCGAAGGCAACAGCGAGGGCATGTTCATCCGGCGCACATTGCGCTCGGGTCAGGTGGTGCGCTATCCTGGGTCCGTTGTGGTTATGGGCGATGTGAATGCAGGCGCGGAAATTGTTGCCGAAGGCGACGTGGTCGTCTGGGGCAGCTTGCGTGGCATGGTTCATGCGGGCGCGTCGGGCGATGAAACGGCGTCTGTGTGCGCTCTGCATCTGGCGCCCACGCAATTGCGCCTGGCCGGACACATTGCGCGCTCACCGGGCGACCGCACGCGTCTCCTGGACGGCCCGGAGATTGCTTCAATCAAAGGTGGGAATGTTGTGGTTGACGAGGGGATGCGCATGAAGCGTCCCGTCAACCTTAGCCTGCGCACGCTGCTGTTGCTGGCGCTCGTCTATGCTCTCGAGGCGATCGGGTTGGCCGCGGCGGTGCGCGTATTCCCGGTATCGTGGTCGCCGGTTTATGTTGGGGCGATCGTGGTGGCGGCGGTTGTCTCTGGGTGGCTGATTGCATTGCTGACAGTCAATCGTTCTGGTAGAGGGTGAGCGGGGGGACGTGCCTGTGCGGCGCCAAATGACCTTAAGGAGTACATGATGCCAGCAACGATCATTACCGTCACATCTGGCAAGGGGGGCGTGGGAAAAACAACGACAACGGCCAATCTGGCGGCTGCGCTGGCCTATCTGGGCAAGCGTGTTGTTGCAATCGATACGGATATCGGTCTGCGCAATCTTGATGTTGTTCTGGGACTGGAGAATCGGATTGTCTATGATCTCGTGTCGGTTGTCGAAGGCCGTTGCCTCTTGCGCCAGGCGCTCATTAAGGACAAACGGTTGTCGGCACTGTATCTGCTACCGGCATCGCAAACGCGCGACAAGTCGGCGGTCAATGCGCAGGACATGATACGCATCTGTCAGGAGTTGCGTCCCGAATTCGATTTTATCTTGATCGATTCACCGGCCGGCATCGAGCACGGCTTCCACAGCGCCCTGGCGCCAGCCGACAAGGTTGTGATCGTGACCACGCCAGAGGTTTCGGCTGTGCAGGACGCGGATCGGGTTATTGGCATTGTCGAGCGCGAGAAGAAGCCGGCGCCGCAAGTCATCATAAACCGCCTGCGCGTGAACATGGTGAGGCGCAAAGACATGATGGATGCTCCCGACGTGTTGGAGTTGCTCGGAATTCCTCTGCTGGGCATCATCCCGGAGGACGAGGGTGTCATTGTCTCGACGAATCGCGGCGAGCCGGTGGTGCTCGCTCCGAAGTCGGTGGCGGGCCAGGCGTTTCAAGACGCTGCACGTCGCTTGCTGGGAGAAGATGTTCCCTATGCGACGAGTAAGGGATCGCAGAATATTGTGCAGAGACTGCTTTACTTATTCCGTTAGTAACTTGTGACTGTCGATTGGCTTGATTGTGCCGGGCGTGTCGGCCGGATAACTCCATTTGGCGCGGAAGAGACCGCCGACCTACACAGATGGCACCCTAACGGCGATCAAGAGACTCAGCGTGCCGAATGTGACATTGTCAAATTGAGCGCCAGGCGGAGGTTAAGGCTATGAGTATCTTTCGTCAGTGGTTCAAGCCGCCGACGGTGGGAAGCGGCAATGTCGCCAAGGACCGGCTGCGGCTCGTGCTCGTGCACAATCGGCTCAATGTGACTGCGGAGACGATTGACAACCTGAAGCATGACATGCTGCAGGTACTGGCGCGCTACTTTGATGTGGATCAAGATAGCTTCGTCCTGGACGTCCAGCGTGGGCAGCGTAGCAGCCAGGTGGTCACGACAATCTCGGTGAAGCGCAAGTCAATTGGCTCGAATGTGAAGAAGGGCGTCTGAGTTCATGAAATCATCCTGGCTACGGTTCGACTTTGTGCTCCTGCTGACCGTCCTGGCTCTGATCGGATTTGGCCTGGCCATCATCTATAGTGCGACGAGCCTGTCGGCCAATGAGGGCGCTGGCTCGCTGAGCACGCCTGCTTCTCGTCAGGCGCTGGTTGCGCTCATCGGTCTGGTCTTGATTGTTGTTCTGGCCGCTATCGATTATGAGGCGCTCGGCTACCACCCTTTGGCCGTCCTCTCACCGATTACAAGACAACACCGCGAACCGGCTGGCCTGGGGCTGGCGCTGCATCACGAGCAATACTCCAAGGTCGAGCGCGAAGAACATGGCTTCAGTATCAGGGGATTCGTGTTGCTCCTGATCGAGGCGTTGACCAATCCCTTCTATCTGCTCGCAATTGCGCTGCTCGTCCTTGTGACCTTCATCGGCAAGAGCTCGGGCGGCTCGCAGCGCTGGATCGATTTGGGAGTCTTTGATCTGCAACCATCGGAGTTGGCCAAGCTGCTTGTGCCCATTGCAATGGCGCGCTACCTTGCCGACCACGAAAACACACTCGATCATTTCCGCCATTTGCTGGTCACCCTGGTGCAGGTCGCCATTCCGCTGGTGATTATCGCACGCCAGCCCGATCTGGGCACGGCGCTGACGTTGGGAGCGATCTGGCTGGGAATGGTTCTTCTGGCCGGGGCGCGCTGGCGGCATCTGCTCGTGATGTCCGTTACGGCTGTGGCCGGGTTTCCCATCCTGTGGTCACATGTTCTCACTGGCTATCAGCGTGAGCGGCTACTGATCTTCCTCAATCCGCAACTCGACCCGCTGGGCGCTGGCTACAACATAATCCAGTCGCGCATCAGCGTGGGGGCCGGCGGCTTGCTTGGACGTGGCCTCAACAGCGGCACGCAGAGCCAGTTGCACTTCTTGCGTGTCCAGCATACCGACTACATTTTCTCTGTGCTTGGTGAGGAGCTGGGTTTTGTCGGGGGCGTAATTCTGATCGTCCTCTACCTCGTGCTGATCATGCAAATCCTTACCATTGCCAGCAATGCGCGCGACACATTTGGCCGGCTCCTGGCAGGAGGCATGGCCGCCATGCTGCTGTTCCAGGTCTTCGTCAATATCGGTATGAACATCGGCGTCAGCCCGGTCACCGGTATTCCCCTGCCCTTCATCAGCTACGGGCGCAGCTCCCTCATGACGCTCCTCATCTGCGTCGGCATCCTGGAGAGCATTGCCTGGCGGCGCAAGAGCGAGGAAGAACTCCAGGCGGTGCATGCATGATGCTGCTCCCCCAGCATTGGGGGGTGGGGGGCGACAGCGTTGCTTGCTGGGGGGA
>CAYOEZ010000056.1:7748-22942 GCA_964402955.1 uncultured Ktedonobacterales bacterium | reverse complement strand
CTGCCGTGGTCGCTGCCCTCGCGCTTGCCTTCTCGCCGCTGTTCTGGTCGCAGGCGCTGATTACCGAGGTCTACGCGCTCAACGCGCTCTTTGTGGCTGCACTGTTGCTGCTGGCGCTCTCCGGGCGCAGGCGTCTGGTCTGGCTGGGACTTGGCCTGGGGCTGGGCAACCACCTGTCACTGGCGCTGCTGGCGCCGGCGTTGCTCATCCTGGTGAACCGCGCGGCGCCCTCCAGGGCAAGCGCGTCCCCGCTTGTGTCTTCCGCTAAATGGCGGGGATGGGCTACGGATCTGCTTTGTCTGCTGGTCGGTCTGGCTGCCTATCTCTATCTCCCGCTGCGCGCCGCTGCCAATCCGCTCCTCAATTGGGGCGACCCGCGTACGCTCGACCGCTTCCTGTGGATGATAACGGGCGTGCCCTATCGTATCTATATGTTTGCTGTCTCGCCCGGCGAGTTGCCCGGGAGGCTGTCGGCCTGGGCCGGGCTACTCTTACAGCAGTTTGGCTGGCCGGGCACGGCGCTGATCCTGCTTGGCCTGTGGGACATGCTGGCGGCAGGCGAGAAGGAGCAGCAGACACGTCGCCTGGCGTGGGCGCTGCTGTCGGTTGTTCTCCTGTACAGCGTCTACGCGCTGGGCTATCGCAGCGAGGATTCTTACGTTTACCTGATGCCGGTCTATGTGGCGGCTGTGCTCTGGTTAGGGCATGGCCTGCTCGTGACCCTACGCATGGTCAGATCGTGGGTCGAGAGGTTCGGCGTGGCCGGCGCGTGGCAGGGCGCTGCGCCGCTGCTGGCGGGTGCGGCTCTGCTGCTCCTGCCCGCCGCTCAACTGGCCCGCAACTGGCAGGCCATGGATGTGAGCCGAGACAGCACGGCCAGCAGTTACGTAGAGCGGGCTGTGGCGTCGTTGCCGGAGCACGCGTTGGTCATCACGGCGAGCGATGAACACACATTTGCGCTCTGGTATGCGCAGGCCGCGGCCGGCCGCGCTGATCTGGTCGTGGTCGACCGTGATCTGACGCAGTTCCTGTGGTATCGGAAGCAAATACGCAGCCGAGCGCCGGACCTGGCGGAGGCAGGGGACAACGATGTCCCGGCAGAGTATGCGCCGGCGTTAGTGCAGGCGGCGCGCCGCACACGCTCCGTCTTTCTGCCCGACCAGGATAGCTCGCTGCTGGCGGCGTTCAATTGGCAGCGCAGGGGCGATTTCTACATGCTCATAGCTGATCGCTAGGTATCGGTTCACCAGTATCTCGTGATAGATGCTAACGACGTAGGGGCGCTGCTTGCTGCGCCAGACCCGCCATTGAGTCAAAACAAACAGGCGCAGCAAGCAGCGCCCCTACGTCCGCACCATAGCCGGAGCAGTTACATCGTTAGTTTCATTTGCCAAGCGCCAGCAGAGATGCTATAATCGTAGAAGCACATGTCTTGCGTTTTCCCTCTTGTCACGCAGGGGCGTCCTGCCTGGCTGCTCGCGGGCGCGACGCCATATCAACTGGGCTTGGTGGCCTTGACCTCATCCGGTGTTTACGAGTCTCAGGCGAATACCAGGAGGTGTGACATGCAATGCTACAAGCATCCCGAGGCGGAGGCGGTTGGCGCATGCACAACGTGTGGCAAAGCGGTCTGTGAAGCGTGCGCGATTGACGTTGGCGGCAAGATCCAGTGTCGCGATTGTCTGGCGCAAGCCCATGCGCAGCCACAGCCACAGATGACGCTGGCCAAGGATCCCAGTACGGCGTTCCTGATCGAGCTTGTCGGCGGGTTCTTCGGGTTTCTCGGGCTGGGCTACATCTACGTGGGACGAACGCAGGAAGGCGTCACGCGCCTGGTTATCTGGCTGCTCTACCTGGTCTTGAGCATGTGTCTCTGGACCATCGTCTTCGCAACGGTCATCGGACTGATTTGCATCCCGGTACCGCTGGTGATTCAGGTCGTCGTTCCTTTGTGGTCAGCCAACATGCTGAAGAAGAGCATGGGTGCGCCCGGGCTTTAGCCCGTGCGTGCTATGGGGAGATTGTGCCACGAAAAGCCTCGTCACCCTGGCGGGGCTTTTCCTGTTCAGATGGCGCAGAAGCAGCCGCTCTTGTGCTGATTTCATGATGCATTAATAAGGACTAAGGACATGGCAGACGGGAGCACGTCAGGCGGAACGACAGGCTGGGACAGACGGCTGGAGCGGTCGATTCTGCACGCAGCAGCCGTGGCAACGAAGCACTGGCTGATGATCGCCAATGCGTTGCTGGTAGTGTTCATTGCCCTGCCCCTGCTGGCGCCGCTGCTCATGGCCCGCGGCTACAGCGGGCCATCCGCAGCGATCTACACTGTGTACCGCATGGTGTGCCATCAGGAACCGGCCCGTTCCTACTTTATCGGTGGGCCACATCTGATCTATAGCAAGGCTGAGCTCGAGGCGCTGACGCCGCTTCGCCCTCTGGCCGTGTTCACCGGCTCGCCAGAAACAGGGTACAAAGTTGCCTATTGCCAGCGTGATCTGGCGTCGTACACGCTGATGCTCCTGTCCGGGCTTGCCTTCGCCCTGGTCAGACGGCGCCTCCCTCGTCTGCCTCTACCCATGTATGCCATTCTGCTTCTGCCGGTCGCCGTGGATGGACTCACGCAGCTTACCGGACTGCGTGAGAGTACATGGCTGTTGCGGACGGTCACGGGCGGCCTCTTTGGCATGGCCACCGCCTGGCTGCTCCTGCCAGAGCTCGACAGCGCAATGGCCCAGGCAGCCAGGGACTTCACCCGCTGGCCCCCGTAAGACCTCGAAAAAAACGTCCGAAGCCATAATAGCTTCGGACGTTTATGCTTGTTGTTTCCCCTGTGTTAGTTGTTCAGTGCGCCCGCGTGAATCCAGTCGTAGATCTTCTGGGCATCGGCATCGGCGAGCTTCGTGCCGCCAAACGGCATGATTCCAGCCTTGACGAGATTGTAGACCGGGCTCTTGTCTGGACTGCCAGCCGTGACGACGGAACCGTTGGAACTGCCCTTCGTGATTGAAGCGTAGCTTTCCAGACTGAGGCCGGCGCGCGGGCTGCTGCCGCCATGGCACTTTGTGCAATTCTTCTGGAAAATGGGCTGGACGTCCTTGGCGAAGCTGACTGTGCTGGCCGCTGGCGCTGCTGCAGCCTTTGTCGCGGTTGGAGCGGCCTGTGCGGGCGTTGTTGCCGCTGCAGGAGCAGGGGCAGTTGTCGCCGCAGGAGCAGGCACTGAAGCCTTGGTTGCTGTCGGCGGTACTGCCGTTGGCGTTGGCGTCGCTCCACAGGCAGCGACCATCACAATCAGAATTGCAATAATGGCCAGCGACAATGGCATGGTGCGGCGAAAAGACGATCTGTTCATGTACTACCTCCGTCTTATTTTTGACTACATGGGGCGGCCGTGGACACGTGCAGTGCAATGCGGGCGGCCTCTGGCGCTATTGACAGAACTCAGAATGCTCCAGTTAGCACGCGTGGCCCGCTTGGTTTGCGGCTGCCCCCGGCCGGCTCGATGGTCACGTCAAGCGATCGGTATGACCCCAACGGCAGACTGCTACGCACAACAAGTGAGCCTGA
This sequence comes from uncultured Ktedonobacterales bacterium, assembly GCA_964402955.1. Lineage (GTDB taxonomy): Bacteria > Chloroflexota > DTOL01 > DTOL01 > DAOUCN01 > CAYOEZ01. Next base: position 19,375 of record CAYOEZ010000056.1, on the reverse strand, counting down.
GCCATCTTGCCCTACTCGGAATGCGCCTCCACTCGTGTTTGCGCCGGCGGCATCGATGAGCCAGACCTGATACAGCTTGCCGGCTGGCAAGCCGGGCAGGTTCCACACCACAAGCCCACCCTGGTGTGATTGCGGATTGGCGTAGAAGCGCGCAACGGCGGCAACGTCCTTGCCTGCTGCCGATATTGCGTACTCAACTACCGAGCGGTCTGTCACGAGTGAGACGAGCGTGTCGCGATCTTCCAACTGCGCCTGCAGCGTAGCCGCTGTCCCTCGGTCCTCGTCCGGACGGTCCCTGACCTGGATCACTCCCCACGCCACCCCGATGGCAACGAGCAGGACCATGATGATGGTCAGAGCTGCAGGACTCACCTCAAGTATCGCGGGCAAACGCATTGCCTGCAAGGGTTCTCTCGGGTGAGTCAGCGGGGGAACTGGTTGGTCAGCGCTCCAAATGCGCCGCTTCCATGCTGCTGACGGCCGTGGTGACTCTGTTACAAGAGCAATCACGTCGGCTGTACGGCGGGCGTGATCGAGTGCTAGTTGGCAGTGTGCACACGTCGCAATATGGCGGGCGATGTCCGCTTCTTTGTCGGCGTCGAGGTCTCCCAGCGCGTACATATCGAGTTGTTCAGCGACCTGCTCACACGTCATGGTGGCTTTCTCTCCCAGAGGACGAACCTCGCCTTCTATGTCGTGGTTGTGTCGTGCCGGTGATGCAGGCAGGCATGATGATAGCATATACAAGGAAAATAGGCAATTGTGTGCCTGAGTCGCCAGACGTGATTGGGGCTAACCGGCTACTCCGTCACGCATTGCGGTGTGCGCTTCGGGCCATCTGTATTGGCGCCATCGACAGGTAGCACAACGTCTGCTCAGCGGATGATCCGCAATGTTGCTTGTGCTGGATTGCTTCTCGTGCCACATGACGTGCCCCGGCAGTTGATGATCCGCTGCCGGGGCGCCTGAGCAAGCTACATGGGAGCGTCAATCTTAATCGTGTTGTCATATTCGTACAGATTCGTGGTCTGAGATTTGCTGGCAAGAGCGCCAGACATAGTACTGTTTGTGTCAACTCTGTAGGGAAGCCCGTCAGCGACGCCAATCCAGATCTTGTTTGTGGAGTCGATGGTCAAACCGGAAAGGTTGGCGGTAGCGGAATACTCATATGTTCGCATCGGTTTGCCGTCGAGCAGTTCGACGCCGACCGACTTGAACGAGCTGATAACGATGCCCTGGACAAGAGTATCGACCTGCTTCGGGTCAAGCGCGGCGAAGATGGCGTCGCTCGCTGCCATGGCTGCGGGCATGCTCTGCCACTGTCCGCCGGCCTCCTTCCGCCAGAAGCCAATATTCTTGATCGCAATTGTCTCAATGCCGCTGATTGTCATATGAACGCGGTCTGGCAGGACATATTCGCCGATCATATCAGTCACTGTGCCTGTCTCGCTCGTGATCTTGATACGAGAGCGGAAGGCCTTCTGCTTAAGGACGGCGCGCTGTGCGTTGGCAATCACGTCGGGAGTATTGCCTGCCGGAGCCTGTTCTGTGGCCTGCGTCGCTGCTGGCGGCCTGGTCGCAACCGGCGCCAGAGTCGCCGTCGGCGCGGCAGCCGGCGCCTTCGTCGCTGTGGCAGCGATCATTGCCGTCGCCGTGGGAGCGACGGTTGGCTGGGACACGAGGGCGGGAGTGGCTGTTGGCACTGCCCTGGGTGCGGTGGTTGGGGTCGCGGTCGGTGCAGCTCCGCAGGCGACGACGATCAGGGTCAGGACGGAAACAACGACTGCAAATTTCACGTGAGACGTCATTAGGGTTCCCCTTTGACCAGCCATCAATCTGATGTGGCTGTAAGTTAAGTTCAACCGTAATATATCACAGACAGACGAAAAATGCAAGAGGGCAAGCGCAAAGAATCTACACGATGCCAACCGCATGTGGTATAATCAAAGGTGAGCCACGGGTAGCCCTTATCCAGGAGATCCCCCATGACCGATTTTACCCATCTTCACGTACACTCTGAATACAGCCTGCTCGATGGTATGACGCGCCTCGACGCTCTCGTCGCCACGGCTCAGGCAATGGGCATGGACAGTGTTGCGCTGACCGATCACGGCGTTATGTACGGCGCGCTTGAGTTCTACACCAAGGCCAAGAATGCAGGCGTAAAGCCGATTCTCGGGCTGGAAGCGTACGTCGCGCCGCGCACGCGCCAGGATCGTGAAGGTCGCCAGGATGGGAGTGCACACCACCTGACTTTGCTGGCGATGGATCGCACCGGCTATGGCAATCTGCTCAAGCTGACGACTGAAGCGCATCTCAATGGTTACTACTACAAGCCGCGTATCGACAAGGAACTTCTATCCCAATATGGCGCAGGCCTCATTGTGCTCTCCGGTTGCCCGTCCGGCGAAGTCAATCGGCAGTTCCGCAACTCCAATCCCGACGCCGCCAGAAAGGCGGCAGCCTTCTACAAAGACCTCTTCCCTGGTCGCTTCTATCTGGAGATCCAGGAACACGGCCTGGCTGAGATGGCCGGGCTGACGGCGCAGATGGTCCAGCTCGGCAAGGAACTCGATCTGCCCCTGGTGGCGACCAACGACGTCCACTACCTTGCGCCTGAAGACGCCGAGATTCAGGACATTCTGGAGTGCATTTCGACCAACACGACGATCGATGACGCCAAGCGCTTCCGCATGCAGGGCGATTCTTTTTACTTCAAGTCGGGCGACGACATGGCCGCGCTCTTTCCAGAACTGCCCGACGCGCTGCGCAACACGCGCCTGATTGCCGGCGCCTGTAACCTGAACCTCGACTTCAACCGCCTATACCTCCCAACCGTGGTTGTGCCCGATGGGGTCGACCCGGATGACTACCTGACCAAAACCTGCTGGGACGCGCTCCCTCGCCTTTATTCGCCGATGACCAGGGAGGCCGAAGATCGCCTGAACTACGAGTTGACCGTCATCAAGCAGACAGGTTTCGCACTCTACATGATGATCGTGGCCGATTTCGTCGACTATGCCCGTTCGCACAACATCTATTTCGGCATCCGCGGCTCGGCAGCGGGCAGCATTGTCTGCTATTGTCTGGGGATCACAGACCTTGATCCGCTGGCCTGGAACCTGGCCTTTGAGCGCTTCCTCAACACCGAGCGTAAGAACATGCCCGATATCGACATGGACTTCGCCGATGACCGTCGTGGCGAGATCATCGAATATGTGGCAAGTCGTTACGGCCGTGATCGCGTGGCGCAGATCATTACGTTCGGAACCATGGGGGCAAAGGCAGCGCTGCGCGATGTGGGGCGTGTGCTGGGCTACCCTATCAATGAGGTCGATCGGGTAGCCAAGATGGTTCCGCCGCTGCCCGTGGGCATCACGCTGGAGCGAGCGATGATCGACAACCCGCTGCTCAAGCAGGAGTACGACAGCAGCGAGGCCACCCAGGTGCTGGTGGACAAAGCGCGCAGGCTGGAAGGTATCTCCCGCCACGCATCCACCCATGCCGCTGGAGTGGTTATTTCCAAAGATCCGCTGACTGATCACGTGCCCTTGCAGAAAGTGGCGAAGGCCGATGCTGCACGCCAGGGTGAAGAAGGCGTGATGACCCAGTATGCGGCGGAAGGCCTGGAGCAGATCGGCCTGCTGAAGATGGACTTCTTGGGACTGGCGAACCTCACCATCCTGGGCAAGACGGTTGACATCATCGAGCAGACGCGTGGCAAGACCATCGATGTGCGCAACTTGCCGCTCGATGACGCCAGGACGTTCGAGATGCTGGGACAGGGCGAGACGACCAGTGTGTTCCAATTGGAAGGCAGCGGCATGCGCCGCTACATCCAGGAACTGAAGCCCACGACGGTGCAGGACCTGTCGGCTATGGTAGCGCTCTATCGCCCTGGCCCGATGAGCGAGATACCCAGGTACATCAAGGCCAAGCACAAGGAAATACCCGTCACCTATCCCCACGCGGTGTTGGAGCCAATACTCAAGCCGACGCATGGCGTTATCGTCTACCAGGACCAGGTGCTGTACATTGCGCGGGCCATTTCCGGCTACTCGCTGGGCGCAGCCGACATTTTGCGCCGGGCCATGGGTAAGAAGCACAAAGAGGAGATGGCCCAGGAAGAGGAGCACTTTGTCGAGGGCGCAATCAAGAACGGCATCTCCGCCGACGTTGCGCGCAGCATTTTCGATCTTATCCAACCCTTTGCCGGCTACGCCTTCAATGCCGCCCATGCTGCGTGTTACGCCATGCTCGCCTACCAGACGGCATACCTGAAAGCGAACTATTCGGCCGAATACATGTGCGCCGTTCTTTACAGTGCGTTGGGCAATGTGGAGAAGGTAGCGACCGCCGTCGCCGAAGCGCGCCGCCTGGGCATTTCCGTCTTGCCGCCCGACATCAACCGCAGCAGCGTCAATTTCTCCGTTGAGGGGCTGGGTGAGAAGGCGGCGATCCGTTTCGGTCTTGCCGCGATCAAGAACGTTGGCGAAGGGCCGGTTGCCGAGATCATCGTTGCCCGTGAGCAGGCCGGCCCCTTCAAGGATATTGACGACTTCTGCGCGCGGGTTAATGTGCAGGCTGCCAACCGGCGCGTGATGGAAAACCTGATCAAAGCCGGCGCTTTCGATGGGTTGGCGCGGCGCTCGCAGATGTTGGCTGTGCTCGATCGACTCATGGGCGTCGTCGGTTCGGCGCAGAGGGCTGCCGGGGCGGGACAGGCCAGCCTCTTCGACATGATGAGCGCTGAGCAGCGTCCGAATTTCATCGTTCTCCCGGACATGCCCGACGTCGACAGCAAAGAGAAGCTGGCCTGGGAGAAAGAGCTTGTGGGCGCGTACCTGTCGGAGCACCCTTTGCAGCGGGCGGTGTTGATGCTGAAGGACACTGTCACCGTCCTGTGCGGCCAGATTGATCAGGACATGGCCAACCAGAAGGTTATTGTGGCGGGTATGATTTCCGCGCTGCGCCGCATCACCACCAAGAAGGGCGACCCGATGGCCTTTGTGACCGTGGAGGATATGGCGGGAAGCATCGAGATCACTGTGTTCCCCCGCACCTTCAAGGAGACTGAAGAGCTCTGGGAGATGGATCGCATCGTCATCGTGCGCGGCAAGGTGGACGTGCGCGAGGAGAAGGTGTCGATCATCTGCGATAGCGCGCAGGCGTTCGTCGAGGATGGCAGCGTCCAGAACGTGTCATCGAGCAGCGCTGAGTCGATGGATGTCTGGAACGATCCGTCGCCTGACCCTGTCGGGAACGGCAATGGCGCCAGCAACGGCTATGCGCGGCGCACGCCAGCCCCCGAACAGCCGGCGCGTTCAAGTGGTAACGGCGGCGGGAACGGACACGGCGCTGGCAACGGCAAGAGGAAGAGACCAAGAGTCGACGAGCCCATTCACCATCATGTGCGCATTGTCGTGCCCTACACCGACGAAGAGTCGGGGTTGAAGCGCGTGCAGGCGGTCAGAGAGGCGCTGATGCGCTATCCCGGCGACGATCGCATCAGTGTGTGGCTGCAGAGTGCGCTGGCGCGCTACAAGATGAACGCAACGATGACCACCCACTATTGCCAGGGGCTCGCCGCTGATCTCACCGCCATCCTCGGTGAGGGGACGCTGCAAGTTGAGCAGATCTAACCTGCGTCCGCACGCTATTTGCGCACGGAGATAGAAATGCGGTGGGCGGTGGAGACGCCCTCGATATTCCCGTCGGGCGACATGAAGCGCTCGGTGACGAGGGGTTGTTGGTTGCCGTCATTGTCGGTGGCGCGGGCAATGATAGTGGCGTCGCCCGCCGTGGATGGTTGCCAGTCATAGCTCCACTCACTCCAGGCCAAAGGGGTGGGTCCCCTCAGTAGGCGGGCGGTATTCCACGTCTTTCCAGCGTCGGTGCTGACGTCCAATTTGGCGACGCCACTCTCGTTCGTGAAGATGGTTCCGGATATGCGGTATGTTTCTGCCGCGACAACCTCTCCGCTGCTCGGGGTGCGTATCTGCGAGTTCACCTGAACAATCGCATCGTTCGACCAGCCCTGGCGTTCCCAGTAGCCGAGCGACGGCTGCACCGTTGCCTCGATGGACGTAATCCACTTGGGCTGTTTCATGCCATAGCGCGCGGGGAACAGGCAGCGCAGAGGGGCGCCATGCTCGTCGGGCAGAGGAACGCCGTTCATTTCGTAAACGAGCAGCGAGTCCTGCCGCGTTGCCAGTGCGACCGGAATGGTTGTGTAGAAGGCGTCGGCTGAGGTCAGCTTGATCTCGACGGCTGCCGACGTCAGCCCGGCCTTCGCGAGCACATCGCTCAATCGCACGCCTTTCCAGATGGCGTTGCCGATCAATTGGCCGCCGGCCGGGTTGCCGATACACTCCAATGTGCGCATCTGCTCGACAGCGGGCAATGATTTCAGGTCGCCCAGCGTGAGCTTCAGCGGGGAAAGGACGGCGCCGCTGACGGTGAGGATGTAGCTCGGTTCTTTCAGCCAATCATTGCGCTGCGTGATGGCGACAGAGTAGAATGCGTTATTGGGCGTGATACCGACCGTTGCACCGCTGGCGAGAGGGCCAGGCAGCGCTGTTGGCGTGGCTGCTCCGGCTGCTTCCTCGGTGGGGATGGGCAGCGGCCGCGGCGTCAGCGCCGCAGTGGGCCGTTCTGCGCCCGTGGTCAGTCCACACGCGGCTGCCGCGGCGGGTATGAGTGACACTGTTACCAGTCTCAGGCACTGGCGACGAGAGAGATGGATCATCGGCTGCTCCATAATGCTAACGTTGAGCATTTGATGTACACTGGACGCAACGCTCGTTGCGAGGCCAAGCCCATTATATGTGAACATGTTATAATTGTCAACTAGCCCGACACACGATAACCAAAAAGGAGGTCGTTGATGGCAAAGAAGGGGGATCCCGCAGCAGATCCCGCGAGCGACGGCGTAGCATCGCCGTTGACTGTGGTCGGGCAGATCATTGCCAAGCTCAACAAGCAGGTTTTTCTCTACGCCTTTGGCATCGTGATCCTGGTGGCTGTTCTTGGCGACCGCATTCCGGCGGCCTATCAGAACTTGATTTATCTGGTGGTGCTGTTGGCGATGGTCGTCTACCTGGCGCTGGAAATCGTTGTCGTCCTCAGCAAGTCGCAGCGAACCAAGCAGCCCGACCCATCAGGATCGCCAACCGCTGCTCAACCTGTGGGCAAGACCGAAGCGCCGACGCCTGTTGCACCGGTCGGGCAGCAAGCGACAGCTGATCGCGGCGGAGCGGCGGCGACGGGCAGCGGCAGGGCGGCCTCTGGCGGGAGTTCCCAGGGTGAGAGCGAAAGTATCATCGTGTCGGGCACGGTGCAGGGTGACGTTCAGCGCAAAGGATAGCTTGGACGCAAAGGATGGTTGCTATGAGCGATCTACTGACACCCGATCAAATGGCGGCCAGAATTGCCGAGCTGGAGCGCCAACTGGCTGCGCGCTCCACACAGACGCCACTGGCGGATCGATCCGGCGCCGCGGCCAGCAGCGGCGGCAGGGCGGCGGCCGGCGCGAGTTCCCAGGGTGAGAGCGAAAGCATCAACGTGTCTGGCACAGTCATGGGATCAATCTATGCCATCTACCAGTCGGCGTCAGGACCGGCCAAGTTATCTGACAAAGAGTTTGGGCGCATCCTGAATGAATACCTCACCTGGGTGATGCGCGAGCATGACCAGGCGCGCCTGTATGCCATCGAGCGCCAGCCGCTTGCGCCGCTCTCTCTTGCCATGGTGTACACGTCGCTCAAGGTCGCGCGTCATCGTGCAACGCCGCCATCGCCAAGTGCGGACAGGAGAGGCCGAGCCGCTCCCCCGCAAGTCTCTGCGCAAGAGGGCGAGTGGGCCAACGCTGCGCAGGCGGGCAAGGATGACACGCTGGACATGGCCGATTTGCTTATCCTGCGTAATCGTGTCGCCATCATTGGCGGCGCAGGCTCAGGCAAGACAACCTATCTCTCCTTTGTCGCGCGCTCACTCGCCGCCGCTCTGGGCGGCCAAACGATCGACGCGCGCCTCAAGCCGCGCCGCGCCGGCGCAGCGCTGCCCATTCCGATCGTCGTGCCCTTGCGTTACTGGAAGGTCTACCGTGACGATTGTGCGGCAGAGCGTTCGACCTACATCTCCAGGCCGGAGAAGGACAGGCTCGATGACTTCATCATCTATTACCTGCGCCATCGCTACGCGAACATCGACGCGTCCAGGGACTTCTTCATACGGTTGCTGAAGGGCGGCGGCTGTCTGGTTATGCTTGATGGACTTGACGAAGTTGTCAGCATCAGCGAGCGCGCCGTGGTGCGCGACGCTCTCTACCAGTTCCTCAACGTCGACTATCCCAACAACCTGTGCCTGGTTACCTGCCGCCCGGCCGGAGAGCACGACGCGCCCTTCGCCAATGACTTCGAGCGTTGCACGATTCAGCCCATGACGCCAGAGCAGATCAAGCAGTTAGTTGACGATTGGTGCGGCCAGATATGGGAACAGCCTGACGACCGCGCCGCTGCCTGCCAGACGGTGGTAGAGGCGATCACCGAGCTCAATCAGGAACGTGCCGAGCGCAAACAAGAGCCGTTGGTGGCCACCCCGCTGATGGTGACGATGGTCGTCAGCGTTCGCTACAACAGTCGCGACCTGCCGCGTGAACGCGCCAAGCTTTTCGATGCCTTTGTGCGCGTTGTGCTTGCCAGTCAGCACACCGGGGCTGAGAATGAACGATCGGCCAAAGAGGATTTGAAGAACTTCGGCGGGTCGCCTGACCAGCAGCGTGAGATGATGTCCATCCTGGCCTTTGGTATGCACGTGGCGGGGCAAGGCGCAACGACAGATGAAGGCAGAGTGCGTGCAATTCTGGAGGGGCCTCTCAAACGGCGCGGTGAGGAGAAGCTGCTCGATGAATTTCTTAGGGCAGCGCGCCACCGTGGGGGCCTCTTCGAGCCGCACGGTGACCAGTTTACTTTCATACACCTGACCTTTCAGGAGTTTCTTGCTGGCCAGTATCTGGCACAGCAATGGGCTGACTTGCCTGACGACAGTCCGTCGTTGGCTGTGATTGTTGCCGATTCGTGGTGGCGAGAGGTTGTATTGCTGGCGATTGGCAGCCTGGAAATCCCCCCGATGCTCTACGACAAGCGCGAGGCATTCATTACTGCCCTGTGCCAGATGGCTGACCCGGCTCAGGCTCAGGTGGCTGCGGCCGAGCTGGCAGCCACCGGCGTGCTCGAGTATCACGATCCGCATCCAATGCTGGAGAACATGGCGCGTGACCGCCTGGTCGCCCTGCTCACCGACCCCGGCCTCGGCGACGTGCGTGCCCCCACTCGCGCCGCCGCCGGCCGCGCTCTTGCGCATCTTGGCGACCCACGCCGCGGTGTCCTCTGCACCCCTCTCCTACAGTTGGGAGAGGGGCAGGGGGTGAGGGCCAACCTGCCCGACATTCTCTGGTGCCCCGTTCCCGCCGAACCGTTCATTATGGGCGAGGAGCGCGATCGCCATCGCGAGACGATCGCTGAGCCGTACCTCATCAGCCGCTATCTGGTCACGAATGCACAGTATCAGGCGTTTGTCGATGATGAGGCAGGCTATCGCAACAGGCAGTGGTGGACCAGCGCCGGGCGGTCCTGGCGCAAAGACCGGCGTGATCCCTGGCGGCCTGGCGGCGTCTTTGAGCAGGCTAATCACCCGCTGGTAGGCGTGACGTGGTACGAGGCGCTGGCCTTTTGCAACTGGCTGGATGACAGACTGCACCAGCAGGACAACGTCTTCAATGTGTGGCAAGAAAGCAGGCGTGTGATTGTGCCATGCCGATTGGAGACGAAGGGCTGGCGCGTGCGCTTGCCCACCGAGTCCGAGTGGGAGCGGGCGGCGCGTGGAACCGACGGGCGCACGTATCCCTGGGGCGAGGAGATCACGCTGCAGCATGCCAACTATGCGGAGGCCGAGATTGGCAGCACGAGCGCGGTGGGCGTTTTTCCCCGCGGCGCTTCGCTCTGCGGAGCGCTGGATATGGCTGGCAATGTCTGGGAATGGTGTGGGACGAAGTGGCGCGAGACGTACAAGACACGAGAGGACAACAGCCCTGACGGTGATACGCGCCGGGTTCTGCGCGGCGGCTCATTCTACTCCCAGTACCACGCGCGCTGTGCCTTTCGCGGCAGGCTCAATCCCGGCAGCATCAACAACAACTTCGGCTTGCGTGTGGTGGTGGCTTCCGTCCCCCCTCTGGGCTCTGGGTTCTCTGGTCTCTGATGCTCTGGGACTCTGGGCGGTTGGGGAAGGGGTCTGGGGAAGGGGCGTTGCCCCTTCCCCAGCGCGCTGACGGAGACGTGGAAGGGGTGGTCGTTGGCAACGGCAGGCCCACGGCGCTGAAGCCGCCGTGCTACAGGGACAAAGGCCCCTGCGGGGCTATGCTGCCGCCGCGATTCAGCCCGCAGGGCTTCGTCTGTGTAGCGCATGGCTTCAGCCTGGCGGCAGGCGATCGCCAATGAGTTTCGATAAGTCCAGCGTCTATAGGAGGCATCATGCTCAACCATCTTCCGCTGTCCCATCCCAAACCAGACGGCAAACGCTTTGTCGATGTGCTGATGGGGCGCACACGCAGCAAGCTGCCGCTGGTCGAGTACCTGGTCGATGATGTGTTACGCAAGCCGATCACGAGCGAGCTGCTGGGGCGGCCGTGGGCGACGGACGGGGCTGATCGCGCCGCGCGCACGGCCTACCTCGATAACTTCATCGAGTTCTGGTATCGCCTGGGCTACGACTTTGTGCGCTACGAAGAAAGCATGGCTTTCCCACGCCGCCAACTTCTGACGGCAGACACGGCCCACGGATCGCACAAGCAGCGCGCCTGGGCCGATGAGCACCAGGGGGTGATCAACACCTGGCAGGAGTTCGAGAGCTACCCCTGGCCGCAGGCTGAAGCCGTTGACTACTTTGCCTACGAGTATATCAACAAGCACTTGCCTGAGGGAATGGGCCTCATCTGCTGTCACGCCGGCGGCATGTACGAGCATCTCAGCTACCTGATGTCCACGGAAGGCCTGTGCATTGCCCTGTACGAGAACCCGCAGTTGGTCACGGCCGTGACCGACCGGCTGGGTGGGCTGATGGTGGCGTTCTACGAGCATCTGCTCGGTCTTGATCACGTCATTGCTATCTTCCCCGGCGACGACATGGGCTTCCGCAGCGCGACGATGATCGGCCCGGCGGCGCTGCAGACGTACACGCTGCCCTGGCACAGGCGCTTTGCCGGGATGACCCACGCCAAAGGCTTGCCGTATTTCCTGCACTCGTGCGGCAACCTGGCGCAGATCATGGACACACTGATCGACGATGTCAAAATCGATGGCAAGCACTCCTATGAGGATGCCATTATTCCCGTCGACGAGTTTCAGGCGCGCTATGGGACGCGCATCGCCTGCCTGGGCGGCGTAGACATCAACATCCTGGCGGCAGGCGCGCCCGAGGACGTGCGCCGGCGCACGCGCTGGCTGATCGAGACCTGCGGAGCGCGCGGGCGCTATGCCATCGGCTCGGGCAATTCTATCCCCTCCTACATCCCCGTGCCCAACTATCTGGCGATGGTGGATGAAGCGCTGGGGTAGGGCAGCGGGGAG
>CAYOEZ010000056.1:0-7648 GCA_964402955.1 uncultured Ktedonobacterales bacterium | reverse complement strand
GCTGCTCGTCATTGGCCTCTTGATCGCACTGGCTCAGCCTCGCGCGCGCTTGCCCGATCCGCCCACCTCGACCCGCATGCCTACGCTCCTTCCGGCGACGCCAACGGCTGCAGCGGTGGCGGCAGCAACGGCAGCGCAACTGCCCACGCCAACGGTCGACAGGAGCGCACAGGCAGCCGCCTCGATGGAGAAAGGCAGGGCGCAGCAGGCCGTGGGTGATGATGGCGCTGTGGCGACCTTGCAGTCGTTGCTCGATCTCTCCCCTCTCCCGCCGCTGCTGGACGAGGCGCGCTTCCGGCTTGCCGAAAGCCTTATCGACGCCCACCGCGAAGCAGAGGCTCTAACGATTCTGCTTGGGCTGGGTGCTGAGCCGAAGGGCCCATTTGCGTCGCAGGCGCTCTTCCTGGCAGCCCGCGTGCAGCGCCACGCAGGCAACCTGACGCAGGCCATTGATCTCTATACCCGCTATGTGCAGGTAGATGCTTCGCTGGCGGGGTATGCGCAGCGCGAGATTGCTGCGTTGCAGGAGGCATTAGGACAGAGGGAAGCAGCCAGTGCTTCGTACAGGGCAGTGCTGGCGGCAGGCCTGCCCGATGATTCTGTGCAGGGAGCGCGCCGCCATCTCGCTCAACTGGCGACGCAACTGAAGAACGACGATGAGGCGCTGTCATGGTGGTCGCAATATCAGGAAAACGCAAGCGCGGCGTGGGAGCGCACGCTGGCGATCTACAGCACCGCCTTGATTCAGCAACAGAGCGGCGCAGTCGATGCAGCGGCAGCCTCGTTCATGCGTCTTGTTCAGACCTACCCGGACTCCAACTACTCTGTTGCGGCGCTGACCGCCGTGCTGGCATACGGCAAGGATGTGCCGCTGCTACAGCAGGGACAGGTCTACTTCAGTAACCGCCAGAACGACAAGGCCATCGCCGTCTACCAGCGCTACCTGGCGCAGTTTCCTGACGGCGACAACGTGGGCCGGGTGCGCTACAACATGGCTGTTCTGCAGCAGAGACTCGGTAATCTTGAGAAAGCGATGACCGAGTTCGACGCCGTCCACAGCCAGTTCCCCAACGAGACCTTTGCCCGCGCTGCCTGGCTGGAGGTTGCCCGCACGCTACTGCGTCTCGATCGCAATCTGGACGCAGCCATGTTCTTCGAGAAAATCGCGGCCTGGTATCCGCAGGCACCCGAGACCGAACAGGCGCTCTGGGAAGGCGGCATGATCTACCATCGCCTCAGCCGCCCCCGGGATGCGGCGCGGCTCTTTGGCCGTCTGCGCCAGGGTTTCCCAAAGAGCGCAGGCTTTAGCCGTGCCGCGCTGTGGGAGGCCAAGAGCCTGCTTGCTGGCGGCGACGCGGTGGGGGCGTCGGCCGCGCTGGCGACCATTAACGGCGATACCCGTCCCGACTACTACACACTACGGGCCGGCGAGCTGTTGGCCGGATCAGGGCGGGCGGCGCCAACGCCGCCTCCCGTCGCCCCGGCAGGCAGCGAACGCGCTGAGTTTGTACGCTGGCTGGAAGGCTGGGCAGGCAGCGCCACGACGCCGGATGTACAGAGCGACGCACACGTGCAGCGCGGTTTGCTGCTGTGGCGGCTGCGTTCGCCCGATGATGCTGCCACCGAGTTGGCTCTGGCGCGTGGCGCACGGCGCGACGATGCCTGGGCGCTGCTGGCCTACTCCGAGTACATGAGCGGCCTGGGCTTACCATATCAGTCGGTGGCTGCAGCCAATCGCATCCTGGCGCTATCGGGCAGAGGCGTGACAGAGACGCCGCTCTACTTGCAGCGACTGCTCTACCCGACGCCCTATCGCGACCTGGTGCAAGCGATGGCGAAGCAGTATGGCGTGGATGCGTCGTGGTTGTTTGCCCTCATTCGCCAGGAAAGCCTGTTTGACCGCTACGGCTTCTCGTCGGCTGAGGCGCGCGGGCTGACGCAGGTTATCCCGGCGACAGGCAACGAGATTGCTGGTCGATTGGGCGTGACAGATTTTCGCCAGGACGACCTCTTCAAGCCGGCGCTGAGTATCCGCTTTGGCGCGTGGTATCTGGCTCAACAGAGCAAGTTGGGCAGCGGCAACATGGTGGTGGCGCTCGCAGCCTACAATGGGGGGCCAGGCAACGCTCTGAAGTGGGCTAAGGCCCAGCCGGCGTTTGATCAGGACCTTTTCGTTGAGGACGTCGCCTTTTCTGAGACGCGCGCCTACGTCAAGCTTGTGTTCCAGTTCCACAGCATGTACGCGTCGCTGTGGGCGACGCCGTAGCTTCGCTTTTGTCCTCGCTCTTGTTCCGACCGTGGGCTATTGTGGTTGCGCGACCCCGCGCTGTCAGGTATAATGCAGCCGTGCCCTGCCTCGGATCCCGGACCATGAATCCCGGATCCCGATTTCCCGACCACGCTGGAGATAACTATGCCGATGACATTGCGGAATTGTTTGCTGACCACCTTGCGGGGAGGCGCCCCCGACCGCATTCCCTGGAACATCTATGCCTGGCTCTTGCCGCCGGTTGCCAACGCCGCAGACTTGCAGCAGCGTGGCTTGAGCCTGATGGACGCCCGGCGCATCTACCGGCCGGTGTACGATGTGGTGACCAAGCGCGAAGAACGGCAGCTCTCCGATGGGGTACCGGTCACGACCACGACGATCGAGACGCCCTGCGGCGTATTGACGCAGGTTTCAACGATCGAGCCGAACTATGGCAGCGTCTGGATTCGCAAGCACTTCATCACGAGCGTGGACGACTACGCCGCCGCTGAGTACTTCTTTCGCCGCACAAGCTTCGAGCCGGATTTCGCCCCCTGGACCGCCGCCGATGCGGCCATGGGTGACGCAGGCATCGTCATCGGCGAGATCATGCCGATTCCTCTGCTGTATCTGATGGTCTCGTGGATGGGCGCTGAGCGGATGGTGGAAGGCATCTACGATCACTCCGACCGCTTCGCAGCGCTCATCGCTGTCCTCGATGAGCGTTACCAGCGCCAGGTCGAGATCGCTGCCGCCAGCCCCGCTGAGGTCATATGGTTCCCCGATAACGTCACGGCCAGCATCGTCTCGCCCGGCCTCTTTGCACAATACTGCGCCCCTGTCTACGCCCGGGTCATGCCGGTCTTGCGCCGGGCGCACAAGATACCGATCTCGCACTACGACGGCTCGATTCGACCGCTGCTGCGTGCCCTGGCGCAGACTGACTTGCCCGTGATCGAGGCATTCACCCCGCCGCCGATGGGCGATGTTACCGTCGCCGCTGCCAAGGCTGCCTGGCCGGACAAGGTGGTGTGGGTCAACGTGCCCGGCAATCTCTTTGTCGAATCATCCGACGTGACCGAAGCCTACATGTTGCATCTGTTGGAGGAGGGCGCTGCGGGGGGCAGGCTGGTCATCGGCTGCACCGAGGAGTTTCCGGTTGCCGAGTCGGCTCGCACATTTGCCGCGGTGGGGCGGGCGTTGGCGCGCTATGAGGGGCGCGAGTGGTAGACCTCAGATGCCTCTGCAGGAATGGGACGCGGATTCTCGCTGAAAAAACGGATGAACGCGGGTTCTTGATGTCCTATCCGCGTTTGTCCACGTCAGTTTCCGCGCTAATCCGCGTCCCCGTCGCCAGTGCTTGACAGGAACAGTCCCTGAATCTATACTGCCTGTAGTGTCAGTGTATGAAAACGCACAGCCGCTAAGCTGCGCTTGATGATAGGAGGACACACGACGATGTCGTATCTTATGGGCATTGATGTGGGAACAACCGGGACGCGCTGCATTATTGTCGATCAGGAGGGGCACGTTGTCGCCGGCGCAACGGGCGACCATGCCGCCATCTCGTCGCCTCAGCCACTGTGGGCCGAGCAGGATCCCGCCGACTGGTGGAAGGCGACAACGGTTGCTGTCCGCCAGGCGCTGGCCGCCGCGCACATCGATGGCGCAGCGATCAGGGGGATCGGCCTATCTGGCCAGATGCACGGCGTCGTCTTACTGGACAAGGAGCACAAGGTGCTGCGCCCCAGCTTGATCTGGTGCGACCAGCGCAGCCAGGCGCAGTGCGATTGGATTCACGACAGGGTTGGGCGCGAACGCACAATCCAGCTCACCTGCAACCCTGCCCTCACCGGCTTCAGCGCGCCCAAGATCCTCTGGGTGCGCGACAACGAGCCGGAGGTGTTTGCGCAGGCGCGCACGTTCCTGCTGCCCAAAGACTACATCCGCTTCCGCCTCACCGGTACATTCGCGACCGAAGTGTCGGACGCGTCAGGGACGACGCTCTTTGACGTGACGAAGCGCTCCTGGTCGGCAGAGATGCTGCACGAGCTTGAACTTGACCCTGCCATCGTGCCGCCGGTCTACGAATCGATCGTGGCCAGCGCCAAGATTTCGGAGCTGGCGGCGCGTGAGACCGGGCTGAAGGCAGGCACGCCGGTGGTTGGCGGCGGCGGCGACCAGGCAGCGGGCGGCGTCGGCAATGGCATTGTCGAGCCAGGCATTGTCTCGTCCACGATCGGCACCTCTGGCGTCGTCTTTGCTTTCAGCGAGAAGCCCGTGCTCGATCCGAAAGGCCGCGTCCATACCTTCTGCCATGCTGTTCCGGGAAAGTGGCACATCATGGGGGTGACGCAGGGCGCGGGGCTGTCGCTGCGCTGGTTCCGCGACAACTTCGGCAACGTGGAGATGCAGACGGCCATGCTCACCGGCGGCGACTCCTACGACCTGCTCATCAAAGAAGCGGCGCGTGCCCCGGCCGGCAGCGAAGGACTGATCTTCCTGCCCTACATGATGGGCGAACGCACGCCGCACCTGGACCCGAATGCCAAAGGCGTCTTCTTTGGCCTGACCGGCAGGCACGGGCGCTTCCATATGGTACGCTCGATCATGGAGGGCGTGGCCTATAGCCTGCGCGACTCGTTTGAGATCTTCAAGGAAATGAGCGTGCCGGCGAAGCACGTGCGGGCGTCGGGCGGCGGCGGGCGCAGCGAGCTGTGGCGGCAGATACAGGCCGACGTCTTTGGCCGCGAGATCGTGACCATCAACAGCAGCGAAGGCCCGGCCTACGGCGTTGCTTTGTTGGCCGGCGTCGGGACTGGCGTGTGGGCGAGCGTGGAAGAGGCGTGCGCAGCAACGATACGCGTCGTCACCCGCCAGAAGCCGATCAAGGAAAACGTTGCTGTCTACGAGGGCTTTTACCCGACCTACCGCGCTCTCTACGGCTCACTCAAGCCGCACTTCGATCGCGTGACGGAGCTGGTGGTGTAAGCGTATGCCTGACCCTGTGATTATCGTTGACCATGATCCGCGCTGGGCGGAGCTGTATGAGGAAGAGCGCCGGCTCATCAGCGGCGCCATCGGTCCCTGGCTGGCAGGCATCGAGCACATCGGCAGCACATCAGTGCCAGGCCTGGCTGCCAAACCGATCATCGATACTATGGTTGGTGTGCGCACGCTTGACGACGCCTGCTATTGCATCGAGCCGCTGGCGGCTGTTGGCTATGTCTACAAGCCAGAGCTCGAGGCAGTTATGCCTGAGCGTCGCTACTTCAACAAGGGACCGCAGAGCAACCATCGCCATCTGCACATGGTTGAGGTGGGCAGCCCGTTCTGGCAGGAGATTCTGCTTTTTCGCGACTACCTGCGCACGCACCCTGAAACCGCCGCGGCCTATGCGGCGCTCAAGCGTGACCTGGCGGCGCGCTTCGACCGCGACCGGGAAGGCTATACCGACGCCAAGACCGAGTTCATTCAGTCTGTGGTCCTTGCGGCCAGGCTGGCTTGACGGGTTGACTCAAGTGGTGTTCCTGAACAGCAGGCTATCTCATGTTTGGCCCACGAGGTCAGTCCGGTTTGTGGGATCGCAAGTTGTTGCTGCCCAACGTAAGCATCCGCACAAGTGCTGTTGTAGATCTGGTGCTGATCTGCCTTGAGGGTGGTGCCAACAGACTCTGGATTGACCCTATATCTCTGCTATTCTGGCTGTGCCTGACGGCGTACTGTGAGGATGTGAGTGCTATGGCAGCTAGCGACAAGGTCGCGTCCATCGAGAACCTGCAGTTGGCATGGAGCCGCATAGTTCGGTCAGTGCATCATGAGAACAAGCAGTGGAGTAGCCTCAGGGTATTTGAGGCCAACCTCGAGAATAACCTGAAGCACATTGCTGCGCGATTGGCAGAGCGCACTTACGTTGCCCAAACGCCGGACCTGATGTATCTGCCGAAGCGGCCTGGCACGCTGCGCAGCTACCCGATCTTGTGCGTGTCGGATCGCATTGTGTATCAGGCCTTGGCTAATGTGGTGGTCGAGAGCTGTCGCGTGGAGTTCGACTCAATTGCCCGCAGGCACGTTTTTGCGCATTTGCTCAACCCTAAGGGCTCCCCCTACATGCTCAAGCGCTGGGACGGAAAACGTGGGCAGCGCCGCAAATTCCTTGACAGATACGTTGAGTTATGCAAGTCTGGAGACACTTGGGTCGTGGGGGCGGACATTGCATCGTACTACGACTCGATCGACCACGAGATGTTGTGCAAGAGTCTCTGCGAGTGTGGGGTCGAACCAGAACTCACTGCTCAGTTGCAAGACTATCTGCATGTGTGGAGCGAGCAGACGGATGGAGTGCGTCATACTAGGGGGCTACCGCAGGGCTATGAACCGTCAGACTATCTGGCAACTTTCTTTCTGCAACCCGTAGACGAATGCATGATAAGAAAGTTCTCACACTACGTGCGATATGTTGATGACATCCGCGTGACCACCAGGAGTGAGGATGCCGCAAAGCGGGCACTAATTGAACTAGACATGTCCTTGAAGCGAAGGGCGCTGATATTGCAGCCAGCCAAAGTTAGCGTGCGTGAGGTCACAGATATTGACATGGAGGTACTAGACCTGGCCGAATCGCTTTCCATTGCGACGAGAACTGGCATTGGACAACTGAGAACCTATGACAAGGCAGCGGAGGAAGTACTTGTGACGTCCTGGCAACAACTTGGCCAAGATGATCGCGCCGAAACCAAGCTGATGTTCGCCTTGTACCGTGTGTCACCGTCTGAAGTCGCTCGCACCGTAGCTCTTGATCTCCTTGCGAGAATGCCGTGGCGATCTGATCGCATATGTGCTTTGTTGGGGAAGTTCGAAAACGACGAGGCTGTGATTGGCCGGTTGCGTAGTGAAGTCGAGGTGCATAGAGTTTACTCGTGGCACCTGGCCAACTGCCTGCGCACGTTATCTCAGATAACCAATCCAGGAATGTATCGGGAGATTGCTGAAGAGTGGATACGGAATAGAGACTTGCCATGGCATCAGCGCTTGGCTGCAGTGGAGTCTTTGAGGGGAGATGAGGAAAGCTACGAGTTCTTGTTATATGAACACAGGGTCGAAACCAATGCGTTGGTTAGGTCTGCAATGCTGGTCACGGCCGCATCGTGCGCAACGACGGAGGAAGAGCAGGCGGCACTGGTGCGGACCGGCATGCGTGACCATGACTCTCAAGTGGTGGCCAGCGCGGTCTGGCTCCTTCAGATGCTGCCACAATGCGGCGTAACCCAAGACGAGGTAGAAGCTGCTACAGGTGAAGGGATCCAACTGCACAAGACCATGCTCCCTGTATTCGCGGATGTGATGCTGCCTGATGTTTGCTACATCTCCGACAAGCTGCGCTCCGTTTTCAACGTGCGC
>CAYOEZ010000055.1:0-23087 GCA_964402955.1 uncultured Ktedonobacterales bacterium | reverse complement strand
GTGTTTGTGATTGGTGTTCCAGCCAACAAAACGCAGGGCCAGGGACCCGGGCTACCGCAATCAGGATGCAATTACGATTGGTGCCCCTTGGAGTTGGATCTCGTTCCTGACTCTGGCGAAAGGGTAAAAGCGATCAGCAAGGGGTGGGAAACCTACATGCGTTGTGTGGATGGGTGGAGATTCTACTTGCGCGGGGCATCGGCGAAGCATCTGAGTTACAGTTTCTACGGCGATGGCAAGAAGACGTCCCCCCATATTGACGTTAGGGTACGGGTCATACCCTTGGCGACCAATCTCTACGATGGCCCCGTCGCGGCAGCGGTGACATATCAGATCGCGAAGGGCACGCACTTCAATAGCGCTGGAGACATGCGTGTTGATGAGATGACGTCCAGTGGTTGCCTGTTTATCCTGCCAGAGCCCACCTCAATCTCGTCGCGGGAAGGCATTGATATTATCCTCCGTGATCTACTGCACCAGCAGTTGCAGACCCTTCCCCCTCAGTGGGTTACTCAGATAGGAATGCCATGTCAGTCCGCCATAGAAGGGATGATTGCTGCTGCACAGAGTCTCATAACGGAGCAGCAGAAGCTGATTGCACAGAGTGAGAGTGAGTTAAAATCACTCCGTAGTTTCTGTGGCGTCCTGTTCTTGCAGCACAAGGAGAGTCTTGAACCGATAGTCCGCGAAATGCTTCGTCAGCTTGGTGCTGAAGTTCCCGATAATCCATCCGGTAAGCAAGACGATGGACGACTGCAGAGTAAGTACGGCGATGCTGCACTCGAGATCAAATCCAGTCGGCGTGGAAGTGCAGCTAGATCGGACGTTCGTCAATTGGCTGACTGGACCGAGCGAGCACGAGAAGAGGACGAGCGAGATTACAAGGGCCTGCTCATAATGAATCACTTCTGTGAGTTATCGCCAAAGGACCGGGGTGAGGCATTTCCGGACGATGTGCGTAAACTTGCGAAGATCGAGGGCCAATGCCTTGTGACGACGCAGCAGCTCTTTGAAGCTTACTGTGCCATACTCGAGGGGACTCTCACCGCCGATCACGTGCTTGAACAATTGCTCAATGCAGTTGGCGTCTGTACGCTTGTATCGCATCCAAAGTGGACTGCATAGGTCACAGCTGAGGCGTTGACGAATCGAGGTCGTACTTGGGAAAGGATAATGAGTTGGGGACCGGCTCGTAGTCTTCGCGCGACATGAAGATCGCAGCGCGTGCCGCATCTAGGATTTGTTCTCGCTGTGCATGACTTTGACGACACGCGCCGACACTCGTACGCGTGCACCAAGATAAGGGCTAACCCCTTGACCTTCGCCTAGGATGCAAAACGCTGCAAGCGCTTCCGCGTCGCCCCCTGCTCTCCATCCCGCCTCCCCCAAACCATTCCCGTTGTGGTATAATGCTCCGTGTCCGAACACCGCGCCTGATGGAGTGTCACATCCCGCATAACCCCGCCGCCAAAGGAGCAGCTATGACCAAGCAACAATTGAGTGACCACCTGACCGCCTACCGCGCTTCCCAGCGCAAAGCAGTTGATTTCTTGCTCGGCAACATGCACGACGACGGCTCGATCGCTGACGCCACACGCGACGCCTGCTACTACCGCGTGCCCTGGGCGCTCGCCGTGACCGGCGAGGCCGCAGCCGCTATGCGCATGCTGGAGTGGATTCGCCGCAACATGCTGACGGCCGAAGGCGAGCTGGCCGGGCAGATCTTACCCAACAACAACTGGTACCGCTCGGTCAATACCTACACCGAGACGTGCCTGGCCTACGGCGCGCAACTCCTGCGCCAGTACGACGTCGCTCAGAAATCCATGCGCTTCGCCCTGCGCTCGCAGAACGCGGCCACGGGCGGCGCCTACATGGATCGCGAGCACAAGGGGCCCGACGGCCCACAAATGCTCTTCCTGACCGCCCAACTCGGCATGTCGGCGCTGATCACCGGCCACATGCAAGAGGCGCTGGCCGTTGGCGAATGGCTGAAGCATGTCTGGCAGGCGCAGCCGGAGCTGCCGCGGCGGCTATACACCATCTGGAGCGAGGACGGCGGCCTGGCGACCACCGTTCCCCCCGACGCCAACCGGCGCAACTACATCAACGAGAGGCAGGAGACCAACGAGTATCACTTCAACGGGGGCATTGCCGCGGCCTGTCTGAGCTATCTCTACATGGCGACTGGTGAGCAGCAGTGGCTCGACCTTGCCCGCAGCTACCAGCAGTTCTCGATGCAGTCGACGCCGCGCCAGTTCGAGACCAGGCAAGTCTGCAAGAGCTCGTGGGGCGGCTCACTGCTCTACATTATCACTGGCGAGCAGCAGTATCTGGACTGGACGATCACGATGGGCGATTGGTTCGTGCGCGAGCAGACGGATGACGGCCACTGGTTCAACACGCCGCATCACGTGCCCCACCCCACGCTCAACGACAACGTCCAGATCACGGCCGAGTTCGTCGTGCATTTGGATCACATTATCGGCGCGCTGGGAACTGCGCTGGCACGCTAGCCGATGGCGGGTCCGCACACAGGCGCGCAAAGAGCCGCGGATGGTGATATATCCATCGGCGGCTCTTCTTACCCGTATGGTCACGTGCCACGCGCTCGGGGCAACAGGCGGCGCAGCACATGGCCGGCTGTGCGCAGCGGGGCAGTCATGCGCCATGATCGCGAGCTGTAGACGCGCTGTGCGTCCTGTTCGAGACCCAGGATGCGTAGCTCCAACTGGTGGCACATCTCCCGATAGTCGAGCGGTTGGTCGCCCAGGCACTGCCGCAGCGCTTTTTCGAGCGCCGCGTCGCCCCGCTGCGACGCCTCATCGAGCAGACGCACAAAACCATAGTAGTCGCGGTAGTCGAGCTTGAGGCTGGCAATGCACTCATAGTCCAGTGTGTGGGGGAACGTGGCACAGCGCTCGAGTGCGCCATTCAGGTACAGCTCGATCATCGTGCGCAGACATTTCTCGCACTGCCCGCAATTGTAGACATCCTCGCGTTTCTCCCAGCACACGCGCAGCCAACGCATGGCGATGGGGTCGTTGGCAATGCGCCGGACTTTATGGCGGCGCTTGGCCGGCCCGCCATCGTGAATGACCTCAATCTCGTCGCTGCTCCAGAGCGGGTCAAGCAACGGGTGCGAACCCAGTGGATGCAGACTGATGTAGTCACGCGTCGATGCGATGTATATCTTGCGTAACTGCGGCGACAGGAGCAGCGCAACCGAGCCCAGAACGGCGCCGTGGCCCTGGCGTCTCCACTCAACGTATTTGTCGAGCACATCGCGCACGTTGGTCTGCACCTCGATGAGCGGCTTGTTCAGCTCGGCGGCTGCGGCGCGTACGCCGGCTAGGGCGCGCTGGCCGCGTTCCGCATTGCGCGGCAGATGGTCGTAGCCGCGCACGTAGACCAGATGCGTAATCTCGTCACGGTGTGTCAGAACCGAATAGAACGAATCAACGCCGGCGCTGAAGAAGCAGCCGATGGCACTGGGTGCGTCGGAGAGGGCAGGCGGTCGGGCAGCAGCGCTGATAGGGATGGTGTGAAAGCCCTCAAACCATGAACTGACGATGCTCTGGTAGACCGGCAGGTGATCGAGCAGCCGCAGCGAGACAGGGCCCGGCAGGGTCAGCGGGGCGCCTGTCCGCATCGCCGGCAGCAACGCAGCGGCGATAAACGGCTCGCTGCCTCCGGCGATGGGCCCGCTCGCTGTGCGGTAGAACACCTCATGGCTGCGCCCTTCGGCTGTAACAACTGCCGACAGCGTGTGCACGCCGTTCTGGACGGCATAGCACGGCGTCGAGATCGTGACGGGCTCCATACCGATGCCCTCCTGATTGCGGCATAACCCTAGACGCGGGTATAGGGGTCAAACAGCTTCTGGTGCTCGTCGGTGGCGAAGCGGTCGGTCATGCCGGCAATGTAGTCGCAGACGACGCGCGCCTTGCTGTCGCGGTCAATCTTCGACTGGATCCAGCCCGGAAGCTGTTCGGGCGTCGTCATGTAAGATGTGAACAGGCCGGTGATAATGATGCGGGCCTTTTCCTGCATGCGGATAGTGCGGTAATGCTTGTACATGTTCTTGAGCAGGAAGGCCTTTAGCGTGTCAAATTCGCTTTGCCCGTCCACCGAGAGTGAGCAAAGACTGCGCTCGGCGTGGCGCACGTCGTCGACGTTGTTGATGCCCAGCGTTTGTAACTTACGGTCGGTCGTTTTCAGACAGTCTTCGATGTAGTAACCGATCAGGTCGCGCACCACGGCATGGCGCACCAGATCGCCCTTCAGGTCGGTATACTTGCGCGAGACGCGTTTCACCGAGCGTTTCCATACATCGAGCTGTGCCACATCGTCAACCGTCAGCATGCCGGAGCGCAGCCCGTCGTCAAGGTCGTGCGTCGTATAGGCCAGCTCATCGGCGACGCAGGCAATCTGCGCTTCGAGCGTTGCCGAGAGATCCGGGTTAAAGCCGGTCGCGTCCGACACGTCATAATCGGTTTCGTGCTTGACGATGCCCTCACGCACCTCGTAGGTCAGGTTGAGGCCACGGAAGTGCGGGTAGCGATCCTCGAGATCCTCGACGATGCGCAGGCTGTGGCGGTTGTGCTCGAATCCGCCATACGGCTCCATCAAATCGCGCAGAGTGTATTCGCCAGAGTGGCCGAAGGGCGGGTGGCCCAGGTCGTGGGCCAGAATGATCGCTTCGACCAGGTCAAGATTGGCGCGCAAGGCCTGCCCGATCGAGCGCCCGATCTGGTTGACCTCGATCTCGTGCGTCAGGCGGGTGCGGTAGTAGTCGCCCTCGGTGTTGACGAAAACCTGCGTCTTATATTCCAGGCGGCGGAAGGCAGTCGTGTGGATGATGCGATCGCGGTCGCGCTGGAACGCCGTGCGATAGCGCGGTTCCTCCTCCTTGAAGGCCCGTCCGGCCGAGTCGCGGCTCTTCATGGCATAGGGCGCCAACGTCTTTTGTTCCAATTCCTCTAGATCGGCTCGCTTGAAGAGCATCGTATCCTCCTCGAAAACGCACAATCATGCAGCCTGCGGTGACTTGTCGCGGCGTCATTGCGCCGCCGCGACGGCAGGCGCAGGATAGTTGCGCAGCGTCGGCAGGCCATCCGCGGCCATCTTCTCCGCGATGGGGAAGCGGACGGTGAGCCTGGCGCCGTCGCTTTGCCTGACAACAAGACTCTCGATAATGCGGCTTGCACCATCCTTATAGACGAAAAGAACGGTTTTGTCTATGGGTACAGGCTCATCCATCACCCGCAGTTCAGCAGGCGTCGCGCCCTGCGCCTCAGTATACTCGACCTTCTTGGCTAGCTCGCCCGTGCGCGCGACGGAATGCAGGTCGGAACGCTGGTAGATCTGGTTGAGCATCTCGGGCGCGGACCAGCGAGTCTGCAGAGCACCAAGCATGATGACGCTCATACCGTCGTTGTGGCCAAACAGTCGCTCGTCCAGCTCCAACGCCACGACATATGCTCCTTGTGGCAGGTATGGCGCCGGCAACGCCTGCTTCAGGCTTGCCAACTGGCGCTGGTCGAGCGCATAGCGCGCCTGGTAGGCGCGGCCGTAGCCCATCATGCACAGGCTGCTGGCAAGCAGCGCGCCGCCAGCGGCAAGCACGATCATCCGTTCCGCCCTCAGGCTCGACAGGCGGCCTACGATCAGCCATGCCGCCGTTGCTCCCGCCACGCTGGCGCCGGCAAGCGGCAGGTAGAGCATGCGTGATGTTAGCCCTTGTCTTGGCAGGGTAATGCCGGGAAAGAGCGTCGCCCCCGCCAGCCAGGCCAGGCAAACCCCGAGCAATGCCAGTAACCCCCTGACAGACAGGCAGCCTTGCCGGTCATTGCTCCAGTAGCGTACGGTGAAAAGAAGGAGCAGAAACGCGGCGATGAACAAGAGCATCGTTGCGGGCGAGTCGATGAGCCTGTGGACGCCCAACTTGCCGGCTTCCACGGTCAGACGCAGGCCAGTGTTGGGCCGGATAGTGAGCTGCATGAAACGGTCGGTGAACTGGGCTGTCTTGTTCAGCAGTCCGCCAATGGTCAGGTCCATGCCGCCGCGTGTGGCGACCATGCCTGCCGTGCGATAACCAAACCAGGCGACACTCAGTGCGAGGACAGCCGGAATGGCGATGAGCGCCGCGCAATGAGTGGCGGCGCTACGGTAGCCCGAGATCCGCTTTTGGGCGGCCAAAGCAATTGCCAGGACAGGCACAAGGACAACGCTCAATGCTGCCTGCTCGCCAAAGCCGACGGCGATAGCGTAGCAGGCGACAGCCGCCAGCGTCCACCACCCCCGCGTCTGCGGGTGGGTGAAGGCGTTGATGCTTGCGTGCAGGAAGAGAAGCACAAAGAATAGGCTGAAGACGTAGAGGTAGGCGGCGATCCAGAGAACCGCCTGGTGGGCGATGTAGGGCGATAGAAACAGCCAGGCAGTTACGATGGACATGAAGCGCGAACGGACAAGCCGCTTGACCAACCAGGCGAGGAGCAATGCATTGGCGCCGGCAAACAGCGCCGCCACGATGCGCACAAAAAGCTCGTACTCAGGCACCAAACCGGCAAGGTTCATGTCCACAAAGAAGGCCAGCGGCCGGTCTAGCCGCTCAGGCAGGTAGAGGCGCCAGGCTCCGGTCGTGATGTCCACAGCATTGTTGTGGAACGAGTAGTCGTCGGTGTAGAAGCCACGCTGCCAGATCGAAAGGTAGCTGAGCACGAGGCAGGCGACAAAAAAGGCCAGCCAGCCGTAGCGCTGCAAGACAATGCGGACAGGCCATGTCAGTTGTTGAGGCGCTCTGTGTGTTATCGTCATGCTCTCTCCTACAGGAAGCCATGCGGCGCCACGTGGCCGTGTCTCTACTTGCTGCCGCGCTGCAGCCACGCCGTAAGCTTGCGCCAGAGGCTGGGCGATGGCGAGACGCGCGCGCCGCTACGCTGCTGCCGCAGATGCTCCAACGAAGCGAGCGCCCGCGCCAGGAGGCGCGCGTCCTGCGGCGGCGCTGCCAGTACTGCATCGAGCTGGTCGAACCAGGAGACACGCGCCGCAAGATGCCGGGATAAAGACGCGTCGGTTGTCTCTGCCGGGAGGCGAGGAGCACGCAGGAATTCCTCAAGCGACGCCTGTGTGTCGCCAAGTCCCTGTTTTTTCTGCCGGTAATAGTCGTTGAAGCTTAGAAAGTAGACCGGGACGCCCAGTATCTTCAGGAAGAGCGTCACATGGTACGATGTAGAGACCGCAAGCTGGCATCGGCGCAGCATGGCAGCGGCCTCGTTGAGGCAGTTGCGTTCGAAGCAGTCCACCAGATCGAGCCGCGTCGACGCGGAGAGCGCCGTCGCAAAGCGCGTTTTCTTGATGGTGGCCAGCGTGTCCTGAATGAGCGAGTTGTCATCGCAGTAAGCTTCGATGAGCAACGGCGGCGCTCCGCTCCCAGCGTGTTGCATGAGGAGGCCTATGCAGTTCTCGATCGCCTCCAGTGCTGTTCGCGTTGTTGGTGCGGATACGACGTAGTTGGAGGAATTGAGATAGAGGGCATATGGCCGCGTGTTTTCCTCTCCCTGCGCTCTGTCAGCGGGCGGAGGGAGGGGGCCGGATGCTGCCTCGACCAACTCCTCGAAGGCGTCGTCGCCCGAGAACTGCACGTCAAGCCCGTGCTGGCGCAGGATGGCGACGCTTTCCTCGTCGCGGCAGCCGATGATGTCGGGCTGGTAGCTGCGGCAATGCGTAGCAAGCGTGGCAGCGAACTCCTGACCCACCTGCTGGCCAGAGATGATGTAGTGCTCGGGAACCATCTCATCCAGCGTCGCCTCGATGCGTGCAAGGGTACGCTGTCCCCACAGGCTGTTGAAAAACCCTCCGCCGTAGACGTGGAGAGTGCACCGCCCGCGTATGCCGACTGTCAGCCGCTGCAGACCCAGAGCCACGGCATATGTGCTGTCGCTGCTTTTGTCGCAGAATAGCCAATCGTTCGTGCCAAACACTCGCGCAAGCTGCTGCAGGTGTTCGGGCGGCCATGCCCTGGCCAGATTGTGCAGCGGGCAGATGACCAGGCCGCGCTCTCTCGTCTCGTGCCAGCGCAGCGCAGCGCGCAGTTGCAGCATGTCGCCGAAGTTTTTCGGCCCGGAAAAGCTGCCGATGAGGATGACCTTGGGCCGGGCGCTATCTTCGAGCTTCTGCCTGGTTTCAGGGCGGGCGAAGAAAGTCACGGCTTGACCATTGGCAGCGGTGTTCTCGCCCCGCGCAATGCTTGGCATGCGGGCATCTCCTTCCACCACACCAGCTAAGTTTCCTTCTTGTCGTGCAGTTGCCGCGCCAGATCGGCCGCTCGCCGCAGTGGCGCCGTCAAACGCCATGAGCGTGATTGCTCCATGTGACGCAGGCGCGCCCTGAGCTTGCAGAGGCGCCTCTCTGCCTTCTCGGTCTCCGCCTCCAGGTCGGCGATGCGCTGCAGACTCCCCAGACCCCCGTAGTCTCCGAGACCACGGGGGTCTGGGGAGGGCTGGTTAATGCTTGTACGTATAGCGTCTGCAATCTCAGGGTGCGTACCAAGACGCTCGACCGCGGCGAGGAGCGTCTGCCGCAGGTAGAGTATGCCGGGACCGTCGACGGGCTGGCTGGCGAGCGCTCCCAGGTCGAGGGTGCGCGTGAAGGTGGGGCAGCGTTGCCGCGCGCCGGCAGCTTCCAGATAGGCCATCACAGCAAGGCATTTGCGACAGATCCCGCAGTTGTACGCTCCGTCCGTATTGTGCCAGCACACGCGCAACCAGCTCAGCGCCGTCCCCGACGCAACGAGTTGTTCCAGTTTCTGCCAGCGGTTGGCCGGGCCGGCGTCGTGGATGATCTCCACATGTTCATTGCTCCACAGCAGGTCAAGCAGCGGGTGCGACCCGCCGGGCAACAGCACATCATATGGGTAGGCGCCTGCAATGTACACCGTCTGCAATTGGGGCGCAAGCGCGAGCGCCACGCTGGCCAGGGCGGCGCCGTTCGCCTGCGTATCCCACGTGGCGTAGATGTCGAGCAGGGCGCGGGCGTTGGTTTCCACCTCAATCAGCGGCTTGTGCAACTGCGCCGCGGCGTCGCCGATGTGTGCGGCGATCTTGCGCCACAAGGGGCTTGCGCCGGTGGGAACATCGAAGCCGTGCACCAGGATCAGGTGCGTGATCTCATTCTGGTGTTGCAGGGCTGAGTAGGACGAGTCGACGCCGCCGGAGAAGAAGCATCCTGTACCCCTCGCAGTGGGTGGCGCACTGTGCACCTGAGCCGCAACGGAGACAGGGACCGTGCTCAGGTCGCGATTCCACGTTGCCAGGATGGCCTGTATCTGATCGAGATGTTTGAGCAGGCGGGGAGAAATCGGGCCAGCGATGTGTAGAGGCGCGCCAAGCCGCATGGCGGGTAACAGAGCGAGGGCGACAAAGGGGTCGGCGGCGTCGGTGAGCGGGCCTTGCGATGAGCGGATGTAAATGTTGTGGCGGTCGCCGTCAACATCGATGGTGGCCGACAACACGGGGCAGCCGCGCTGGCCTTGCTGCCTGGGGGCGGCGACTGTCACCTGCGTCATGATGGCCTCCTCTCCAGACTGCGCAACACCCGGGCAGCGGCGCGCAAGGGCGCTGTCCAGCGCCAGGAGCGCGACGAGAGCATCAGGTTGAGCCGGGCTTCCAGGCGGGCAATGGCGCGCGTCCGCTGGCGCATGTCCAGGAAGAACCATTGTTTCTGCTCGGGCGTTGTGCATGCGAGCGACGCTCGCAGCGCCGCAATGACCGCGGGATCGCCGCCCCGGCTCTCGGCAAAGCAAATCAGGGCTTCAGTCGTCTCGTAGTTGCCGGCGCCGATCTGGGGGGTGTGCGCCAGCCCGTCGATGTCGAGTTGGTGCTCAAACGTGGGCACCTGCCCCTCGAGGCCAAAGAGACGCAGACAGACGAGGATGCGCACGCACTTGCGGCATTCGCCGCAGTTGTACTGCCCGTTGGGGTGCCGCCAACAGGCGCGCAGGCGTTGTCGCACTGTTTCGTCATGCAGAATGTACTCAAGTTTTTCCCAGCGCACGACGTCGCTGCCATCGTGTGCCATTTGCATATGCTCAGCGCCCCACAGCGGGGTGAGCAACGGATGCGAGCCGAGCGGCGTCAACTGGTCATAGGCGAAATCGGAAGCGATGAACATCTTCTTAATCTGCGGCGACAGCGCCAGGGCGACGCCAGCCAGCGCCGCGCCGTGCGAGTGCCGGTCCCAGTCGCAATAACCATCGAGCAAGTCGCGCACGTTGGTCTCCACCTCAATCAGCGGCTTGCCCCACTCGGCGGCGGCCTGGCGCATCTCGCCCGATACTCTTGTGCGGAATGCTGTGTCGCTGAGCCGGATGTCGAAACCATGGATGAAGACCAGGCGCTCGATCTCGGCCCGGCGCTTGAGGACGGTGTACGATGAGTCAACGCCTCCCGAATAGAAGCAGGCGATCGCTCTGTCGGGCGCAGCCGGGGCGGCAGCGGACACGCCGGCCTGGATGGGAATGCGCTGATACTCGCTGTACCAGGTGGAGATGATGTCTTGAACCTGCTGAAGATTGTGGATCATGCGCGGCGAAATGCCCTGCTCAAGCCGGAGGGGAATGCCCAGAGCCATCGCCGGCAACAGTGCGGCCACGGCGAATGGCTCGCTGCCGCTTGCCAGCGGGCCTTGTGATGAACGATAGCGGATGTTGTAGCGGCGCCCCTCGATCGTAATGCGGGCGGCGATGGTTTGCCAGCCGTGATCGATGTAGTGTCTGGGTGCACTGACCGTTACAGGTTTCATGTCGCCCTCTTTCCCGATAGCCGTCTTGCGGTTGCGGCCACGGTGCGCAGCGGCGCGGTCAGCCGCCACGAGCGCGACGAGTCCACATGGTGAACCCGGGCGCGCAACTGCGTAATGCGGGCTGTCGCCAGGCGCAGCTCTTGCTCGTTCTTCTTGTTCTCGTCATAAGCGGCAGGCAGCTTTAGCCCGGCGCGCAGCGCCTGTGCAATGGCCCGCGCCGTCCCTTTCTGCACGATCGCGTCGTAGAGAAGCTCGGCGTTGGCGCGTGTGGTGTAGTCGGCAATATCCATGTGCGCCAGCTCATCGAGGTTGAGCGGGACATTCACGGCTGCAAACTGCTCTTGAATGCCGAGAACGTTGAGATAGGCCATCAGGCACAGGCAGTCGGGGCAGTGGCCGCACGAATTGCCAGCGTGCGAACACAGCCAGCGGCGCGCCGTCTCATGTGTGCAGATCGCCTCCAGTTTCTGCCAGCGGCTGGTCTCGGCGCCGTCGTGGACAATCTCGACCACGTCGTTGCTCCACAGCGGGTCGAGCAGCGGGTGCGTACCCCGGGGCGCGAGGTGGGTGTAGGGCAACGGGGCAGCCACATACATCAGGCTGAATTGTGGCGCAAGGGCGAGGGCCACGCTGGCCACGGCGGCGCCCGAGCTCTGCTCTTCCCATGAGGTGTAGGGATCGAGCAGTGCGCACACATTGGTCTCAACCTCGATGATCGGCTTGTGCAGCTCGCCAGCGGCCGCGTGCAGCATCTGCATTGCTGCACTCCAGGCGGCGCGGTCAGTCACGGGGATAGCGAAGCCGTGGACGGCGACGAGGGCGGCAAGCTCCGTCTGATGCTGCAAAACACTGTAGAACGAATCAACGTCGCCGCTGAAGGTGCATGCTGCGCCGCGCTCTGCCTGTGGCGGATATGTGGCAAGGCTGGCTGCCGCAACCGGAACGGGCCTGAACGTCTTGTACCAGGTGGTGATGATGTCCTGGATGACCGAGACATTCTCGACCAGCCGGGACGACACTGGCCCGGCAAGCCGGATGGGCGCGCCGCGGCTCATCGCCGGCAGAAGCGCAGCAGCTAGGAACGGGTCGGCGCTTGCCGACAAGTGGCCGGCCGACGACTGGAAGTAAATCTCGCAGGCGCGGCCTTCAATCTCGACACAGGCCGACAATCTCTCCCGACCTCGGTCGGTCGTTATCTGAGGGGCGCTCACGGTCACTGTGCTGCTCATTCTTACTTACCTCGGCTCAGCGCATGTGGCTGCTTATTGGCTTTTTCCAGGGTGGAGATACACGCCAGGCGCGCGCCAGGCGACTTGCAGCGCGCAGCGGCGCGGTCCACCGCCACGAGCGCGAGTGTGTGATCTGCGCCAGTTGCAAGCGCAGCGCCTTGCTCTGCTTGTGCGCCAGATGTAACTGGATGGCGTTGAGGTCCAGTTCGGTTGCAGCGCCTTCGATCCCCAGGCAGTCCATCAGGGCTTGAACGATCTCGGGGTGTGCGCCCAGCTTCCTTGCCGCAGCCAGGGTCTGAATGAAAAAAACAATCTCACCGCTGGTTGGGATGGCCTGGCGCACAGCCTGCAGGTCGATTGTGTGCGGAAAGGTAGCGCACCGCTCCAGCGCGCCCAGGATGTGGAGAGAGAGCATCGTGTGCAGGCACTTGGGGCAATGGCCGCAGTTGTACAGGTCGTGCGGGTTTTCATAGCAGACGCGCAGCCAACACAGCGCCGTCTCGTTTTGCGCCAGCAGCGCGACTTTCTGGAAGCGCGTTGCTTCCCGGCCATCGTCGGCAATCTGCATCAGCGGTGTGTTGAACGCCTGATACCACTGTTGAAACTGCTGGGCATATGGCTTGACGCCATAGTCGACGCCACTGGCCATGTACACCGTGTGCAGGAACGGCGACAGCAGGTAGGCGACGCCGGCCGCGGCCGGACCAATGCCCACCGCCCAGTCCTTGACGTACGCGCTGACCAGGTCGCGAGCATTCGTCTCGACCTCGATGACGGGCTTTGCCAACGCACGGGCTTCGTGGCGGATGGCGGCGGCGACGGTCTGGCGCAGCGTGGTGTTGCTCAGCGGGATGTCGAAGCCGTGCACGAACAGCAGGTGGTCGATCTGCTCACGGCGCGTGAGGACGGTGTAGGTCGAATCGACGCCTCCGCTGAAGAAGCAGCCGACGCCGCGTTGCGTCTGGGCCGTGCTAGAAGGCGCGGCCGTGGCATCGACGGCGATCTTGTGCATGTCGGGCAGTTGCGACATGATCACGTCCTGCGTCTGATCCAATTGCTCGAGCAGGAGGCGTGACACTGGCGCAGCAACGCGCAGCGGGACGCCAAGCTTCATGGCGGGCAAGAGGGCGAGAATGACAAATGGCGACGCGTCCTCGGCCAGTGGCGCCTGTGAGGCGCGGTAGACGATGTCATGGCGGCGGCCAGCGGCGTCGATCGTGGCGGCGATGGCTGGCCAGTCGTGATGGGTGTAGCGCCTCGGCGCGCTGACGGTGACGAGGGACATATGTACCCCTTTCAGCTATAGATGCGTCGCGCTACGCGGCTGGCTGTTACTCCACGTAGCCCAGGTCTTGCAGCCGCTTGAGAATGACCTGTTCGTCGGCCTCGTTGGTCAGGAGCGGCTCGCCAGGGCGGGCGCAGCGGTCGATGGCGGACATCACGTCGATCTGTTGCTGGTAGGCCGCCCAATCGGCAGGGCGAGCGCGTGGATCGGTTGGCTGGACTTCCAGCGGGTCGCCGCTCAGGTCATAGATGGCATACTTGTGTAGCTGCTTGTACTCGAACGAACCCTCAATGTGGCGTAGCAGCGCCTTGTGTCGCTCCGTCTCGGCCAGCGCCGGATTCTGTAAAATGGGCAGCCATGCGGCTGCGTCGTCTGATTGCTCCAACCGCCCCAGTAGCCGGCGCGCGACAGCGCGCACAACCCCGTCCTGTGACATGCCCTGCAGCTCACTCTGGGCGAAAGGCTGCCCGGCCAGGAAGAACTTGCGCTGCCCGTAGCGTACCATGCGAAAGCGCAGGATGGATGAGACATCGGGATGGAATGCCGGGTCGCCGGCCGCAGGGGTGTGGGTGAGCGTCCAGAATTCGGCATAGGCGGGGCGCTCGGCGATGGTTTGACCCTGCATGAGCGGCAGCAGCGACTGCCCGTTGTAGCTGGAACGTGGCGCTGTGCGCTCAGCGAGCAACCCCAGCGCGTCAAGAATTGTGGGCGTGACGTCAGCTTCGGACACTTGCTGGCCGATCGTGCGCCTGTTGCCTGCGCCGGGCAGGCGCACGTAGAGCGGGATGCGCAACTGATCATCGCACAGTGTGCTGCCGTGGCAGAGCCGCTGCGACGGCGCCATATCGCGACCTTCGCCGTGGTCGGCCAGAATCACGCTGACCGACTCTTCCAGCATATGGCGCGCCGCGAAGGCGCCGGCCAGATCGTGCAGGCGGCCGCGATCGAATATTTGCAGCCCATCAAGGTATGTTTCGAGGCCTGCTTTTATCCCCAGGGCATCTTCCCAGGCATACTGCATCTGGTAGACCAGTTGGCGCTCTTCATCGTCGTCCAGTTTGTCGCCGTGCGGCGGTGGAAGACCACGCGCGTGCAGCCGTTCCTGCCATTGCTGGATGATTGCCGGGTAGGATGAGCGGTAGGCCCGGCTGACCGGCATGCCGTAGGGCTTGTGTGCGTCCCAGAGATGCAGGAAGAGCAAGCGCGGCGTGGAGCCATAGCTGTCCCACCACGCCAATGCCTCGTCGTCATTGGGCACAATGGTCTGGAAGTCCTTGAGCAGGCCCATGGGCTGGAGCACTTGGTGCCGATCGCTCATGGCGCAGGTGGCATAACCGGCCGCGCCCAGAATCGCGGCCAGGCTGCGCACGTCGCTGCTCAACGATGTGGCGCTGAATGACCGTACGCCGTGCTCGGGCGGCAGGAGGCCGGTCAGGATGCTGGCTGCGCAGGGGGTGGTGTAGGGCGCGCAGGCAATGGCCTGGCTGAAGGTGCACGCCCCCTCGACGAGACGGCTGAATGTTTCCAGCCGCGGCGGTTTGAGACCCAGGCTGCGCAGGTGCGCGCTGGCGGCTGCGCCGGGAGCGCAGTCGGCCCGCAACGCATCGAACATGATCACAATGACCGATGGCTTCATTCCACATACCCCAGGTCACGCAGGCGGCGCAGGATAATCTGTTCATCATCCTGATGCAACACGAGCGGATCGCCCGGGCGGGCGCAGCGATCAATCTCCAGCATCGTCTCGAGCTGCGGCTGATATTCGGCCCAGTCGGCCGGCTTGAGGCGGGGGTCGATCGGCTTCTGTTCCAGCGCATCGTGGCGCAGATCATGAATGGCGAATTGCGGCAGATAACGCAGTTCGTCGGTTGTTTCGAAGCGGCGCACAAGCGCTCGTCGCCGCGCCGGGTCCGTCGCCGGGATGGCCTGGATGACCGGCAGCCATGTCTCGCGCTCGCTGGGCCGCGCTGGCCGGCCCAGCAGGTCGTGAAAGAGGACAGTCAGCAGGTCGGCCGCGGGCAGGTCAAGCATGGCGTCAGTCACGGCCATGTGCTTGCCCGTCAGCCAGTACTTGCGCTCCGGGTAGCGCAGGATGCGATAGCGGGGCAGCGCCTCGTGCAGCGCCGTTCCTGTATCGCTGTCTTCCTCACGCCGTCCGCTCAACGTGGCCCATATCTCGGCATAGGCAGGACGGCCCGCCATCGTCTCGCCCCGCAGCAGCGGCGCCAGCGAGCGCCCGCTGCAGGCGTGGCTGGGTGGCGTGCGCTGATCGAGCAGCTCCAGCGTGTCCAGAATGGTTGGCGCAATGTCTGCCTGCGAGACCTGGTCAGCAATGGCTGGCGCCGCTGGCAAACCGGGCACGCGCATGTAGAACGGGATGTGTATCTGGTCATCCGTCAGGCTGGTGCCGTGGCCGGAGCGGCGCAAGGGCGGTGGCTCGCGCCCTTCGCCATGATCAGCGGTGACAACGAGCATGGCATCGTCGCCGACCCCGTGGCCGCGCAGGCATTCGGCGAAGGCGCGCAGCCGTCCACTGTCGAACGTGACGACGCCGTCCAGATAGTCTTCCAGGGCGGACTTGTAGCCCATGACGTCGTGCCAGGCGACTTGCATCAGGTTGACGCGGTAGCGGTCGATGTCTTCGCGGGCCGAATCGTCGACCTCCGGGGTGGGGATGTGGCGGCTGCGCAGGCGTTCCTGCCAGTGGGCGATGATGTCTGGATAGGTGGAATGGTAGGAGCGGCCGACAGGCATGCCGTAGGGCTGGTGGATGTCCCACAGGTGGAAAAAGAGGAAGCGCGGCCCGTTCTGGTAGCTGTCCCACCAGGCCAGCGCGTCATCTTCACTGGTGACAAAGGTCTGGAAGCCGCGCAGCAACTGGCGCGACTGGAACATGATGGGTTGGTCGCTCATGGCGCAGGTGGAATAGCCTGCATCGAGCAGTATCTGGGCCAGGGTGCGCGCCTCGCTGCTGAGCGAGGTGGTGCGGAAGGCGCGCACGCCGTGCTCCGGCGGCAAGAGGCCGGTGAACAGGCTGGCATGGCAGGCCGAGGTGTACGATGCGCAGGCATACGTCTGCGTGAACGTTGCTGCGCCCCGCGTCAATGCGGCCAGCGCCGGCATATCGGGGCGCTTGAGGCCCAGGCTGTGCAGATGCGGGCTGTCGTCGGCGCCGGGTGTGCAGTCGCCGCGCAGGGCATCGATGACGATCAGTACAATTGACGGGCGGTTCATGGCGTGTCCATATGTTAGCGTGGTGTTTCCGGCCATCCCATCATGCGCCTGATGGCGCGCTTGATCGGGGCAGGCGTCATCCCCTTGATGGCGCGCACGAGTCGCGCCTGAGCGCCAAGCAGGCGTCCCGGCGGAATCGCTGGCGCGGTTGCGGCCGCCGCGGCCTCGCGAGCCAGGCGCGCGTATTCGACGGCCTGGACTGCAGAGGCGTATCCGGCGGCAAGGGCGGGCCGCGCACCACTGTCCGCGCAACGCGGCTGCGCCTCCTGCAACATACTGATGATCCCCTCGGCCATCTGGTGGAGGCGGAATCGCTCTTGCACGCGCCTGCGGCCTGCCGCTCCGATCGCCTGCCGGCGCTCCGGTTGCGCCAGCAGATCGGCCAGTATCTGTGTGTATAGCTCAACGTCGTCGTCTTCGCTGCCGTGGGCGGCGAGTACGCCGCAATCCGGCGTCACCAGTTCGCTCTGGCCGCCGACGTCGGCAGAGACAATCGCCAGCCCAGTGGCCATCGCTTCGTAGATGACCAACGACACGCCTTCGTTGCGCGATGGCAGAAAGAAGATGTCGCTTGCAGCCAATAGCTCCCTGATGCGCTGCAGTGGCGCTTCGCCCAGCAGGCGGAGGTACGATTGCATGCGATGCTTCGCTACGAAGCGGCGCAGCCAGGGCAGATCGGGCCCGCGCCCTGCCACGAGCAGGACAAAATCGCGCCCCTGTCGTCTGAGCTGTAGCGCAGTGCGGGCCAGCACGCGCGGCTGCTTCTGTGGCGTGATGTGCCCGGCAAACAGGATGACCGGCGTTGCGCCGCCAATGGCCAGCTCCTGGCGCACTCGTGCCCGCGCGTCAGCGTCGGGCCGCCAGATACTGGCGTCGATATTGGTGTAATGGACGCCTATCTTCTCGGCGGGAGCGCCACGCTCGACCATCCACTGCTTGAGGTGCTGCGACGACACCCCCTTGGCCTGGAGCAAGTCTCCATAGACGAGCGAAAGCCGCGCAAACCCACCGTTGTTGCGCTCGGGCTCCTCGAAGTGGCAGTAGTCGACGAGCGGAATGTCTGGAAAGTGCGCACGCAGGTATGGCGCAAGGTGGTAGCCGATTTCGCTGCCGGTCAGGAAAATGGCATCGACCTGGCGCGATTGCGCGAGATAGCGCAGGAGGCGCGGGTAATCGGTCAGGCGCGCCATGTTGGGCAGGATGAAGATGTCGGGCGTGAAGCGGGCGAATTGCGCCAGCCAGGGATTGGCGTCGGGATCGGTGACGGCGATGGTGATGTCCCAGCCACGGCGGACAAGCTGCTCGACAAGATCGAGCTTGAACTTGCTCCCTCCCCCCACCGCCAGACAGCGCGCGATCAAGAGCAGGCGCGGCTTGTTCTTGGCGAGCAGATTGGCGCAGGGCAGATCGTCGGACACCGCGGCGAAGGCGGGCTGTGGCGGCAGCGTGATCCTGGGGAATCCGTCTTTCGTCCACAAGCGCGGGTAGCGCTGGCGCATCAGGCGGTGCATGGCTGTGCTGCGCTCGCCGCTGCGCAGATTGGCCCAGCGGTCGCCCGGATCGGCGCGCCGCCGCCGCCAGTCCAGATACTCGGGCACGCACCCTCCCCAATAGCCGCCGTTGGCGCAGCGCACCCAGAACTCCCAGTCTTCCAGCCCCTCACGAATGCTCTCATCGTAACCGCACACGGCCCGATGCACGCTGCGGCGCACGAGGGCGGTCGGGTTGACACGGTTGCCGGTCAGGAACTGCGGGCCGACCTCAAAGGCGTTGGCGCGCAGACGCTGGCGTGCGCCAAAGATGGCCGTGTAGCTCTTGACGAAGCCATACTCGGGGTAGGAGGTCAAAAACCAGTACCACTTCTCGGCGGCCGTTGGCTCCAGCAGGTCGTCGCTATCGAGCTGCAGGACGAAATCGGTGTGGGCGGCAGCAAAGGCCGTATTGCGGGCCGCGCTGAGCCCCTTGTTGTGCGGGTAGTCAATGACGCGGATGCGCGGGTCGCTGTGGCGGTAGGAGTCGAGGATGGCCAGTGCCTCCGGGTCAGTTGAGCCATCGTTGACGATGATCCACTCGAACTGCTGCATGGACTGCTGCAGCACCGAGGATGCTGTCTCATGAAAGATCGCGCCGGTGTCGTAAAACGGGGTAATGATCGACAATGCAGGCGCGGCGTCGCCGCGGGCCGGTGCGTAACCGAAGTGCGGCCGCTGCTCTGATACGGGAGTATTGGTGAAATCCGGGTCGGCTGGATCTATCATTCCACGTATCCCAGGTCTTGCAGGCGTTTCAGAATGATCTGTTCGTCAGCCTGGCTGGTTAGAAGCGGCTCGCCAGGGCGGGCGCAGGCATCGATGTCCTGCATGACGGCCACCTGCTGCCTGTACTCGTCCCAGACATGCGGACGGGAGCGCGCATCGAGAGGCTTGAGTTCCAGCGCATCGCTCTGCAGGTCGTACACGGCGTATTTGTCCAGCAAGCGGCACTCGTCGGACTCTTCTATGCTGCGCAGCAGCGTCTGCCGTTTCTGCTCGCTCTCCAGCATGGGCTGCCAGGCTGCGACGTCGTCCGGCTTCTCAATGCGCCCCAGCAGGTTGCGGCAGACCTGGCGCACGAAATCGTCTGCCGGCGCAGACAGTAGCTCGTCGCTGACCGTGAATGGCTGACCGGCCAGGCGGTACTTGCGCTGCTCATAGCGCAGGACGCGAGCATGCAGCGTCGACAGGCGAGCCCCGCCCGATGGCCGGTGGGGCGGGCCAGGCTCTTGGGCAACGGCGCTGGTCGGGTCGTTATTCAGTCTGGAGACTTCGGCGTAGGCCGGGCGCGTGGGCAGGGATTGTCCGCGCAGCAGCGGCAACAGCGAACGCCCGTTGTAGCTGGAGCGAGCAGGGGTGCGCTCGCCCGGTATGCCCACCAGGTCGAGCACTGTTGGTGTGACGTCGACTGCAGAGACTTGCTCGGTGACGCGGCGCGGGTGGAGGCCCGGCACGCGCACGTAGAGCGGAATGTGCATGATGTCGTCGGCGAGGCTGGTATCATGCGTCATGCGCCAGGAAGGCGGGCGATCGCGGCCCTCGCCGTGATCGGCCAGCAGCACAAAGATAGCCTCGCTGGCGATATGGCGCGCCGCGAATGCCCGGCTCAGGTCGTGCAGCCGTCCGCGATCGAATGTCTGCAAGCCGTTGAGATACGTCGCCAGACCTGCCCTGAAGCCCTGCGCTCCTTCCCAAGCGAACTGCATGCGATAGACGCGCTGGCGTTGCTCGTCGTCGTCGAGGAAATCGTTGCTTGCCGGCTCGGCGATGCCTTTGCTGCGCAGACGCTCTTGCCACTCACTGACGATAGCCGGATACGCCGAACGGTAGCCCTGGGCAAAGGGCATGCCGTACGGCTTGTGGGCGTCCCAGAGGTGCATGAAGAGGAAGCGTGGCTTGCCGGCAAAGCTCTCCCACCAGGCCAGCGCCTCATCGTCGTTGCCTGCCGCCGTCTGGAAGCCGCGCAGCAATCCCATTGGTTGCAGCACCGGCGGCTGGTCCGTCATGGCGCAGGTGGCGTAGCCTGCCGCGGCCAGGATCTCGGCCAGGGTGCGCACATCGGTGCTCAACGCGGTGAGGTCGAAGGCGCGCACGCCATGCTCGGGGGGGAGCAGGCCGGTGAAGATGCTGCCCACACAGGGGGTAGTGTAGCCAGAGCAGGACATAGCCTGCGTGAACAGCGAGCAACCCTGCACCATGTCGCTGAGCGCGGCCATCTCCGGCCGCCGCAGACCGAGGCTGCGCAAGTGCGGGCTTTCATCGGCGCCCGGGACGCAGTCTCCACGCAGCGCATCGAGCATGATGATGACGACCGGCGGCTTATCCATCTATTTCATCCCGCGGCCAACGTGCGGCTGCCAGACG
Organism: uncultured Ktedonobacterales bacterium; assembly: GCA_964402955.1. GTDB lineage: Bacteria > Chloroflexota > DTOL01 > DTOL01 > DAOUCN01 > CAYOEZ01. The sequence goes on along the minus strand of CAYOEZ010000055.1, from coordinate 2,640 downwards.
GTCTGCCACTTCTCCCCAAAGCGAGCGCGGTTGGCGTCGAAAATGCGCTTGTACTCCTCGTCGGGCAGCGCCTTGAAGGCTGCTTCACCAGCGTGGTGCACAAACACGTCCTCGGCGCAGACCACGCGCAAGCCGGCCTGCCGTACACGCTGCGACAGGTCGTCGTCCTCGAAAAGCCCGACCTCGAAGCGTTCATCGAGCGGCCCGATGCGCTTCAGCACGTCACGCGCGATGGCGGCGCAGAAGAGCGCCAGCACGCGAATGTCGAAGACCTGCCCGCGGTGCTCTTCCGTATACGCTGCGGCGAAGGCTTCCATGTCGTCCAGGTTCTGGTAGGTCGTGGCGATCTTGGCCTCGTTGCCGGCGGAATTGGTGACGGGGCCAACCATGCCGATGGCTGGATCATCGAGATGACGCAGGAGCCGCCCCAGCCAGCCGCGCGGCGTCACCACGTCGTTGTTCAAGAACACGATGTACTCGCCGCGGGCTGCTGCAGCGCCCTTGTTGCAGGCGCGCGCAAAACCTCCGTTCTTGCTGTTGCGCATGATGTGCAAATTGGGGTAGACCCGCTCGGCGTAGGCCAGATAAGGCAGCGTGCCGTCGCTCGAGGCATTGTCGACGACGATCACGTCAAATGACGGGTAGCCGCTGTTGCGGTAGATGCTCTCGATGCATTGCTGCGTCAGGGCAGCATTGTTGTACGTGACGACAACGATGCTGGCTTTGGCGTAGCTGGATGTGATGGCGCCATCGATGGGACGATAGCGCTGCTCCCAGGTGTTGGCGCTGGCGAGCAGGCGGCGCTGGCGCTTCAGGGCGGGCTTGCTCTCGCTCAGTGCGATCTCGAGCTGTGCGGCGAACTCGGAGGCCCCGCTGGCAAAGGACAGACAGTTCGCGTAGGGCTGCAATTGGGGCAGCGGCGTGGAGACGACGGGCTTGCCGGTAGCCATGCACTCGTAGAAGCGCGTGATGTCACCGCCGCTGCTGCGCTCAAGCCGTAAGGGCATGATGCAGGCATCGAAATGGTAGAGGTACGACGGAATGAGATCGGGAGAGTGGTTCTCGACAAAATGGACGTTGGGCAGAACCTGCAGCGTCGACACGTCGCTGTCGATCACCCTGCCAACAAACACAAACTGCCACTGCGCCCGGCTTGCGGCCAGCTCGCGCACAAGCTCGATGTCGAACGAGGGGGTGATGGGGCCGGCGTAGCCAATAATGGGGTGCGCTATGTCTTTGAGCAGGTCGTTCGGTTGGCAGCCGCGCTCGATGGCGTCGATGTCGATCCCGTTGCGGACAAGGAGCGTGCCGGCGTTGTATTCATGCCACTTGTCGTACAGTCGCTGCGTCGGGACGATCAGCGCATGGCAGGAACGGGCGAGCGTCTCCTCCTGTTCCAAGGCCGGGCGCTGCACGCCGCCAAAGCTCTGCCAATCGTCCATACAGTCGTACAGAATCGCCCAACCGAAGCGGCGCTGTAGCTCGAAGGCCAGCGGCGCCCACGACGGAAAGCCGACCACACAGGCAGCGCTGGCTATCTTGTGCTCGACTCGCAGGCGGTCGAGTCCGGCGGCCATCTCGCGCACGATGGCGGCATCGAGCACTTCACGGTAGATCAGGGGGCGGCGCGGCGCGGCCAGGCGCACATCCCACACATTGGCGGCCAATGCGGAGATCGCATAGGGGCGGCCGGCGCTGGCGAGCAGCATGTTGACGGGATTGACATAATAAACACGATGTCCCCGTTGTGCGAACATCGTCGCCAGGCGTTGCGGCCGTTGCAGGCGCATTCGCCATTCGACCACGGGCAGGAAAAGCACATCGTAGGGGGCGAGCTGGATGTTTGCTGCAGGCAGCGCCGCGGCGGGCGCGGCCTGGCCGGGGGCTGTGCTGGACGCTGGCAGCGGGCCGATGACCCGCGGCTGCTTGCGGCGCAGCCAGGGATACCTGCGCACGAGGCGGTTGCGGGTCTGCGGCGACACGTAGCGGCGGACAAGACGGCGAATGGCTTCGACAGCGCCGCTTCTCATCTGGCGGGCTGTCTTACTCAACCGGCCAGCCACACTTGCGTCTTGGCTGGCGATCTTGCGCCAATGCTCTTCGAGAGCGGCGGTCAGACCAGCGATCGTGCGCGCCTGTTCAGCGACCGTCGCATCCAGAACAGCGCTGCGGCCGCGAGTGGCAGAGAGCGCGGCCCGGGTCCGCAGCAACTCGTCGTCGCGCTCCGCCAGCACGTGCTCGAGCGCCTCGATCCGGCCGGACTCATCCAACGGCATGCCTACCCCCTGGCCATGAAGTCCTGGTATGCGCGGATGACGGTACGCGGGTCGCCGATGCCGGCGATGCGTCCTCGCTCAAGCCAGACGACGCGGGTAGACATCTCAGCAACAGTCGGCATGGCGTGCGATACGAGTAGAATCGTCATGTGACGCTCGCGGAAGCTGCGCATACGATCCTCGCACTTCTTGCGGAAACGATCATCGCCCACCGACAAGACCTCGTCAACGAGCAGAATGTCAGCTTCGGCCGATGTGGCAATGGCGAAGCCCAGGCGCGCCATCATACCGGATGAATAGGTCTTGAGGGGGGCTTCGATGAAGTCCTGAATCTCGGCAAAAGCGACAATGTCTTCGTAGCGGT
>CAYOEZ010000054.1:5334-23144 GCA_964402955.1 uncultured Ktedonobacterales bacterium | reverse complement strand
CGATCTTGTCCTTGTCGGGCCCGTTCACCACGGCATAGAGACCGAAGGCGCCGTTCGTCACCGGCTTCCCCAGCTTGCCGGTCGGAATGGGCAGCACGGCAAGGGGATACTTGTCGGTCACCAGCGTGCGGATGAAGCCAGGCGTGCTGATGATCATGGCGCTGTTCTTGTTCTTCTGGAACTGGCCTTGCGCGGTGACCTGGTCGAGCGTGCCGAAGTCAGGCGGAGTAACCTTGTACTTCGTGTTGAGGTCGGCAAACTTCGTCAGCGCCGAGACGAATTCAGCCTTGTTGGCTGTGAACTTCTTGCCGTCGGTGCTGAGAACGCGCCCGCCGTCGATGTAAAGCATGGGCGTATACTCGATGGTGCCCGGGGCGGCGGCGGTGTTGATGGCATAGACCTTCGAGCCATCGGCGCGGGTGAAGGTCAGCTTCTGGCAGGCTGCGACAAACTCGTCATAGGTCCACGGCTTGTCGAAGTTGGGCAGGGCCACGCCCTTTTCCTTGAAGATGTCGGTGTTGGCCAGGATGGTGATAGCCGTGACCCACAGCGGCCAGCCGTACGCCTTGCCCTTGTAGCTAGCGATGTCCCAGGCTGTGGCGTAAAAGTCGTCCTTGTCCTCTTTCGTCAGATACGGGGTCACCTCAGAGAGAATGCCCTGCTTGGCGTAGCGGGGCAGGTTGACGCTGGTCACGCGGAAGATGTTGATGTCAGACTTGGCAACCAGAGCGGCCTCGAGCTTGGTGTCGCCTTCGGCTGTCCAGGGGATGCCGACGATCTCGACCTTGATCTTGGGGTTGTCCTTCTGGAAGATCTCAATCGCCTGTTTGGTCGTGACGGTGCCGGCGTCTTTTGCGCCTTCAACGTAGCCGCGCTGGTAGAAGATGATCTTGACATCTTTGGAGACGGTCGTGGAGCCGGTTGTTCCGCCGCACGAGGCGAGGGCGATGGAGCTTGCGCTTACTGCGGCGAGGGCAAGAAAGGAACGCCTGGATAGTTTCCGAGTACTGGACATGGTAGAACCTCCTTGTTCCTAGTTCCTACGTGTGGTTTCCCCGAGGAGTCGAATTGCGGGTTGACCAGGCGCCGTCTGCTGCGGTGCAGAGGCCAGAGGGATGAGTGCACGCACTTGCGCAAACGGTGATGACACAGCACGATGTCTCGCATATGTCACGTTAATCATTCTATCACAAGAGGGGGAGACAGTCAACGGGAGTAGGAAACATCAGCCTCAGCGGGCAGGTAGGTTTCGTTTCAGTGCATTGATAGCCTCTCCTGCTCCCTTAACGCGGCCCCACAGACTACCAATCTCTTCTGGCTCTCGAATCAGAGACTGAGAAGGGTGTGCGACCCGATTGCGAAGATCGACGAGTGGCCGCAGCGATTCTTCAAATCCTGACTGAGTGTATCCGAGTTGAGCGTATAGACCTTTGGCACAAACTGCATCGATGAGATCAGCGAAATAGAGGTACTCGACCAGCGGAAGATCCAAACCATTCTCTTGGTCGGCCTTGTAGCGCTTCTTGACCGCGTCATGTTTCCTAGCTTTCGAGCAAGCGAGGGTCAGGTCATATATTTCCTTATCATCTTTGCATTGCCCGGACAAGTATTCGCCCAAGCGCATCTCGACTTCACTCAGAAGGCTGAAGAGCCACACCTTCACCGGACGTCGATTGAGGTTCACGACTGAGATGAGGCCGACGACGCCGTGGTCGTCCGAGAGAAAGTAGAATAGCCGAGATTTCTCTGCGAGTCCCCGGACTACCTCACGGATATCGGTGTCAAATGGAATGAGATCCGCTTCGGATATGTTAGCTCGCGCTATACTGGAGTAGTCATTCCACTCTAGCGTTTTAAAGTACGCTGTGGCAGAACCATCAGTCTCAATCGGCAAGACGTCATATCGTCGCTCCGCCATCCGGGCCTTTGCGCAGTCTTCGGTAGCCTCATCCACTGTCAGCGATTCCCAACTGTATTGGCTGATGCCCGCGACAGCCGCCGTGAGCCGAACCAAGTCGCCGGTCGTGAACCGTGGATCGCGCACAGTGTTCGCAGTGTGCATTTTACGTTATCGCCTGAGCAGGCCACCCCTCTCTGGTCATCATTATACTCCTTCTGGAGATGGCCGGGAAGGACAAGACCTCCCGTGATTTTGGAGCGTGGTCGTTTCACTACTTCTGGATCAAAACCAGGAAATCACACTAAGGTGGCCCAATCAAATAGGCAGTCTTGGCAACTGGGCAGAGAGCATATGCATTATAGAGACAAACCTCACATTTTCGAGGCTTTGTCGTAGGTATGGGCTCTCTTTGTCCGAGCCAGTACTGGATGAAAAAATCCAACTCCCTTCTCACTCTCTGTCGGTCATACCGGAAGACCCGCAATCTCACTTGAAACTTCCCGCCGATATCACAGCGGGGATCCCACCAATTTGCTTTGGTTGGCTGATAAGCCACGATTTCTTCAGACTTCGTCTGGATCGAACGCACAAAATGCTGAATCTCGGCTTCATCAGACTCTTCGAAATAGCCGCCGTGTTGGGGATGCACAAGCACGCATATCAGGATTAGGTCATCGACGTCAAGCTTTTGCTGCTCAAGCAAGTACCCATAAAGAAGTAGCTGTACCCTGTGGCTCATCCGAAGATCATTAGAGTCCGTAATCTTGTATTCCAACACGCAAGTTGCTTTCAAACCATCAAAACATACCGCATCTGCACGACCAACAGGTGGCACACTTTCATACGTACCTTGAAAGGGTGGCTCAAGTAACGTCAGTTTGCACCCAACTTCAAGTAGCAGACGGATGTCGTCCCACTTAAGCTCCTGAGCGGCATCCGCAACCGATTCGTGGAAGGCGGTACCATGATCAGCTAGGGCTTCTTGCAACATTACTACTGGATCATCATGCCGTGCTTGAGCCGGCACCGAAACCAGGTCGCCTGGATTGTCAAGCCATAAATCAACCCGTTTCTCGCAATACGATTGCTCGGCTATGTACGAAATGCCAAGTAAGGTATGCGGATATCGAGTCAGAGGGGTGGCATTTGGCTTTGTCTTCTTGTCCAATTCTCTACATCCTTTGATTCCAAAGCGTTGAACGATCACGTTGTGATTGGGCTTGGCCCTATTATCAGGATATATGAGACTGACCTCTACAGGCTGCGCACGATGCAACAACTTATGTTTCGCATATGGTCTGATTTTCGCGGCCTACTATAACCACGGTGAGTGGATTGCCGATGCGCGAAGCGTGTGCAATATTGCGTGGAATGATGGTCGTGGTACAATCATCATAGCAGACTTGCCATGCAATGTCCAGCGCGCCAGCAGAGGAGCAGAGGTGAGGACTATCGTTTTCGGGTGTACGGTCTGATGGGAGCACGGTGCTGTACTTGGTGCGACTCAAGGATAATCCCTTCGGGGATGTGCTGCAAAGGCTCATCGGCGTCTACCCACAAGACGCCGCCCCGCCGTACCATCAGTCCTCCGCCACGCGTCGCCGCAGCGCCTTCATGTGCAATGCAAGGTCTTGCTCATCGGCGTCTGGTTCGCCGTAGGTGGGATTCAGTTCGGCCAGCATCTGCCTGCTCTCCTGCTTGTGCACGAAGTCCTTTGCCGCGCGCGCGAAGACCTCGCTGCGTGAAAGCTTCATGCGCTGCGCCAATTCGTCCACCTCGTGGAGAAGCTCCTCGTCGAGCGAAATAGCCGTTCTTACTCTTGCCATACCTTCATACCTTCCGTACCACCGCTAGCATAGCTCCCCGTGTCCGCCCTGTCAACATGTCCCCGTCACCCCATCTTCGTATCTCTGCGTCCTCGCGTCACCGCGTCACCGCGTCACCGCGTCTTCGCGTCACCCCGTCTCCCCCTCACCCTTTCCCCCCGTCTTGCTGCGCGCTCTCCACCACTTCACGCGCTCGACAATCGTCTTCTCGAAGCCGAGCTCGCCAGGCGTATAGTAGACCTTGCCGACTAGCTCGTCGGGGAGGTATTGTTGGGCAACGTGGTGGTAGGGGTAGCTGTGCGGATACTTGTACTGTGCGCCGGGGGGCACGCCGGGCGGCACCTTGTTGCGCAGATGCAGCGGAACGGTCACGTTCCCGTGCGCTTCCACATCGGCCAGCGCGCCGAAAATCGCCCCGGCCGAGTTGCTCTTGGGCGCCGTCGAGAGGTAGATGCACGCTTCGGCCAGCGGGAACTGCGCCTCGGGCATGCCCAGCATCTCCAGCGCCTGCGCCGCGGCCACCGCGACCACCAGCGCCTGCGGATCGGCCATGCCCACATCTTCGCCGGCAAAGATCATCATGCGGCGGGCGATGAAGCGCGGGTCCTCCCCGCCATAGATCATCTTGGCCATCCAGTATAGCGCCGCGTCGGGGTCAGAGCCGCGCATGCTCTTGATGAACGCTGAGATCGTGTCGTAATGGGCGTCGCCCGTCTTATCATAGATGATCGCCCGCTTCTGCGCCGCCTCTTCTGCCGTCGCTTTGGTGATATGAATGCGGCCTTCGCCGTCGGTGGGCGATGACGCCACGGCTGCCTCGAGCGCGTTCAACGTGATGCGGGCGTCGCCGCCGGAGATCAGCGTCAGGTGCGTTCGAGCGTCCTCATCGAGCGTGATCGTCAGGCGACCGAAGCCGCGCTCCGGGTCAGCCAGGGCGCGGTCGATCAAAACGCCCAGATCTTCATCGGAGAGAGGGTTGAAGTGGAAGATACGCGAGCGGGAAACGAGGGCCGTGTTGACGGAAAAGAGAGGGTTCTCGGTTGTGCAGCCAATAAAGACGATGACGCCATCTTCGACATGGGGCAAGAGCGCATCCTGTTGGGCGGTGTTGAAGCGATGAATCTCATCGACGAGCAGGGTGGTACGCTGGCCTCTCAGACGGCGTTCTTTGGCGTCGGCGATGACCTGGCGCAGATCCTTCACGCCGGCGTTGACGGCGCTCACCGAGGCAAAAAACGAGCGCGTGGTGGCGGCGATCAGGCGGGCTAGCGTCGTCTTGCCCGTGCCGGGCGGCCCCCAGAAAATGAAGGAGGAGACCGTATCGGTTTCGATCGTGCGGCGCAGTATCTTGCCGGGATCCATGATGTCATGCTGCCCCACGAATTCGTCCAGGCTGCGCGGCCGCATGCGCGCCGCCAGCGGGGCGTCCTTTTCCAGTTGCTCTTTGTCCGCCTGATCAAACAGGTCCATGGCCGCGCCTCCTTGCGCCCACTATTCTACGCCATTTGGTTGCAGGGCGCAAGAAGAAATTCCCACAAACCGATTGACAACCTGCACAGCCAGATGCTACAATCGGCGGCAACAGGGAGGAGCAAAATGCAACCTTCTCGCCATGCGATCCTGACCCTCACGCTCATCGCCGCCATCCTCGCCGGCTGCGGCGGCGCGGCGACCCCGTCGCCGGCGCCAACGGCGCGCACGATCGACCAGGCGGCGCGTAGCGCGGAGCTACAGAAGTTCGACAATCCTCAAGACTCCCTTCCCAAGTCGGGCCCCGCTGGCGGCGAGTGGGATCGCCAGTATCGTTCATTCATCCAGACCGACACCGACGCCACGTCCAAAGGCATACCCACGCACGCCCAGGCCGCGCAGCAGATCATCGCCGACGCCGCCCAGAGCAACGACAAGCTACAGATACACAAAGCGTGGCTGCTCTACATCAAACACTACTCACAGTCGTACCGGCCGGAGTCGGCGACGGCGGACATGAAACAACTCTTTGCGGCCCTGGTCGACATGGAGTTCGGCGTCGTGGGCAACGCAGCGGCCAGTCGGACGCCGCCGCGCTTCGACGGCGACGCCCGCCTCCGCATCCTGCGCGACGGTGCCTATGCGAACACTGACCCATTGCAGCGCATGGATGTATACCTGGTCAAGGGGTCGCAGCCATCGCCCGTTCTGGTTGAGATTCACGGCGGCGGCTGGCGACGCGGTGTCAAGAGCCAGTTTGCCGACATTTACCCGGGCGACCTGATCGGCAAGGTGCTGCAAGCAGGTATTTCGGTTGTCTCCATCGACTATCGTTTGACGCCCGCCTACCAGCACCCCGCCCAGGTGCAGGACGCGGCGCGGGCCATCCAGTTCATTCGCTCCAAGGCCAAAGAGTGGAACATCGATCCCAAGCGTATCGCCGCGCTGGGCGGCTCAGCCGGGGCCCACATGGCAGCCTGGGTTGCTTTACACGACGATATGGCCGTCCCAAACAGCCGCGACGCCGTCGAGAAGCAGTCGACACGGCTAAGCTGTTTCGTTGATATGTGGGGGCCGATGGACCTGACGCGGGCCAACCCGTTGGCATTAAGCAAAGAGCCGTTGCGCGGCGAAGACTTCGCCAATGCCTTCATCGCTCTGTTCGGAACGACGTTGGAGGGGTACACCACCGACGCGACCGTGCAGGCGCGGGTCAAAGACGCCTCCCCGCTCTTCTACGTCACCAAGGATGATCCGCCGGCTTTGATTATCTCCGCCGCCAGCGCGGACCTCGGCGGAGCCAATCACCTGCCCGTACCTGACAGGATCAACGATCCGCATTCAGCGTGGCACGGTGTGCTGCTGGCCGACCGCATGGACGCAGTAGGGGTGCAGGCCATCCGCTACATTGGTCCTGGCGTCGGCAAGGACGCGCAGAAGGACAACGACAAAACGCTGACCTTCTTGAAATCGTGCCTGAAGGTGAAGTAGGCCCATACACACCGAAACCCTAGGGTCTCAGAGACCCTAAGGTTTCGGTACTGCTCACCTTTGCCCCATCTACAGCGCCTCCATCACTTCCAGGGCATGCCCCTCCGGCTTGACCTTCTCAAAGACCTTCTTGACGATGCCTCTGGGATCAATGACAAACGTGGTGCGCAGAATCCCCATGTATTCGCGCCCATACATGTTCTTGAGGCCCCACGCGCCATACGCCTCGGCAACGGCGTGGTCGAGGTCGGCCAGCAAGGGAAACGTCAGGCTATACTTCTCTTTGAACTTGGTGTGGCTCGCTACGTCCTGCGGGCTGATGCCAAACACGTGCGCGCCCTTGCTCAGCAGCGAGCTGAGGTTATCGCGGAAGTTGCAGGCTTCGGTCGTGCAGCCCGCGGTGTCATCCTTGGGGTAGAAGTAGAGAACGACCGTCTTCCCTATCAGCGCCGAAAGCGTGACCATACTGCCATCGTCTGCCGCAAGTGTGAAATCGGGCGCCACTTCTCCTGCTTTGACCATTTGTAAGCCTCCTATAGACTCAAAACCCCGCAGGCAACATGCCTGCGGGGTCACGCGTTTTTAGAAGAACACCTTCGCTAACTCGTACAGATCATGGTCCACCACATGGGTCATCACCTTGGTCTTTTCGTCCGGCGGAGCAGCCTTTGCCAGGTCAACCGGAACAAGCTGTCCACCCTGCAAGGCAGGCATCAGTCCAAAGCGGCCGTCCTTGACCAGGTCCACAGCAGCGACGCCCGTACGGGTCGCCAGAATGCGGTCGAACGATGAGGGTGAGCCGCCACGCTGAATGTGGCCGAGGACAACGAAACGTGACTCAAGCTTGGTGGCGTCTTCCAGCTTCTTGGCAACACGCTCGCCCAAACCACGGGCGTCCAGACGCACGTGGCCGAAGTCGTCAAGCCTCTTGGCCGCAGCCTGATCATCGGCCTCGATTTCAGCAATATGCGATCCTTCCGACACGACCACAATGCTCGACGTCTTGCCCTGCGCCTGGCGGCGCAGCAGGTGCTCGGCGCACTCGGCGATAGTCGTCTGCACTTCGGGGATGAAGATAAAGTCGGCGCCGCCAGCCAGGCCGCTGTTGACAGCGACCCAACCAGCATCACGCCCCATCACCTCGACCACAATGACGCGGTGGTGCGAGGAGGCGGTCGTATGCAGCCGGTCGAGAGCATCCACAACCACAGTACAGGCGGAATCAAAGCCAATCGTATATTCGGTCTCGTTGATATCGTTGTCCATCGTCTTGGGCACCCCAACAACCTTGACGCCTTCCTGATATAGCTTGGCCGCCACACCTAGCGTATCGTCGCCGCCGATGGCGACCAGTGCATCGATGCCGAACTTGGCCAAATTCTTCTTGACCTGGGCAATGCGCTCAGGCTTCTTGGCGTTGGTGCGCGATGTGCCGAGCACCGTGCCGCCCTTGGACAGCACAGACGCAACATCGTCGGCAGTCAGTGGCTCAGCATCGCCTTCATCCACCAGGCCCTTCCAGCCATTCTTGAAGCCGATGACTTCCCAGCCATATTCCAAAGCCCGGCTTGTCACGGCGCGGATGGCGGCATTCAGGCCGGGGCAGTCGCCGCCGCCGGTGAGGACGCCGATGCGCTTGATCGGCGACGCGCCCGGGTCAACATGGCGCTGACCAAAGAAAATCTTGGCAAGGTCATAATACTTCTGATCTGCCTCCTGGATATGCGAGGCCACTCGCGAAAGCGGAACCGTCAGGAAGCGATCATTCTTGCGTGTTGCCATCTGGCCGAACTGGAAGTTCTTCACCATGTCCACCGCTGCCACACCGAGACGAGAGGCAAGCACGCGGTCAAAAACGGTGGGCGAGCCGCCCCGTTGCAGGTGGCCAAGAATCACATGGCGCGACTCAAAACCAGTTCGCCGCTCGATCTCGATGGCCAGGGTTTCGCCGACGTTGCGGCGATCGTAGCGCTGCCGGCCAAACGGATCAGTGGCATCCGGCGTGCGAATAGCCAGATCGGGCATCTGTGCGCCCTCAGCGACAACGACCAGGCTGAACAACTTGCCGGCCTGATGACGCCGCACGAGGTGTTCACAGACTTCGGTCACCGTCGTCGGCACTTCGGGAATCACAATGAAATCAGCGCCGCCAGCCAATCCACCGACCAGCGCCACCCACCCCGTCTCCCGCCCCATCGTCTCGACCACCATGACGCGCTGATGCGACGCGGCAGTCGGGTGCAAATCGTCCAGGGCATGCATAACGCGGGTCACGGCTGAGTCGAAACCGATCGAGTAGTCTGTCTCGACCAGATCGTTGTCCATCGTCTTGGGCACGCCAACTACGTTAACGCCAAACTGCGAGACCTTGAAGGCGACATCGAGGGTATCGCGCCCGCCAATGACAACCAGGGCATCGAGAGCGAAGGCCTTGACATTCCTCTTGATGTCGTCGACATGCTGCTGCACAAACTCCGACTGCGCCTTGCGCAACCCATCCAACGCGCCCTGAACGGCAGGTTGCGGCGAACCAGCCAAAATGGCAATTGCCTTCTCCAGCGTGGGATTGCCCTGGAATGGGTTGCTGCGCGACGTGCCAATGATCGTGCCACCCACAGGCAGGATTCCGCTGACAGATTGGACAGACAGGGGGAAAACGTCGCCTTTGCCCATCAGTCCGGCCCAGCCATTGCGGATCGCGACCACATCGAAGTCACAATGGGCAGCTCGCCGAACAACAGCGCGAATGGCGGCGTTGAGGCCCGGAACGTCTCCACCGCCGGTTAGTACACCGATACGCATGTTCTACCTCGCAAGTAGTAGTTGTGGCAGGTCACCGAGAGCAGCGTGGTTCTACCAATCGTCGCAATTATGCCACGTCGTGCGCGGCATGTCAAGCATCCGTAAGCCCTGCGATTTCATACTACCTCTCCCAGACTTGACTTTCGCTGCACACAACGATAAGATAGTGGTTAGTTGATTGAATGAAGGAGGACGAAGCGTCGTTGTCAACGATTCTGTCTCTGATTGCGTACGTTCTGATGTTCGTCGGCTTGATCGGCGCAATCCTTCCGCTTCTACCAGGAGCGCCCCTGATCTGGGTGGGAGCGCTGTTGTGGGGATGGGCCGACGGTTTTCGCGCCTTCGGCTGGCCGACATTACTCGTGCTTGCCTGCCTGGCGACGCTGTCCTGGGTCAGCGATCTGATCGTGACGTCGCTGACTGCCCGCCGCGCCGGCGCAGGATGGACGGGCGTCATGGCGGCTATCCTCGGCGGGCTGGCCGGCGCACTGATTGTCGGGACACTTATCCCCGTCGCCGGCGCTATTCCGGGCACGCTGCTGGGCGCATCAGCCGCCATGCTGTTGGTCGAGTACCGGGCCAGGCGCGACTGGGCGCTGGCCTGGAAGGCGGCTGCCGCGTATATCATCGGCTACATCTTGTCCAGCTTCTTCCAGATCGGAATCTGCCTGGTCATGATCGCCATTTTCCTCTGGCAAGTGCTGCTCTAACGACAGCCCCTCTCGCGCAGACCGGGTTTCCCTCACCGGCCTAGTCGCGCAACGACGGCAGCGGAGCGGGAAGCCGGACCAACGGACCAGGCTGTTGCGCCTTCAGCAAAAGCATAGCGCAGGAACAAGTGGCTCTGCGCGCGCCTGACGCTGAGGAGCCTCCCCCAACGAGGATCGACGGGCGAAAAGAGATGGCCTGCCACAAAACCGGGGCGATCTGACGCGCCGTCACGCCCACCGAGTTGAGGGGCCAGCGTGAGAAACAATTCGTCCAGCACTCGCTCCGCAAAGAAGTCGGACATGAGTCGCGGACCACCCTCGACCAGAACGATGCGACTCGGCGCTATGCGCTGCACGACGTCGAGCACAGCCGCCGCAGCAACGCCGGCGACGCCGCCAACAGTCTCAATCTGCACCAGCGTCGGCACGACCTGCTGGCGCAGACACTGCGCTCCGGCCTCCGTTGTCACCACCAGCACCGGCGCCTCTGCCGAATGGAAAACCCGCATGCCGAAGTCAATCTGACCACGCGCCGTAACGAAAACGTTGAGCGGCACGGGCGCCAACCCCAGCGACTGCCGCACCTCGGCAAACTGTGACGCAAGCTCACCGAAGATGTGCTTTGGCGTCCACACGTGCTTGCCGTCCGCCCGCAGCGTGCCTGCGCCCACGACAACAGCGCCCGCCACCGAACGGAGAAGCCCCATCACCATGCGATCATGCGCACTGTAACCGCCGATCTCCGCCCCGCCCTGCAAGTTGGGGTCCTCGAGGGCCGTAACGCCGTCCAGCGTGGACACGAAATTGCCGATGACCCAGGGTCGAGCGGCGGGCAAGCCAAAGCGCAGTTGCCCGTACAATGCCAACAGGTCAGGACCAAGCGGCATCTCAACGCCCGTAGCGGCATCAAGGAGTGTCTCCAGAGCCGTCAGGGGTGTGCTCATCGCTGCAACCCACAGGCTGTGTAGAACTCAGCGCGCAGCGCCGGATTCGTTTCGAACTGGCCGCGCCAGAACGTGGTGCGCGTCATTGGCGAGTTTTCGCGCACGCCACGCATCTGCGTGCACAGGCGGCGTTTCAGATCCATACAGGCCTGTGCAAAATCCTCTTCGTCATGATCTATCATTGGCGCCGACATTGTCACCTCCGTAAATCAACGAGTAGCACGCGCCGTGATCAAATGGAGACGTCAGAGCGCGGGTCATAAGTATATCATAGGAGTCCAGAAAGCGAAATGGGAGCGCTATCCGTACGGTTGTCTATGACACACTGGCGTCCGGCCACAGCAACGCAGCCAGGCGGAGCCAGCCATCGATTCCCGCAATCCGGGCACGGGAGCGCATCGAATGCAATTCCTCCAGGTTGGCGGCGGGATTGCCGCCCGCTACGGACGCGCCTATGCCACCGCCGCGGCCAACTGTGTGCGATCGACGCCGAGACTGGACGCATCGCCGGACACACCCGCAGGCCACCGCTGACACCCTCGGCCTGACGCTCGATGGGCAGGGGCGCGTCATCATTGCCGACGCTCGTGGTGGGAGCAGCAAGGTCGTCACCCCACCGCGCTAGCTGGCGTCCGGCGCCGCAACTGTACTGTGCGCGACCTGCCCTGGCCCGTGCATCACCCCGTGCATCACAATGAGGAGACCGCGTTCGAAATGCACGTGAGCAGTGGCGGCCAGCATGCTGTTGCTCACGGCGCGCGCCGGTCCACGGCGCAATGTCTCCCTGCGCAAGGGGTAGAGCAAGCCATCGGTGACGACAGCGGTGACGCGCTCTGTCAGCGGGATGAGTGAGACCGTGTCGCCGGCCCGACCGTGTATAATCGTGTCTCCGCGCGCCAGCCACACGTCCCAGTCGCGCACACACAGGTGCAGATTCATCTTTCTGAAACGCGCATCAGCCAGTAAGAGCTGATTGGCGAGGGCGTGATCAGGCCGTCCGCCGAACGCGCCCACGACGATTACATCGTCTGCTCCGTCGTCTTTGCACCACAGCAGTGCAAGCTCCAGATCTGTCTCATCCTTGGCCACCGGATGAATGACAAAACGGCAGCCTGCCGCCTGCAGGCGGTCGTGATCTTCGCTGCCGAGGCTATCCATATCTCCAACCACGATGTCTGGAGCAAGCCCCATGCGCAGCGCATTGTATACCCCACCATCAGCGCAGACAATCCGGCTAGACGGTCCCAGGCCGGCAATGTGCTCGGGAAGCTCGTCAGACGTGCCACCAGCCACAACGAGATGCATCAGGCCTCCTTCGATGCCCTCATTCTATCACTCACAGCTACCCAACGTCAACAGGAATGAATTGCAGGTTGCGGCAAGGCATGCTATAATACCTCTGCCGCAGCACGACAGGATGCGGTCAGTCGTTTGCTTAGACGGAGGGGGGCCCGATGCAGGACAAACCAACGCTGACAGTAACTCGCAAGACCATGAACCGTGTGGACCTTATTTCCACCAGTGGGCGCGTCGACGCCAGCACCGCCCCAATTCTCGACCAGACGCTCAAGGCCTGCGTGGCAGACGAACGCTATCGTCTCGTCATCGATTTCAAGGGAACAGAGTACATCTCCAGTGCGGGTCTCAAGGTCCTCATCGCAACGCTGAAGGAAGCCAAGAAGCACCGCGGTGACGTCCGTTTGGCCAACCTGACGCGCAATCTCAAAGATACGCTGAGCATGGTTGGTCTGGTTCCTGAACTCTTCAAGGTGTATGACGACGTGCTCGACGCAGTCGGCAGCTATTAGGAGGTGCTGTGGCAGGCGGCGCAGCATGGTCGCACGCCACAGCACATTGTAGAGAGGCGGCTTTGACGCTTCCAGAGCGTAGTGAGCCACATGTCGTTGCGCCTACAGGCCGATTGGACGCTTCTGCTGCCCCGCGACTGAAGCAGGACATCTCCATTCTTATTGAACATGGCACACCGCACATCGTGGTCAACCTCGCTGCTGTCCCCTACCTGTCCAGCAGTATCCTGCGTGTTCTGCTATGGGCGCACAAGCAGACGCGTCGCGCCGGCGGCGCCCTGGTGCTCTGCTGTCTCTCGCCTCAGGTGCTGCGCGTGTTCAAGTGTGTTGGTTTCGATCAAATCCTCTCCATTTGCTCCACTGAAGAGGAAGCATTGCATAGCTTTGATGCGCCGCCTCAAGCTTCTACATCTGGCAAGGAGAAGGAATGAGTTCCGACTTTCCAGAGCACTCGGGCTCGCCATCTCGGCCAGTCACTGAACGTTTTTGGAGTGTGGTGCGCCGTTATGCCTGGCCTTTGCTCAACATCTATGGCATAAGTGTCAGCGCATCCGGTCTGACACTGCTGGTCATTCTGCTATACCTGCGGCCGCCGGCGGTTGACATTCGCTTTTTCGCTTTCATGCTCCTCCTCTCCACATCTGTCCGCCAACTCGGTTTCTCCATCGGCGGACTGACCAACAGCCTGTTTGGCATCGTTGATCTGACGACACTCTTGTTGTTTGGACCGCTGGTGGCCGGCTGGCAGGCAGCTTTGTCCGTCTTGATCCACGCCGCAATCAGTTCCTTGCTGAGCACCCAGCGCACGGCATGGACCGTGGTCAAACTGCCGCTCTTCAACGCGTCCATGAAGGCCATGATGGCCCTTGCCTCGGGCGCCGTCTATCTGTGGGCAGGCGGACCGCTGCGCCCAACCGCCCTCGATGCCGGCCTGATCGTGCCGGGTATGCTACTGATTTCCCTGTGGTTTTTCATCGATTATGCAGGGTGGAGCCTGCTCGAGCTCTTTGCTGGAGGCCGAACGCGATTCTTGCAGTGGACACGCGACGCCGTGACCTCGGCGCTCCTCGTGGAGTACATCCCCCTCCCCTTCGCTTTCCTGGGCGCTGCCGTCAGCGCCACACTGGGCAGCAGCGGCCTTCTCATGTTTGCGCTTGCGCTCATCCTTGCCAGTTTGGCCGTGCGGCTCATTGTGGAGGCACGCCACCGGCTGGAGTCACGGGTCGTCGAGTTGACCACACTGAATCACGTCAGTGACGAGATCATCAGGGCATTGCGCAGTGAGCAAAACATCTGCGACATCATCTACCGCTACGCCACCCAGGTCGTGGATACGACCTATTTTCTGCTCGGCTTGCTTGACGATGATGGCAAGACCGAGAGGCTGGCCGTGCTTGTCGCAGAAGGAGAACGCCAGGAAACACGCACGCTCCCCGTTGGTGGAGTTGTCACCTGGATGCAGGAGCATCGCACTCCACTCGTGGTTGCTGACCTGCAGCAGCAGTCGCTGCCCTTCGCGCCTCGTCAGGTCGGCTCCAACGCTGGATCGGTGCGCTCGGCGCTGTTTGTGCCTATGCTGGCGGGCCAGGACCTGATCGGCTTCATGTCCATTCAGAGCCATCTGCCCAATAGCTTCACGCCCGACGATACACGCATCCTGGCGGCGATGGCCAATCAAGCGGCCATGGCGATCGCCAATATCCGCTTGCAGCGGCAGGCGGAGGCACGTGCCCGGCTGGAGCGTGAGGTGCGCCTGGCGAGCGAGATTCAGCGCAGCCTGCTGCCCAAATCCTGTCCCGAGCTGCCTGGCTTTGAGATCGCCAGCGATTGGCGCAGCGCCCGTGAGGTGAGCGGCGATTTCTACGACTTCTTGCCCCTGTCCCACGGCAAGCTCGGTATCATCATTGCCGATGTTTCAGACAAGGGCATGCCTGCCGCCCTGTTTATGGCCCTCAGCCGCAGCCTGGTACGCTCCGGGCTGTTGGGCGCCGTATCACCCGCCGAAGGATTGCGCCGGGCCAATCGATGGATCATTAAGGACACATCCAGCGACATGTTTTTGACGCTCTTCTATGCCGTCCTTGATCCTATCAACAAGACGCTCACATACGTGAATGCGGGACATAACCCGCCCATGCTCTTCGACGATATCGAGAAGAGCTGCCGCTACCTTGACAAGCATGGCATTGCCCTGGGCGTCAAGGAAGACGCCGAGTTTGTAGAGCATACAGTCAGCATGAGCGCGGGCGACGTCCTGCTCTGCTATACGGACGGCGTGAGCGAGGCCACCAGCGCCGAGGGCGAGCTGTTCGGCGAGCAACGGCTGCGCGAGGTCGCCAGCGCCGACTGCACCCTACCGCCAGGCCAGATCATCGATCGCATCAACAACGCCGTGTCCGCATTTATCGGCGACGAACCACCCTACGACGATGCAACGCTAATCGTTGTGCGCTGCACTGTCTGATTGCGCACGAACCCACTCATTCGAAACGGCTGTCGTGTCGTCAAATCATTGACGGCTTGCCCGGAGTGTGCTATGATGTGCATTGTAACCAGCTACTTCGCTGTCCACGTCTCCCTTGCCATGCCCGCCTCCCTGGCGGCTGCGAAGAAGCAGAGGCTTTACGGGTTATGCAAAATACGTCCAGCGCCTCGGAACCCACTAGTCTGAACCAAAGGAGGTTCTCTAATGTCTAGCACGAGGAAACTGACCAGGCGATCATTCTTCGCTCTGGCAGCAATGGCAACCGGAACCGCTACCCTGGCTGCATGTGGCGGGACGCCAACTGCCACACCGGTGCCGCCGACCGCAACAAAACCCCCGGCCGCTCCAACAACTGCACCAGCTCCAGCCGCAACGGCAACCAAAGCGCCTGCCGCCACAGCCGCACCGGCGGCAGCCAAGTTCACGGAAGCGCCCATGCTGGCCGATCTGGTCAAAGCAGGCAAGCTGCCGCCCATCGAGCAGCGCATGTGTGCGGATCCCCTGGTGGTCAAGGCGATCGAAGAGGTTGGCACGTACGGTGGAACATGGCGGCGTGCCTGGCTGGGCCCGTCGGACTTCCACTGCTATGGCCGTCTGAACTATGACCCCATTCTGCGCTGGCCACGCAACCCGAAAGACGCAGTCGGCCCCGGGTTGGCCTCCAAGTGGGAGTTGACGCCGGATGGCAAGACCCTGACCCTCTATTTCCGCAAGGGGCTCAAGTGGTCCGATGGCAAGCCGTGGACCGTTGACGACATCATATTCTGGTGGGAAGACATCGAGCTCAACAAGGATCTCACCAGCGCTCCTCATGCCGAGTGGGTTACCAACAACAAGCCCATGACCTTGACCAAGGTAGACGACATCACCATGAAGTACAACTTCGACGGACCCAACGGCCTGATCGTGCGTATGCTGGCCTTCCATGGCAACCAGTGGCCGCTCAACTTCGAGCGCTTTGGCGCCTTTGCGCCGGCTCACTACCTCAAGCAGTTCCATCCCAAGTACAAGACCGACATCAAAGACTACAAGCTCTTCAACGAGAAGGCCGACGACCTGACGGGAGCGCCGGATCGTCCCAGCATGATGCCCTGGCCCGTCTCGCAGTACAAGGCCGGCGACCAAAAGATGGTTGCTACCCGCAACCCGTACTACTGGAAAGTGGACGAGAAGGGCCAGCAGCTCCCCTACATCGACACGCTCGACTTTACCCTGGTCGAGAGCGGCGCTGCCGTCGCTGCCAAATTGCTGGGCTGCGAGCTTGACATGCAGGAGCGCCATCCCGCCCTGACCATGTTCCCCCTGTTCAAGGAGAAGGAAGCAGCCTGCAAGTATCGCGTCTTCCGCTGGGACGCGGGGTCGGGCACCAACCTGGCCCTCTTGCCCAACCAGAGCTACTCGGCCGACCTGGTGCTCAGGAAGATCTTCCAGGACAAGAACTTCCGCATCGGTCTCTCGTATGCCATCAACCGGGCGCAGATCAACAAGATCGCCTACCTGGATCAGGCCGTGATCCGCACCGCGATCGTCGTTCCCGATTCAGCCTTCTACGTGCCTGAGGTCGAGAAGCTCTACTCCGACTATGACATGAAGCAGGCAGGCGACTACCTCGACAAGGCCGGCCTCAAGATGGGCCCCGATGGCAAAGTGCGCCTGCGCCCCGATGGCAAGCCGCTTGAGATCACTATCGAGACCACAAACACCGGCACCGGCCTGGACGCCGTGCAACTGGTGGCCGAGAACTGGAATGCTGTCGGCGTCAAGGCAGCCGTCAAGAGCATGAACCGCGACGCCTACTGGCCGCGCGCCACGGGCAACGAGGTGCAGATCGCTACTTGGGGCACCGACCGCGGTCTGGAACCGTTTGTTGACCCCATCTATGTCTTCCCCTTCGACGAGCGCTCCTGGATGGCGCCAGACTTCGGCATGTACTACAAGACGGCCGGCGCCAAGGGCCAGAAACCCGAGGGCAAACTGGCCGAGGCGCAGCAGCTCTTTGACCAGTTCAAGTCAACAACCGACGCAGCCAAGCAGATCGCGATCGGCAAGGAGTTGATCAAGATGACCTGCGAAGAGGCCTGGATCATCTCCACGGTTGGCATGTCGCCCTCGCCGGTTATCGTGCCAAACAACTTCCGCAACGTTCCCGAGAAGTTCACGACCGACTGGATCATCATGTCCCCGGGTACCCTGGATCCCTGCCACTTCTTCTGGAAGAAGTAGCATCGTTGGTAGGTTGGGCATCCCTGCCCGACGGGACCCGTTTTCCGTCAGGCAAGGATGCCTGACCTACACTCTGCAACGGATAACGTCGTTGCCGTAGGTTGGGCATCCCTGCCCGACGGGACCCGTTTTCCGTCAGGCAAGGATGCCT
>CAYOEZ010000054.1:0-5234 GCA_964402955.1 uncultured Ktedonobacterales bacterium | reverse complement strand
GACCTACATACTCCAGCGAGAATTGAGGCTGAGGGGGTCAGTGCCTGTTGCTGGCCCCCTCAGTTCCGTGATTCTCGCCTATGCTGTCCTGTGTCCTCTCAACACATATGCTTGCATTCATTGTGCGCCGTGTACTTGGCATGATCCCGACCCTGTTATTGGTCTCTATTCTGACTTTTCTCATCATCGAGCTGCCACCCGGCGACTTCATGTCGTCGCTCGCGGCAACCGTCGGCACGAGCGGATCGAGCATGGATGAGGCCACGGTGCAAAACCTGCGCCACCAGTACGGTCTGGATCAACCCCTCTACATGCGTTATCTGACATGGGTGGCCGGTTTCCCGCGCGGCGACTTCGGCTACTCCGTCGACTGGAAACGCCCAGTTGCCGACCTGATCGTGGGCCGCTTGGCTTTGACCTTGCTTCTCTCTCTCCTCTCGCTCGGCTTCATGTGGCTGGTCGCCCTGCCGATCGGCATCTACTCCGCGACACACCAGTATTCAGCGGGGGACAACATTTTCACGCTGCTCGGTTTTATGGGCGTGTCTGTGCCGGACTTTCTGCTGGGGCTTGTCTACATGGCCATCGGCATTTTCGCCTTCAATGCCTCCGTCACAGGCCTCTACTCGCAGAACATGGAGAGCGCACCCTGGTCGCTCAAGAAGGTCTTCGATCTGGCCATGCACCTCTTCTGGCCGGCCCTCATTTTGGGGGCTGGCGGCATGGCCCAGTTGATCCGCATCATGCGCGGCAGTCTGCTCGAGATCCTCGGAGCGCAGTACATCACCACCGCACGCGCTAAGGGCTTGAAAGAGAACGTCGTCATTAATAAGTACGCCGTGCGCGTGGCTATCAACCCATTGATCAGCGTCATGGGCATGCAGTTGCCACAGCTCATCTCCGGCGCCACCGTGCTTGGCATCGTTCTGTCTCTACCAACGACCGGTCCGCTCTTTTACCGCGCCCTGCTGAGCCAGGACATGTACCTTGCTGGCACATTCCTGATCTTCCTCAGTCTAATGCTCATGGTGGGTAACCTGCTGGCCGACGTCGCCCTGGCCTGGGTTGACCCGAGGATTCGGTTAGGATGACAGTATCTGACCAACACACGGCGTCTGACGAGCACATCGAGGAGCAGTTGATCGAGACTCCGAGCGCAGAATCGGTGCGCGAGGATGAAAAGCGCTTTGCCCTTTCGCAGTGGCAACTCATGTGGCGCAAGTTCAAGCACTCTCGCACAGCCATTGTGGGCGGGGTATTTGTGCTTCTCTTCTACACGGCCATGGTCTTTGCCAACTTCCTGGCGCCGTATGGCGGAGACCAAAGATTCATCGACTATCTCTATGCCCCGCCACAGAAGTTGCACTTGGACAGGCAGACTGGCCTGTACATCTACGCCCTGCAAACGACGTTCGACAAAGAGACACTCAGGGCAATCTACGTCCAGGACACAAAGCACAAGGTGCCCGTGCAGTTCTTTGTGCGCGATTCGTCGTACAAGCTCTTCGGCCTCATCGAAACTAACCTGCACTTGTTCGGAGCAGCCGACAAGAATATTGGCGTCTACCTCCTGGGCAGCGACCGCCAGGGCCGTGACATGTTGTCGCGTATCCTGATCGGCAGCCAGATGTCGCTGACGATTGGCCTGGTGGGTGTCTTCCTCAGCCTGATCATTGGCTCCGTGCTGGGCGTGTCCTCCGGTTACTACGCCGGCTGGGTCGATAACATCATGCAGCGCCTGATCGAGGTTATTCGCTCCTTCCCCACCATTCCCTTGTGGATGGCCTTGAGCGCCGCTCTGCCCCAACATTGGCCGCCGGAACGAGTGTACTTCTCGATTACGGTCATCCTCTCCTTTATTGGCTGGACGTGGTTGGCGCGCCAGTTGCGCGGCCGGGTCCTCGCTCTACGCGAAGAGGACTTCGTGCTCGCAGCGCAATTGGCCGGCGCCGACGATCGCCGTGTCATCTTCCGCCACCTGATTCCCGCTGTGCTTGGACACATCATCGTCATCTCCACTCTGGCCATGCCCAACATGATTCTGGCTGAGTCTGCGCTGTCCTTCTTGAACCTCGGTCTGCGCCCACCGCTGATCAGTTGGGGCGTGCTACTTCAGGAAGCGCAGAACCTGGAAAGCATACGCCAATACCCGTGGCTCCTGGCGCCAGCCGCATTTATCGCCTTTGCCGTGCTGGCATTCAACTTCTTCGGCGACGGTCTGCGCGACGCCGCCGATCCCTACTCACAACAATAATGCCGATGAACAATCTGCTCGAGATCCAGGACCTCAGGACCTACTTCTACACGCTCGACGGTGTCGTCAGAGCCGTCGACGGCGTGTCGATGAGCATCGCCCCCCGCGAAACGCTGGGCGTTGTTGGCGAATCAGGCTGCGGCAAGACAGTCACGGCCTTCTCCGTCTTGCGCCTGTTGCCACGCTACTCAAAAATCGAAAGCGGCAAGATCCTCTTCCGCAGGCGTGACGATGAGGTCGTTGACATGGCCACCCTCGACCCGCGCGGAGACCCCATTCACAACATCCGCGGCAACGAAATCGCCATGATCTTTCAGGAGCCCATGACGTCCCTCTCCCCGGTGCATACAGTGGGCGATCAGATCAGCGAGGCCGTGCGCCTGCACCAGAACGTGCAACAGAAAGAGGCGATGCAGAGGGCGGTGGAGATGCTGCGCAAGGTCGGCATTGCCGCGCAGGAGCAGCGCGTCAACGAGTATCCACACCAGTTGTCGGGCGGCATGCGCCAGCGCGCCATGATCGCTATGGCCCTCTCCTGCAACCCCAGCCTGCTGATTGCCGACGAGCCGACGACAGCCCTGGACGTGACGATTCAAGCCCAGATCATCGACCTGATGAAGACCTTGCAGCGCGATTTCCAGACCTCGATCATGGTCATCACGCACAACCTGGGTGTCGTCGCCGAGATGGCCGACCGCGTGGCCGTCATGTACATGGGCAAGATCGTGGAGGGCGGCGACGTACGCACGATCTTCCACAACTCTCTCCACCCCTACACCGTTGGCCTGATGCAATCGATCCCGCGTCTCGGACGCGATACCAAGCGGCGGCTCGTGCCCATTCCAGGCAGCGTGCCCGACCCGTTCTCGCTCCCGCAGGGTTGCACCTTCTACCCGCGCTGCTCGGCCAAAAAGAAGGCGGAGTGCCGCGCTCCGGAAGGCGTGCCGCTGACCGAGGCCGAACCCGGGCATTGGGTCAGGTGTACGCTGTACCAGTAGAGGTCAACGAACAATGGCCGACCAACGCCCCAACATCATCCTGATCATCACAGACCAGCAGCGTTACGATACAATCCGTGCGCTTGGCTTCCCATACATGGACACGCCCAATCTGGATAGGCTCGTCCACGAGGGCGTCTCCTTCAGCAACTGCTTCATCAGCGCGCCGTCGTGCGTGCCATCACGAGCCAGTCTGTTCAGCGGCTACTATCCACACACGACGGGCGTCCTGCAGAACGGCGACCAGTGGCGGCATTCCTGGGTCGAGTCGCTGGCGGCCAGCGGCTACTACTGCGTCAACATCGGCAAGATGCACACCGTGCCGCTCGATACAGCGCTGGGCTTTCACGAGCGCTACGTTGTCGAAAACAAAGATCGCTATCTCAATGGCCGCTGGTACTTCGACGAATGGGACAAAGGGCTGCGGGCGCGTGGGCTGGTTAAGCAGCAGCGCGAGTTCTATCGCCAGCGAGCAGACTACCGCGACCGCCTCGGCGCCTTCGAGTGGGAGTTGCCGGAGGACACCCAGTCCGACATGTTCGTCGGCGACATGGCAACGTGGTGGCTCAGCACGAAACCGAAAACCGGCCAGCCTCTCTTCATGGAGATCGGCTTCCCTGGCCCCCACCCGCCTTACGATCCTATCGCGCGCTACACCGGGCCATATATGAAGCGCGATCTGCCGCTGGCCAACGTGACCGAGGCAGAGTTGGCCGGGCAGCCTCAGCCGCTGCAGCAGATGCGCCAGCACAACTGCGAGGTCGATCACGACTCGGTCGTCCATCTGCTCAACCCGACGCCCGAGCAGCGCCACCGCCAGCGGGCCTATTACCTGGCCAATGTCACCATGATCGACGAGAAGATCGGCCAGGTCTTGCACGCGCTCGACAGGAGAGGCTATCTCGAGAACGCCGTCGTCATCTTCAGCAGCGACCACGGCGACGCACTGGGCGATCACGGCCACAGCCAAAAGTGGACGATGTACGATATCATCACTCGCACGCCCATGATCGTGTGGGCGCCTGCGCGCTTCACCGGTGGACGATCGCTCGACGGTCTGAGCAGCCAGGCGGACCTCGGACCGACGATTCTCGAGTTGGCCGGATTGCCGGTTCCCGCATCATTCGAGTTCCGCTCGCTCCTGCCCGTTCTCTTGGGCCAGGATTGGCAAGGGTGCGACTATGTCTTTGCCGAGCATGGGCGCGACGGCATTTTGCAGGGCACAGACTGCATGACAATGGTGCGCAGCCCCAACTGGAAGCTCGTGCACTTTCTTGATCAGCCCTGGGGCCAGTTGTTCGACTTGAACAGCGACCCGGGCGAAACACACAACCTGTGGGACAATCCTGCCTACAGTGCCGCCAAGCGTGAGTTACTCGACGTTCTACGCGAGTGGCACGTGCGCAGCCAGTACCACACGCGCGAGTGGAACAAAGACTGTCGCTGAGAGACAACAATGATTCTAGATTCGCCTGTCCTCCTTGAGGTCAACAATCTCAAGAAGTATTTCCCGGTCACGGCCGGCTTCTTCAAGAACGTGGTCGGGCACGTGCGCGCTGTGGACGGCGTCAGCTTCCAAATCCACGAGGGAGAGACGCTGGGCCTTGTCGGCGAGTCCGGTTGCGGCAAGACGACCACCGGCCGCCTCATCCTGCGCGCCATCGAGCCGACAGCGGGCCAGGTGCTCTTCCGCCACGAGGGCGAGATGGTCGATCTCACCAAGATTCCCCGCCGCCACCTGAAGCCCTATCGCCGTGAGATGCAGATTATCTTCCAGGATCCTTTCTCGTCGCTCAATCCGCGCATGACGGTGATGGAGATCGTTGGCGAGCCGCTGATCATTCATGGCGTCGCCAAGGGTGATGCGTTGAAGACGCAGGTGCGCGAGCTGCTGGAAAAGGTCGGCCTGCGTGCCCAGCACATGAACCGCTACCCCTACGCGTTAAGCAGCGGGCAGCGCCAGCACATCGGCAACGCCCTCC
>CAYOEZ010000053.1:0-23248 GCA_964402955.1 uncultured Ktedonobacterales bacterium | reverse complement strand
CCTTTGCGACGAAGCAATCTCCTTTCGGCGCGAAACGGGGGAGATTGCTTCGCTCGGCTCGCAATGACGGGTCCGTCCCGACCTTCTTGCAGTGGGCACAGGACAATCGAAAAATAGGACCAAGTGAAGACACGAGCATTACAGCAGTGCGAGCCGAAGCGCGCGACGGGCGCCAATGGACGCTGACGTCCATGAGCGCCCGGGGTTCACAACAATGCTGTCGTTCTGGAGCAACACGAGAAGGGCGAATCCCGCTCTTGTCCACATTTTGGCATCGTAGCGAGATTCGCCCCCTCCCCGTCCTGCCCAGCGCTACTTTTGGTAGTATACGGCGTTGTTGGCGATGAACGACTTCCACTGTGCGGGAACTTCGGCGTCAGGGTAGATGGCATTGACCGGGCACTCGGGCTGGCAGGCGCCGCAGTCGATGCAATCATCAGGATTGATGAAGAGCTGCTCAACTGTGGCGTATGCGGCCTCATCCTTGGTCGGATGAATGCAATCCACCGGGCAGACGGCCACACATGCGGCGTCTTTGACTGTAACGCAGGGCTGGCAAATAACGAAAGCCATAGTGCGTAGATCCTCCTGTTGTTTGTGTTTGGTTGTTGATGCTATGGTTTGGAACGGTGATACCACTGATGTTCGGCGCACATCTACAAGTCAGTCTACTGAGCAACTCCCGTTCTCGCACTCCAGCCCTGTCTCCGTCATCGAGAACGAACACGTGACTGTCCCGACCAGCGCCGCACGCTGGCTTTACTTCTTGAAGTAGACAGCGTTCTTGGCGGTGAAGGACTTCCACTGCTCAGGAACCTCATCGCCGGGGAAGATCGCATCCACCGGACACTCCGGAACACATGCGCCACAGTCGATGCACTCATCAGGATCGATGCTCAACTGGTCGACCGTCGCGTACGCAGCCTCATCCTTGGTGGGATGAATGCAGTCAACCGGACAAACAGCGACGCACGCAGTGTCCTTGACCGTGATGCAGGGCTGGCAAATGATGTAGGCCATTGCTTTGTCCTCCGACAACTCTACTACCTATCGTCCCATTGCGTGCCGGGCCAATACGGGCGTCCTCAGACGCCTTTGCCCGGACCAACAGATGGGAACGCCCTCCGATCTTCATCGAACGCCCCAGGACAGCAGAAGCATCGGCAACTTCTTCTGTCTCGCCGCCACCCGGGACACCCGCCGTCCCTGGCTGCCGGGGAATACATTGTCGCACCAGATGGTCGCGCCCATTGATTGTGTTACTTTGCGCCTGAACCAGGCGCTGCAACGCTACCTTTTCAACAGCCTGGTTCGCCAGGATGACCACAACAGGACTGCCGTTTGACCATACGAATCCAGTAGTTGCGCGCGATCATGCGCAGCTTGTCTCCCAAAGGTATCGGCGCCCACAGATTGGCAATGACGGCTCGCGGGCTGGGCTGTTCCTCACTCGCACACATCGCTGCCTCCCAGGAGCGTCCGATTGGCACGTGCCAGTTTTGCCGTGACGATGTCCGTTACCTGATCGGCAATCGCAAAGCTCTTACCGCGCTGCCTTTGCTTCGGCCTTCTTGCGCCGGTCTTCATCTTCTTCGGCGGCAGCAAGCGGGCGAATCTGGGCGTAGTAATCGGTCGAAACCAGCAAATCCTTCTTATTATAGATGAAGGTCTCCATCCGCTCATAGGCGGACAGCTCATAGCGGTGATCCATCTTGATGGAATCGAACGGGCAGAACTCGGCGCACGACCCACACGACATGCAGATCGAGACGTCAATGATGAACTCATCCGCCTGCGGCTTAGGCCGGCCATCTGGCCCTTTGGCGCGCACGATCCAGATGCACTGCGGTGGGCACACTTTGGCGCAAATACCGCACGCCGTGCAGCGCTCCTCCCCCGTGGCAGCCTCGTAGATCAAGACCGGGAAAGAGCGGAAGCGCTCCCACACCTGCAAGCGTTCTTCCGGATACTGCACCGTCGAGACGCCACGCATATCAGCGCTCTGATGCACAGACGCAGCGTCCTTGCGGTAGCGACGCGGAAATCGCTTGAGATCCTCAGCGTAGGTCAGGAGAAAGTGCCACAGCGTAATGAGCATGCCACGGGCAATTCCGAGTCCGTTCATTAGCGATCCACCTCCCCCATCGTGATATCGATACTGCCGAGGATAGCGACCACATCGGCCACCTTATACCCCTTGCACATTTCACCGAGGGCGCCCAGGTTGATGAAAGAAGGCGACCGCACATGGTAGCGGTAGGGAGTAGCCGTACCGTCGGACACAAGATAGAAGCCCAATTCGCCCTTTGGCGTCTCGGTGCGGCCATACGCCTCGCCTTTGGGCGGGCGGAGCAACCATGCCTTCTTGACCGAGAGGATATCGCCCGCCTGCGTGTCGTCAATCTGCTTGAGCGCCTGCTCCAGGATTTTCAGGCTTTGGCGAATCTCACCCAGGCGCACCTGATAGCGGGCGTAGGTGTCGCCCTCGGGGCGTGTCACAACCTTGAAGTCAAAACGATCGTAGATTGAGTAAGGATCGGCGCGGCGCAGATCAAAGGCCACGCCCGATCCACGCAAGACCGGCCCGCTCGTGCTGTAATTGATCGCCATGTGGCGCGGCAGAATGCCGACGCCCTGCGAGCGCACTTTGATGATCTCGTTCTTCGTTAGCAGAGCGTCAAACTCGTCCACCTTGCGCGGCAGACGTTTCAAAACCAGATCCCGGGCCAACGGCATGAACTCAGCCGGCAGATCGGCCGCCACGCCGCCAAAGCGCATGTAGTTGCACATCATGCGCGCGCCTGACGTCATCTCGAACAGGTCAAGGATGAACTCACGTTCTTCCAGAGCATAGATGAGCGGGGTGAAGAACGCTCCCAAATCGTTGAGCCACCAGCCAAATGACGCCAGATGCGACATGACACGCGTGAACTCTACCATGATCACCCGAATGTACTCGGCGCGCTCGGTCGGTTTGATGCCTGTTAGCTTCTCCACCGCCACCGCATAGGCGAGATTGTTGGCCATCGACGTGACGTAGTCAAGGCGGTCGGTGTAGGGCATGTTCTGGACGTAGCCACTGCGCTCGCCGATCTTTTCGTGGTTACGGTGCAGGTAGCCGACAACTGGCTCGAGACCGAGCACCGTCTCGCCGTCCAGCGTAATACGCATGCGTAACACGCCATGCGTCGACGGATGCTGCGGTCCCATATTCACAATGAAGGAATCGGTCGCAAGAGTGCTGGTCACTTCCTCGCGCAGTTCAGCGTAGTCAACCTCGCGCACGTTTTCCGGCGCTTGCTGGAAGGTATCGGGATCCCAATCAGCCGGGAATTCGATATTGTCACCGAAGGGCACGCGCGTCTCGTCACGCTTATGGTAGCCCTCAGGCCAGCGACTGGCAAAAGGCTTGTCTGGCTCCTCGTAGTAGGCTTCCTTCCAGTCCTTGCGCAGAGGATGCCCGTCGACGCCTTCCCAGAGCAGGATGCGCTTCAGGTTGGGATGGTCGGTAAAGCGAATGCCCATCAGATCCCAAACCTCGCGCTCCTGGAAGTCGGCGCCTCGCCAAATGGGATAGACCGAGGGCACTTCCGGGTTGGCTTTGTCGGCAGAGGTCTTGACGGTTAGCGTCCCACCCATGAACGATGTGGAGGTCAGATTGTAGACGACCTCGAAACGGTCGGCGTAGTCAACAGCGGTGAGATTGGACAAATAGTCAAACTTCAGCTCTGGCGCATCATGGAGATAGAGGCACGCCTCGAGCAGTTTCTCTCGGTTAACGATGATACCCACCGCATCTTCACCGGCAATGGCGCCCGGCACGGCTTCGTTGAGTCTGGCGGCAATGGCTGTCTTGTCAATCGCAGGCATAATCTCAACTCCACGCCCTCATCCCTGCCTGGCCGCTCTCCCTGTCGGGCAGGTCGAAAACCTGCCTGAGCGGCGGGTTTGCAACTCGCTCTCTAACCGGAGATGCGGGGAGCAGGTGAGGGCCTGATCTTTCAGGCGTGTCCGCCGTGCGGCGCTGCTTGTGCGGAAGACTCTGCGGCAGGAGGAATCTCGGGTTTGGGCTCAGCCAACTTCGCCTTGAATTCCTCAACCCGGCGCGGATCATAGAGATCTGGGCCGAGGATGGGAATGGGAATCTGTTGCCCGGGGCCTTTGCTGTACCATGACTCGTTACGAATGGTCTGCTTGTCGATTTTCTCTTGCAACTTCATGATGCCATAGAGCAGAGCCTCGGGCCGCGGCGGGCAGCCCGGTATGTAGACATCCACCGGCAGAAACCGATCGACCCCGGAGACAACGTTGTAGCCGGCCTTGAACGGGCCGCCTGACGTCGCGCATGCTCCCATCGCGATCACATACTTTGGCTCGGCCATCTGGTTGTACAGGCGGACAATGGTAGGGATCATTTTCTTGGTGACAGTGCCGGAGATAATGATCAGATCAGCCTGGCGGGGCGTGGCTCGAAACAGCTCTGCGCCAAAGCGAGCGAGGTCAAAACGCGCGGCCCCTGCTGCCATCATCTCGAGGGCACAACAAGCAAGACCAAACGACAACGGCCAGATAGACCAACGGCGGCCATAGTTGTACACCTGGTCGATCATGTGGATGAACTTGTCCCACCGTGTGACGAGAACGCTACGCTGCACGGCAGCTTCGACCCGATCTTGCTCGGATGCAGGCATGGTCGACTCCTACACACACAAAACGGACGGCTCGTGCTGCGCCCGCCCGTATCTATCGGCTATGTGGACGGCAATTGTGGTTCAGCAAATAAAGTATACCACAGCGCGCGTCAAGATGTCAATATTGAAAACACGTTTGTAAACAGAACAGTTTATAAAGTCGCGACCACCGTTTTGAGCGCATGCACATAGAGCCGGTGCTCAGTCGCATGTATACGCTCCTCCAGGCTTTGCGGCGTATCGTGGGCGAAAATGGGGACAACCTCGCTCGTGATAACAGGCCCCACATCCACGCCCTCGTCGGGGACAAAGTGCAACATGATGCCCGTGTGGGTTATGCTCCCCGCGCGATAGGCAGCGTAGGCACGCGCAATGGCATCAGTACCGGGGAATGTACCAGGCAGCGCCGGGTGCAGGTTGATCACCTTGCCCGGAAAGCGCTGCAGGAAGGCATTACTCAGAACGTGCATCCAACCGGCCAGAGCAATCACATCCGGCCGGTAGGCGGCAACCTGCACTGCGAGATCGGCGTCGTACTGCGCCCGCCCGCGGCCGGCCAGATAGGGTTTCAAGGGGAAGTAGAGCGTGGGTATCCCGGCCTGGTACGCACGCGCCATGCCATAGGCATCGCGCCGGTTCGAGACGACCAACACGACCTCCCCAGGAAGCTCTCCCGCGGCGCAGGCGTCGATGATGGCCTGTAGATTGGATCCGTGCCCCGAGATCAGCGCCACGATGCGCGCCTTGTGCGGCGCGTTGTCGAGGTCTGTCGCCGTACGATCGCTCACAGCAACACCTCGCGCTCGCCCGCCACCACCTCGCCGATGCGCCACATCGCCTCGCCACCCGCCAGCGCGACCTCGGCATCCTGGGCAGAGACGATCACAACCATGCCGACGCCCATGTTGAACACATGGTACATTTCGGCGCGATCAATCTGGCCTTTCTGCTGCAGGTAGCCAAAGAGGGGAGGAACCGGCCACGAGTCTGGAAGTAGGCGCAGGCTCGTGCCCAAAGGCAGGACACGCGGCACGTTTTCGATGAAGCCCCCGCCCGTCAGGTGCGCCAGCGCCTTGACCGTGAGACGCTGGCGCAAGACCCGCACAGCGGACAGGTACGAGCGATGGGGGGCAAGCAGAGCATCGCTCAGGACGCCAACGCCTTCGACATATGTATCGAGCGGCGTGTCGCCCAGCACGCGGCGAATCAGCGAATAGCCATTGGTGTGGGGGCCGCTGGACGGCAAGCCAAGCGCCACATCGCCCACCGCAACCGTATCCAGGGGCAGCATGCGCGCGCGCTCGACAACGCCGACAATTGTGCCGACCAGATCGAACTTGCCGGGCGCATAGACGCCTGGCATCTCAGCCGTTTCCCCACCCAGCAACACGCAGCCGGCATCGCGGCAGGCAGCAGCAATGCCGCCGACAACCGACGCTACCATCTGCAGGTCGAGATGCGGCGACGCAATATAGTCCATAAAAAAGAGCGGCTCGGCGCCTTGCACCAGGATGTCGTTAACGCAGTGGTTGACGATGTCGTGGCCAATCGACTCGTAGCGCCCGCAGGCCGCCGCCAGCATGATCTTCGTGCCCACGCCATCGGTCGATGCCACCAGGGCGGGCGCTTTCATTCCTGCCAGAAGGCTTGCGTCATACACACCACCAAAGCTGCCGATGCCGGCGAGGACGCGTGCGTTGTAGGTGCTGCGCACCGCCGCGCTCATGCGCCTGACTGCTTCATTTCCGGCGTCAATCGAGACGCCGGCTGCTGCATATGCGCTCGCTTTGTCCGTTTTCTGGGGCATTGCTTTGCTATCCTCTTGTATCAATTGGGTAGGCGTCGATTGAGTATGGTGCGCGCCCATCACACCCGCACGCCGATATCGCGCCTGAAGTGCGCGCCATCGAAGTGTATCTTTGCAATGGCGCCATAGGCCCGCGCCAGGGCAGCAGGAAGCGTCTCGCCAACGGCGGAGACATTCAAGACCCTGCCGCCGTTCGTCGCCACATCCGCCCCCACGTTCTTCGTGCCTGCATGGAAGACGACGACGCCATCGAGGGCACGCGCTGCATCCAGCCCGCTGATCAGCTTGCCGCGCTCATAGCTGCCGGGGTAGCCCCCCGCCGCCAGCACAACCGTGGCGGCAGCGCCGGCGCGCCAGCGCACGCGCGCGTCTGCTAGTCGCCCCGCCAGACACGCCTCGATGACGTCCACCAAGTCGCTCTCGAGCAGCATCATGATGGCCTGCGTTTCCGGGTCGCCAAAACGGCAGTTGAACTCCAACACGCGCGCGCCTTCCCTCGTCAGCATCAGCCCGGCATAGAGAACCCCGACAAACGGCATACCCTCGGCGCGCAGGCCGTCGAGGGTGGGCAACAGCACGGTGCGCGTCACCTCATCGATCAGGGCCGCTGTCGCCAACGGCGACGGCGCAAAGGCGCCCATCCCACCGGTGTTCGGCCCCTGGTCGCCATCGAAGACGCGCTTGTGGTCCTGCGCGGGCGGCATTGTCGCCACCGTGCGCCCATCAGAGAAGGCCAGCAGCGAGACCTCCGGCCCACTCAGCCGTTCCTCAATGATGACAGCATCGCCAGCCGCGCCGAACGTGCGCTCAACCATCAGGGTGCGCAGGGCGGCGGCGGCCTCTGCCATCGTCGCAGGTATCAGGACTCCCTTGCCCGCTGCCAGACCACTGGCTTTGATCACGACCGGGTACTCAACCAGACGAAGATGAGCGAGGGCAGCGGTATGATCGGTGAACGAGGCATAGCGCGCCGTGGGGATGTTGTGGCGATGCATGAAGTCCTTGGCGAAGACCTTACTCGACTCGATACGCGCCGCCGCCTGTTGCGGTCCGAAGGCGGGCACGCCACGCGCCTGAAGCTGGTCGACGAGGCCAAGCGAAAGCGCGACCTCCGGCCCAACGAGGACCAGATCGACGCGTTGCGCCACGGCGAGGTCAACTAGCCCGGTCACATCCTCAGCGGACACCGCCACGTTCTCAGCACGCCGCCCCAGAGCCGCTGTACCGCCGTTGCCGGGAGCAATCAGCACGCTCTCCACTCGCCGCGACTGTAACACCTTCCAGGCCAGCGCCTGCTCTCTGCCGCCACCGCCAACGATCAAAACTTTCACGGACTGATCTCCTCCCGGAGAAAACGCAGCGCCACGCCGCACAGACAGCAGGCCCTCGTTTGTCTAGCCAAAGACACCCTCGAAGACCATCTTCTCCGTGTGATCAAGGAATCCTTCAGGATAGACGCCCGTGAAGCAGGCGTTACAGTAGCCCTCGGTCGCGCCGATCGCCCTCATCATCCCGTCGAGAGACAAATAGGAGAGGGTATCGGCGCCGATGTGCTGGCGAATCTCCTCGATGGACTTGACCGCCGCGATCAAGTCGTGATCGCGCGCCATGTCCACACCCATCAGACACGAATGGAGAATTGGAGGCGATGCCACGCGCACGTGCACTTCAGACGCGCCGCTCTCGCGCATCAAGCGCACCAATGGCCCCGACGTGCTGCCGCGCACAATGGAGTCATCGACCAGAACCACCCGCTTGCCATTCAGGTTGGAGACCAGGGGATTGTACTTCAGGCGCACGCCCTCGCGACGCAGTCGCTCGTTGGGCTGGATGAAGGTCCGTCCGATATAGCGATTCTTGATCAGCCCCTCGCTGAAGGGGATGCCACTTTCCCGGGCATAGCCGATGGCGTGGGGCGTACCACTGTCGGGCACTGCCACAACGACATCGCCCGCGACGGGCGCCTCGCGTGCCAGCTCACGGCCCAGCGCCTGGCGCACATCATGGATCACCTTGCCATCGAAGATGCTATCGGGGCGGCTGAAATAGATGTGCTCAAATGTGCAGAGATTGCGTGGGCGCGGCGCGCTGCCAAACTCGGTGTGCAGGCCGTTGGCGTCCAGGCGTACGATCTCGCCCGGCTCCACCTCGCGCACCATGTCCGCGCCAATCGTGGCCAGGGCGCAGCTTTCCGACGCCACGCAGTAGCCCTCGCCGTTCAGCTTACCGATCACCAGCGGGCGGAAGCCCCACGGATCGCGCACGCCATAGACGGCGTTGCGGGTCAGGATCGTGAGACAGTAGGCGCCCTGCGCCTGCGCCATGAAGATGCGGATGCGCGATTGCCAGTCGCCGGGAGCGCCGGCAATGAGCTGCGTGACAATCTCGCTGTCCGACGAGGACGACAACCCCACCCCGCGCTGCAGGAGATCGCGGCGCAGCAGCGGAGCATTAACCAGGTTGCCATTGTGCGCCACGCCCAGCGGGCCGAGCGCCGTTTCGATGAGATACGGTTGCGCGTTGCGCAGCTTGGAGCCGCCGGTCGTCGAATAGCGCGTATGGGCGATCGCCAGGTCGCCCTCGAGCGGCGCCAGCGTCTCTTCGGTGAAGACCTGCGCCACCAGCCCCATGCCCTTGTGAATGTAGGCCATGTGCCCATCGCTGACGGCGATTCCGGCGCTCTCCTGGCCACGGTGCTGCAAAGCGTAGATGGCAAAATAGCTGAGCCGGGCGACGTCTTCCCCCGGGTAATAAATGCCAAAAACGCCGCACTCCTCATGCGGATGGTCATCGGTCTCGTGCAGATAGCTCATCATGCCCCTTCCTCTCGCAGCGATTGATCATCTGCAACAAGCCGGGCCGTTTGCTCGGCCTGCATCGTGCGCACCTCAGCGCGCCGGCCCAGGATTTTCGCCGCCAGCAATGCGGCCGCGTCCGGCTCCAGAACGACTGCCGGCGCCACACCCGACGGCATACGCAGCGACGAGTAAATGTCGGCGCCCGCAAACGTGTCGGAATAGGGCGGGCAGGTGATCACTGGTGCGCTCACAGACGCATCCACGAACCCACCCAGTGCGTTGCTGCGCCCGGCGATTGTTATGTAAACACGACGCACATCGTCCTGCTCATATGCATGCAGCATCTGCAGCAAATAGGCAGGGCTCTTGTGCGCCGAAGCAATGCGCATCTCATAGCTCAGGCCGAGCCTGGTCAGGGCTTCAGCTATCTGCTTCGCCCTCGGCATGTCCCCTTTCGATCCCATAATGATCACAACATCCGGCATCGCAGACTCCTTCTCCACTCTCCCCCGTCACGCGGGTTTGCAAACCCTAAAGCCGCCGTGCTACAGAGACAAAGCCCCCGTGGGGCTATCCTCTTGCCATGGTTCAGCCCGAAGGGCTTCGTTCTTGTAGCGCATGGCTTCAGCCTGGCGTCAGGCACTTGCGCAACCAATTGCTTTGTCTTAATCAAACCCTGGCCTACTTTGCGTTCCAAACAGCCTTCGCGACACGCTCATCGGCGGGATACGGCGCGGGCACAAACGCTTTTCCTGTCAGCATTTCGTATACCGTCATGTAACGCCGGCTAGCCGTCACTGCCAGGTCCGTATCCCACAGCGGGGGATCGCCGTCGCCGCGGTAGCCGCGCTCGGCATACCACAGGCGCACGAATTCCTTGTCGAAGTTCTCCGGCTCCTCGCCGGCGCTGACGCGTTGCTGATAGCTATCGCTCAGCCAGAAACGGCTGGAGTCAGGCGTGTGTACTTCATCGATGAGCACAAGCTCACCGGCTGAGGTCAGGCCAAATTCGTATTTCGTGTCCACCAAAATCAGGCCGCCGTGAGCAGCGATCTCCTGTCCGCGGCGGAAAACCGCCAGCGCCGCGTTCTGCACCTTTTGCCACAACTGCGCCGGCAGGATGCCCCGCGCAGTGACCTCGCGCACCGTCAATCGCTCGTCGTGCTGCCCCGGTCCACCCTTCGTTGTCGGCGTGATGATGGGCTGCGGGAGCTTCTCATTCTTCTTCAG
The DNA here is from genome assembly GCA_964402955.1 of uncultured Ktedonobacterales bacterium. Taxonomy (GTDB): domain Bacteria; phylum Chloroflexota; class DTOL01; order DTOL01; family DAOUCN01; genus CAYOEZ01. The sequence goes on along the minus strand of CAYOEZ010000053.1, from coordinate 12,722 downwards.
GCAATCCGGAAACGTGTAGCCATAGATCGTTCGCTCGCCCAGGCTGTAGCGATACCAGAGCGCCGTGCTGGTCACGCCCGTAATATAGCCGCGCACGATCACTTCAACCGGCAGCGCCTGGCATTCGTGGGCAACAGTGACATTGGGATCAGGTATCGAGATAACGTGATTGCCCACATCCTTGATACTGTCGAACCAGAACGCGCTCAGCTCATTCAGCACCTGGCCCTTGAACGGCACCTGACCCAGCACGCGATCAAACGCCGACAAGCGATCGGTTGTAACCAGGACGCGCTTGCCGGGACGCAGGTAAATGTCGCGCACTTTACCCCGCATATCCGGCGTGGGTTGCTCGAGCCCGGCGAAGGAATGACTCACGTAGGGTCGGATATCTTGTTCAGTTAGCATCTCATACACCCCTGTCTTGTAGCGGCGTTAGCCGCGTGCGTACGCTATGCCATTGGCAAATAGCGCTAAACCCATCCAGCCCTGCTCCCCCCGCGTCCAACGCGGGTGCTGGTAGGCGACAATATGATCCTCAGGATGCGGCATGAGGCCCAACACATTGCCCTGAGCATTACAGACGCCGGCAATGTCGCCATCGGAGCCATTGGGATTCTGCGGGTAGCTGCCGTTGGCGGGTGCGGCGTCGGCGCACACATAGCGCAACGCCACCTGCCCGTTGCGTTCTAGACCGGCCACATCGTTGCTGATGAATCGTCCCTCGCCGTGCGCAACCGGGCAGAAAACGGGCGGCAGATTCCTGGTGAAGATGCAGGGGCTGGCAGCGTCGGGCAGCAATGTCACCCAGCGGCACTCGAAGCGCGCCCCCCGGTTAAAGGTTAGCGTTGCCTGTTGCCCCAGCCCGCCGGGCAGCAATCCCGCCTTGACCAGCGCCTGGAAACCGTTGCAGATGCCCAGCACCGGCCGGCCACTGGCAATGAAGACTGCCAGATCGTCCTGGAAGGTCAGGCGCAAGGTGAGGGCCAACAGCTTGCCCGCGCCCAGCGCATCGCCAAAGGAGAATCCGCCTGGCAGCACCAGCATTGCGTAGTCCGCCATGCGCCGTTCTTTGGCGGCAAGCTGGTTGACGTGGACGATCTCCGGCTGCCCACCGGCCAGCTCACACGCCCAGGCAGCTTCACGATCGCGATTGGTGCCCGACGCGTGCAGGATGAGAACTTTCACGCTCATGCCGCGCCTCCTTGCCATGCGGCAGTGAGGTCGGCAACCGAAAGATCGATGAGCGCATCTCCGCTGTCGCCCAGCACACGCAGAGCATTGCCCTCCACCACGCCCACCTCCGCCACAGGGCAATCGCCCACCGTCTGGCGTAAGGCCGCGACCTGATCGGGCCGCACTTCCACGAGGAAACGCCCATTCGTTTCGCCAAAGAGCAGCGCGATGACCCCGACCTCGCCTGCCACCGGCATACGATGCGAGCGCAATGTCATGCCCAGCCGTCCGGCGATGCACATCTCTGCCGCCGCGACCGCCAGGCCGCCTTCGCTCAGATCGTGACAGGCTCGGACCAACCCGTTCCGAATCGCTCGGTGCAGACTGCGGTAGAGATCCAGACCACACTCGGGCAGAGCGGGCGCGTCGGAGTTGGCAGCGACATCCGCTGACGTCACGAGCGCCACATGGCTGCCGGCAAGCTCGTTGCGCGTCTCGCCCACCATAAGCACCACATTGCCCGCCTCCTTCAGATCCATCGTCACAGCAGTGCGCACATCGGGTATGATGCCCAGCGCCGAAATCAGCAGCGTGCCCGGAATCGGTATGCGCTCACCGTCGGGGCCAAGATATTCGTTGTTGAGACTATCCTTGCCGGAGATAAAGGGCGCTCCGTAGGCTAGAGCAGCGTCATAGCAACCTTGCGCGGCCCGCACCAGACCGCCCATCTGTTCGGGCCGGCGCGGACCGCCCCCGCAGAAGTTGTCCAGCAAAGCGATCTGGTCGGGATCGGCGCCAACCCCGACAGCATGGCGCATAGCCTCATCCATGGCGCTGACCGCCATGGCATCCGGATCAGCCTTGCCGATCTGCGGGTTGACGCCAAGGCTCAAGACCAGTCCCTTGTTGTGGCGCCAGGTCTGCATCGGTTTGAGAACCACTGCATCCGACGGCCCGTCGTTCTCAGCTCCAGTCAGAGGCTTGACTAATGTGCCTGCTCCCACCTCGTGGTCATAGCGGCGGATGATGTCTTCTTTCGACGCAATATCGGGATGAGCCAACAGCGCCAGCAGAGTTTTTGGCAAATCGATATTGGGTGCAGCCTGGCCGCTCCCCGCTTCTTTGCGAGGCCGCTCGGGCCACTGCGCAAGAAGCGTCATCTTGGGCACGCCATCGTGCAGGAACTTCATGTCCAGGTCGGCAACTACGTGGCCATCATAGCGCACCACCAGCCGCCCGTCGCCGCTGAAGCGGCCAATCTCCGTCGCCTCGACATTCCATTCGCGACAGAGTTTGCGCAGCGCCGGCCACTTGTCCGGAGCAACAGCAAGCACCATCCGTTCCTGCGCTTCGCTCTCCCAGATTTCCCAGGGCAGCAAGCCTGCATACTTCAGGGGCACGTGCGCAAGCTCAACGTCAACGCCCAGAACACGGCCAAGCTCGCCAACGGCGCTGGACAGCCCGCCAGCGCCGCAGTCCGTGATCGCTGTATAAAGCCCGGCGTCTCGCGCCACGCACACGACCTCGATAACGTCCTTTTCCACGATGGGGTCGCCGATCTGCACGGCCGTGCCCAGCACTTGCCCGGTCTCGTGCGTCAATGTCTCGGACGAGAACGTAGCGCCATGCAAGCCATCGCGGCCCGTCTTACCGCCGATCACGATGCAAAGGTCGCCCGCATATGGTCCCGCCGGATGCGACCCACGCGGCGCCAGGCCCAGACAGCCGGCAAAGACCAGCGGGTTGGCTGTGAAGCTTTCATCGTATAGGACTGCGCCGCTGACGGTCGGCAGGCCCAGTTTGTTGCCATAGTCCTGGATGCCGGCCACGACCCCGGCCTTGACGCGGCGGGGGTGCAGGCTGCCGGCCGGAACCTGCTCCACAGGCAGGTCTTGTGGGCCAAAACAGAGGACATTCGTCACAGCAATTGGCCGCGCCGAGACGCCGATGATGTCGCGCACCACGCCGCCGACGCCGGTGTTGGCCCCGCCGAAAGGCTCGAGCGCGCTGGGGTGGTTGTGCGTCTCGACCTTGAACGACACCTCGTACTGGTCATCAAAGTCGATGATGCCTGCGTTGTCCACAAATGCAGAGCGGACCCAGGGCTTGTGGATGAACTCGGTGGCCGCCCGAATGTAGGTTCGCAGCAGGCCATCGATGCGCGTGATGCCATCTGCGCCGTGGCGCAGCTCAACCAGAGCCTTGAACGTCTTGTGCACGCAGTGTTCGGACCAGGTCTGCGCCAACGATTCCAACTCAACGTCCGTCGGCTCGCGCCCCGCCGCACGAAAGTAGGCACTGATTGCGCGCATCTCGTCGAGGCTGAGTGCAAGCACACGCTGCCGGCTGAGCGCAAGCAAATCGTTGTCACTGAGCCCGGAGAGAGTAACCAACTGCGCAAGGTGGGACGATCGAGCAGGCTGTGGAAAGGCTGGGGGCATGGGGCCGAGGTAGTAGTTCTGGATGGTCGGGTTGCAGAGCAGACGGCGGGCAATCATGTCTACAGCATCTTCGTCCAGATCGCCGCTTAGCTCGTAGCGCCGGCCCGTTGCGGCCAGGATATGGGGCATCCCGAGCGTCGTCGCCGTCGCAACGATCTGGTTGGCCACCGGATCAGTCACACCTGGGTGCAGTCCGACCTCCACGACCCAGGCGTTGGACCTGAGTGGCCCGGCGGCGCCTGCGTCGGAAACGGCCTCCCAGGCGGCCGTCTCCGTCAGCGGGTCTATAAAGAGCCGGGCGCAGAGAAGGTCGATCTGTTGAACGCTAAGTTCACCCTTGACGAAGTAGAGCGTTCTGGTTTGGACGCCCGTCAGTGAGATACCCAGACTGCGGGCATCGTGCAACAGGCCCCGCCGCTCGCCGTCGTTGCCGACGCGTCCAGTTAGCTCGACACTGATTCGATAGTACATGAGGCCTCTGTGGAAAAAAGCGAGAAGGCCAGCGCATATGCGGTGGCCTTCATCGGCGGATTTCTGTGGTACGATTGTACCACAGAGAGCAGCGCACGTCAACCGTTTTTTGGGCGGTGTCAACGCGACCATTAATCGTCATCAGCGCACTTGAGCTGAACAGACCACATCAGCGTGCGGCAGGATCAACGGCGCGCACGATTGCCTTCAGGTTGGCTATTGGCGTGCGCAAAGGCACTGCGCACTCCGGCCCGACAATACGCACCCCGGCAGCGACCGCGTAGCGCGCCTGCGCCTCGGCCTGCTCCGGCGTACCGGAATAGAGCACATCGGGGTTGTTGACGTTGCCCAGCAGCGAGAGACGATCACCCACAGCCTTGACCGCAGCCACCGCATCGACCTTGGAGTCGAAGTGAAAAGCGTCGAATCCGGCATCAGCAATGTAGCCCAGACGGTCCAGCGTATTGCCGCAAATGTGCAGTACAATGGGGCTGCCGATTTCCTGGATGATCTCACGGTGGATGGGCTGCAAGAAGTCACGGTACATGGAGCCGCGCACCAGATCGCCAGTCGCGTGGTCGGCCAGGCAGAGAACGTCGGCCCCCGCGGCGATCTGCGCCTTGCCAAAGAGGACAGGCACGAGCTTAAGCCGATCCAGGAAACGGCGCACTTTGTCGGGATCGGTCAGCGTCTCGAGCAGAAATTCGTTGATTCCACGCAGATGGTACGACAGCGTCCACGGTCCCATGACTTTGCCCACGATCGCTACTTTGCTGCCATAGTCGCGCCGCAGTCGTTGGATGGCGTCCAGAACAGTCTTGATTGGCGGCAGATCGAGGAAGTCATCGGGAATGACCACCTGCTCCGCTTCGTCAAAGGGGTGGTCACGCGCAATGGGCATCATGTCCAGGCCGCCCCAGTCCACGTTGCAACCCAGCGCCGCTGCTTCCTGCGAGACGCTGAAGACCGGCATGATCGCATCGTAGCCCAGTATCTCATAGGCGCCCGCCGCCAGCCGCGCCATCTTGGCCGCGTCCAGGTGGACGTCGGGGAAGAACGCTCCGGTCATCTCCATCTGTTCGACGGTGGCGACCGATGTCGGGCTGCCGACGGAAACGCGGTCAACCCGCCCGCCCATGATCCCCGCCAGAAAGCGTCGTTTCGGTGACATTGGCAACATGTTTCACTTCTCCGCCGTGATTGTGGCTTAGTTGGCCGCTAACCAGACAAGCAAGCCGTTGTGATCTTTGACATCCACCCACATCTGCAGCACATGCAGGCCGGGCAGGCGTTCCAGGATCTGCGCCGTGTGCAGCGTGCGGTCGTCGGTGAAGACGACCTGATCGGGCCGGATGGCCGCCCCGTCCACGGCAAACTCAGCCAGCGTACGCGCGATCATGTCGCCCTTGTCCGGATGTGGCTCGGCCTTGGGGTGACAGAAATAGCCTATGATGCCAAACAAACCGAGCATCTCGAAGACCGGCTCAGGCAGATTCCAACTGCAGATTGAGAGCAAGTAACCGCGGCGCTCAAGCTCGGCCAGCGCGCCACGCACCTGGGGGAAGATGGAGACCTTTGTTCCTGCCTGGTCACGAATAGTGTCCGGGTTGTCCAGCGCCAGGGGACGCTGCAACGCCGACGCATCCTCATGATTCCACAGGGTCAGGTCGCAATCGAAAACGATCAGACGAATGTCTTTGGGCACGATCAGTTATCCTCCATGTCAATATGCAAGCTTCTAGCCGTTCGCGTTCTCTGCTGCCACGTGAACAGCGCCGATCGCCGGCTCCTGCTCCAGCCGGATGGCTCGCGCCTGCGGGGCGAACTCCCGCAGCGCGTGCAGGAAGGGGACGGTAATGAGATCGCCGGCCTGATAGACGCCCCCCGACAGCACAATCTCCACCGGCTCATTCTGCATACCCAGGCTGGCGATGACAGCCCTGGCCGCCAGCGCCATCTCCTGCGCGGCATGAGCATAGATGCGGGAGGCGACCACGTCACCCTGGCGCGCCGCACGCTCAACCACCGGCGCCAGCGCGGCGATCTCCGGGCGCGGCGCTGCCGGCTGCTTGTACACGACCGCCCGCAGGTCTTCGGGCCGCGCCAATTGCCACTGCTCCAGGATCAATTGCGTCAACGCGGTTGGCTCGCCGCGCCCATCGTGAGCGCGCACGACGGCGCGCAGGCCGGTCAGACCGATGTCAAAGGCGCTGCCCTCGTCGCCCAGGATATATCCCCAACCGCCCGAGCGCTGCACGGCGCCGGCGCGGTTACGTCCCCAGGCGATCGTCCCCGTCCCGGCAATCACCACCACACCCACACCGCTGGGGCTGCCTGCTGCCAGGGCGATCATGGCGTCTGTCACAATGACCAGACGATGGGCAAGCGCATGGGAGGCCAGCGCATCAGCCAAGGCTTGCTTCTCACGCGGACGATCGACCCCCGAGACCCCCAGGCAGGCGACTGTGGCGGGCCGGGGCGACAAGCCTGCTGCTTGCCACGCCTGGGACACAGCCTCGCGCACAACCGCCACACCTGCGGCCAATCCCACTGCGCTCATGTTGCCCGGCCCGGCTTGCCCGCGGCCGAGAATCGTCTGCTTGCCATCGGCAAGCAGACAAACCGTGTGTGTTCCGCCGGCATCCACACCGAGAAAGAACGTCTCCTGGTCCATTGTCATCAGTGCAGCCTCTGCTGTATGCCTTGACGATGTCACCTTCGCGCTCAGCCCCGTCTCCCCCGACATGGGGGAAGGTCGGGGTGAGGGTGGACATGGTTGAAATCGCTGCTCATTCTTACCCTCTCCCCGTGGTGCGTGGGAACCGACGCCCAATGTGATTAGCTCGAAAACGTTTGTGGAGTGCGACGACAGGAGTGCCCGATACAGCGGGGCAGGCTCTCGTCGTACTCCACATAGCCGGACATCATCATGCCGGTTGCGCCCACGAGCGCATGATAACTCTGCAAACATACCGCCGCGCTCGCCTGCGACTTGCACGGGCAAGGCTACTCGCGCTGCCCCATGCGCAGCGCCTGGAAGATGTCCTTGCGCGTGGTCTGATAGAGAATGGCGATTTCAGAGATAATGAGCGCGCCGGCAAAGATGGTTGAGAACCAGAAGATCTTGTCCCAGGCGATGAGCGGCAGGAACGGCGGCACGGCTGTCGTTGGCGTCACATTGAATTGGAAGAATGGCACGAACAGATACGAGGCCAGCGCGCCGGCGGCAATTCCCCCCAGCACACCATACAAGATCACGCCCACGTATTCTACACCTTCCATCAGCACTGTTTCGTACGTTTGCACGCCGATCGCCTTCAGCACCCCGATCTGTTGCATCCGGCCCTGCATGGAAGCCGACGTATAAACCAACAGACCGAGCCAGGACAGGAGAGAACCAGCAATAAAGCCGATCGACAGCACGCCGAAGATACCGATCCGCTCGGCCTGCTCACCCTCTTTGCGCAAGAGAGCGCGGGCGTCGCCAACCGAGAGCGGCAAGACCCCGATCTCCTGGAGACGCGCATCCAACTGCTCGCCGCTTGTCGCAGCCGTTGTCTTGAGCCAGATATCATACTGAGATGGATCGCCCGTCTGCTCAAAGAGATAGTCAAGATTGCCGACAAGCGTTTCTTCACGCCGCGGATACGCCGTTGGGAAATAGTCAAACGTCCCTGTAACGAGAAAATCGATCTTCTGTGATACCTCGCCCACCGCCACATCCAGGGTCAGTTTCTGGCCATCCAGGATGTTGTATTGCTTCAAGAACTGGCGCGTGACGAGCACCCCATTGCGCGTGCGCCCCAGGCGGTTCATCAGATCACCCAGCGGCATGGGTGAGAAGTCAGCGCGGAAAAAAGAGGCCTGCGGAAACGTCAGACGATCGATGCCGAGGAAGCGGATCTTGAGGGCGTTGTTCTTGGGTACGGCTGCTTTGGCCGCATAGACGCCCACGCGTGTCGCCGCTTCGACGCCGGGCAGAGCCAGATAATCAGAGATCGGCAGCACCCATGCCCCGGCTTGGCGGCCGCCCCCTTCGCCGCCCCCTTCGCCGCTCGCGCTTCCCGGCACCACACCCTGCTTGAAGGCGTAGTCGCTCCCCACCGCATAGTACATGCGGTCGTGCAACCACTGGTCCATGCTCATCGCCATCGACGAGTAGAACGCGCCCATGCTCAAACAGACGATGACGAGGAAGAGAGCGCTCGTATACTGCCCACTTTGGCCATAGAGCCGGCGCACACCCATGTAGACAGCCAGCCAGGGCGAGCGGCGGCTCAGTGCGTCGAGCGGTCGCATGATGAGAGGGAACAGATGCGACAACACCAGCGCGGCGGTGAAGATGCACAGCAGCGGGGCCAGTAAGAAGAGCGGCTCGCGAAAAACGTCTCCCTTGGGGTTGAGGCGGATCAGTGTCGGTACGTCCTGCAACTTGATCTGCCGGTAGGCATAGGTCGTCAACAGAATCAGCGGAATGTCCACGGCCAGCTTGACGGCCGCCGACAGAGCGACAGGGCGCGAGCGCTCACGCATATGCGTGACGACGCTGCGGCGCGCCGCATTGAACGTGGGTATGAGGCGCGCCGCCAGCAGGACAGCCAGGGCTGCGACGATCAGACGCCAGTTGACGCCGTTCATGCTGGCAGCAAAGGCAGGCCGGTCAATGAAGGCCAGGAATCCTGAGGTGTACCCCATCATGCGCACCATCAGGTAGCCGACGCCCAGCCCCAGCGGCGTTCCCACGATCATCAGCAGCACGGTTTCCAGCGCCGTGATCCCCAGGATGAAAACCATGCCCGCGCCGCGTCCAGACATGATGGACGTCTCTTCGCGTTGGAACTGGGCGATCACCGTGGACAGGAGAGACAGGAAGTAGAAGAGCAGCCCGACCGCGGGAAGGCTGAAGTTGATGAGCAACTCCGAGAGGCTGTCGCGGCGCGTCTCGTATTTGCGCATCGATTCAACCGGCGAGGAGGATATCTTCGCGGTTGGCAGAACATTCTCGATAATCGTGGGCAAGATCTCCAGCCCCGTGGCGAAGGAGTCCACCTTGTCCAGGGTCAAATCCTGCTGCTGCGGCGTGAAGTACCAGGCGCTGAAACCAGTCCCCATCGCAAAACTGGGTTCTGCGTAACGTGCGTAGTCGTCGGGCGTCACCAGAAAGGCGCCGCTGCGTGAGAGTGTAGGGCCGCTCCAGAAGCTTGCCTGCCGGTCATTTTCGCGCCACGTAGCGGCGATATAGATGGGGATGGGCTGGTCGGAGCCGAGCAAGAAAAGATTGTAGCTCTCTCCTGCTTGCAGTCCCATCTCATTGCCCATATCCTCGTGCGCCCAGACGGGCAGCCGCTCGCCGCGGGCGGCATCGGCCATCGAGCGGCCCTCGATGATGCGCATGTGGCGATCGACGTCACTCAGGACATCCAATGTGAAGCCACGGAAAACAAGCTTTTCGTCGCGTTCTGCATACTGGACACTCTCTGGCACAGAGCGGAGGAAGAGTGTGGGGCTTTCGACCAGGTACGTGTGCTGCCGGGCAGTGATGCCCGTCCTCTCAGCGATGATTTTGCCCAGCCGCTGCTCCATGTCGCGCACCTGCGCCAGCGAAAAGGGCTGCACACGCTTCTCGTAAGAAATGCGCAGCAGCAGCGGCGGCTGGCCAGCGATGGAACCCGTATCGCTCAGCTCATTTTTGAGAACCAGATAGCTTACTGCCTGAGCAAACACGGGCACGCTGCTGACCAGCCCGACGGCCAGCACGACGCCGGCCAGGGACAGCACGGTGAGCGCCCACCGGCTGCGTAGACGATGAAATGCCAGGCCAATCATACCGAAGAGCGGTATCCTCATGGGCTGATCACCACATCACCTCCACGCAGACCAGAGACGACCTCAACCTGCTGGTCGTTCTCCAGGCCCAGCGTCACATCCACGCGCCGCTGTCGCTCGCCGTCCTGGAGCACAACAAAGGCCCGCCCTGCAAATCGGCGCACACCCGAGGGGTGGATGAAAAGCACATTCTCGTGCAGCGCTGCCTGCACCGTCACACGCACGGGGTCCCCGTTGGACATCGGCGGCGCATTGGTGGGTAAAGCGATGCGCACCGCCTGGCTGCTCTGGGTCTGGTTGCCCGAAGCCGACATCGCCACCGGCAGCGCCGTGATCTGCGCCACAAAGGGACGCGCCCAGGCAGCATGGGTGATTGTGACCGGCTGGCCAATGTACAGCTCGCTGACACGTTTCTGGCTGCCGTCAATGGTGATCTCCAACGGTTCCGGCCGGGCGATCACGATCAGTGCGCTATAGGCGGCGATGTTGTCGCCCACCTTGGGGCGCTGCGCAAAGCCGCGTGTCATCCCCTGCAGGTTGATCCCGATTGCAGTGATGATTCCATCGTAGGGAGCACGCAGGCGCCGGTCGTCGATTTGCCGCGTGATGGCGTCCACCTGCATCTTCGCCTTCGTTATGTCGTTTTCGCTGGACGACTGCGCCTTGTCTTCAAGCTCTTTCAGGTTGATGCGCGCCAGTTGCACCTGCAACTCTTGCGCTGCCACCTGAGAATCGGTGTCCGTCTGGCTGGCGAGCTTGTACTTGATCTCTGCCAACTGATAGTCAATCGTGGCCGTCTGCAGGGCGGCAGCCTGGGGCAAGGCAGCAACGTCGGCGCGTGAGGCCACCAGGTTATATGCCGCCTGGGCGCGGTCCAGGCTGACACGGGTGCGCTCCAAGTCCTTCTCGGCCTGAGCGCGCTGCAGCGGTCCAGATTCGTCGATGGAGCGGCGTAGTTTCTGCAAGGCCAGTTCCTGAATCTGCAAATTAACGCGCGCCCGTTCCAGAGCGTATTTCTTGCTCACGTCTTGTTGCTGGGCCTGGCTCTGCACCTGCTCGACAGACAACTGGGCCTGGGTGAGCTGCTCGGTCAGCGCCTTGGTGTCCAGTTCAGCCAGAAGGTCGCCCTTCTTGACCAGAGCGCCCTCGCTGGCGTTGAGCGCCAGCAGCTTGCCATCGACCTTGACAAAGAGCGGCTCCCAGAGCGTTGGCGATGCCCTGCCATCGAGGACAATGTAGTCAGCGACCGATCCCTTCTGCACCGTGTAGGTTGCCCGCTGCACCACAACCGACGTCGGCCAGGGGGTGGGCGTGGGCGCAACTGCGCTCGATGCAGTACACCCCGTCAGGAGAGCCAATGCAATGATCAGGGAAAAGAGTCCAGCAGCGACAGCAATGTTTTTTCTTGGCAACATGCAGCAACACGACCTCCAGTCGCCGTCCCCGCTCCAGCCTGGGACGATAGTCTGCGTCACGGCTGACGCTTCGCACATACGCGGCGACACGATCTACCCGCCAATGCCCCGGAAAGGGAATGGTGAAGTACATACAGCCCAACGATGTCATGAAATCGTGGCAAGGAACGATAGCTCAGACTTCTGACGCCCTGCGACGGCAGAAGTCTGAACCGTGGTCAGGAGCGAGCTATACGATATCTTCGCCGCCGTCGCAGACGATGGTGGCGCCGTTGATGCGCGCCGCTCCTGGCTGGCAGAGAGCGACCAGAGCGCCCGCCACATCCTCGGCCGTGGTCAGGCGGCCAGTGGGGTTGCGCTTGAGCGCTTCATCCATCAGCAGTTCATGTCCCGGAATCTTGAGCAGCGCCGGCGTTACGGTGAGACCGGCCATCAGAGCATTGACGCAGATACCTGTCTTGCCCAGCTCCAATGCCAGTTGGCGGCAATGCGACTCGAGCGCGGCCTTGGCTGCCGACACGGCGCCGTAGTTGGGGAACACGCGATGCGAACCGGCGCTGGTCATGGCGAAGACGCGGCTGCCCGAGCGCAGCATGTTGCGGCGCACCAGCGCCTGCGTCCAATAGACCAGACTATGGGCCATGACATTGAGCGTCATGTCCATGTTCACAGGAGAAATGGCATCTTCGGGGTTGGCGGCGATGTAGGGCTTGAGTGTGCCAAACGCCAGCGAGTGCAGCAGCACGCGTACCTGAGCGTGCGCGCCGGCCACTTCCTGCATTTTGTCGAGCGACTTCTCCATCCTTTCCACATCGGCGGCATTGTGGTTGAAGAAGACAACCTTGCGCCCCGTGGCTTCGATGTCCGCCTGTACCTTGCGCGCGTTGGGAAGCGTGGTCTTCAGGTCAAGATGGACGCCAAAGATATTCAGACCATTTCGAGCCAGTTCCAGGGCACAGGCCGCCCCGAAGCCCGATGAGGCTCCCAGGACGATCGCCCAGCCCTCTAGTTCGCCAATGCTCTTGCTCATGTGTGCGCCTCCTAAGGTTTTGGACAGCCAGATTATACCACTCTGCCTGCGAGACGGCAAGCTCAGTCGATCACCGCCAGACAATTCAAGTTAGTGTATTGTATGCACCGCAGAGACGCAGAGAGCACAGAGAACGTCTCTTTCCCGGTTGCTGTGACGCCTCCCGATGCCAGTTGCACGCGATCGTACTTATTTTCGATCCACTCTGTGTCCTCTGCGCCTCTGCGGTTTTCAACATCGCCCTCATCTTGAAACGTCTGGCTAACCGCTGGCAATTCGCGGTTGTCGTACGTTTGGAATGGCTGACTCCCGCCATCTGTGCACCCCCACAGTGTGGATGCACTCATAGAGTAATACACTCGA
>CAYOEZ010000052.1:12714-23434 GCA_964402955.1 uncultured Ktedonobacterales bacterium | reverse complement strand
CCCAGGGCAGGCAGGGCAGGCAGGGCAGGCTGGCGCTTTGGCAGGCCAGGGAGGGGGAGCGTTCTGTGCGACCGAAGCATCTCTGTGCGCTGACATGAGAGATTCTTCGTCGCAAAGGGCACTCCTCAGAATGACAGCCGGGCTATGTACGGTAGTCGTATTAGGCTCTGGCGTCGACTGGCCGCGGTAAGTCGACAGTGAACGGAAAGCTGCCCGGCTGGTAGGAACAGAAAGGCTCCTCGGCCAAAACGTCGCCTGTCATACCATAGGCCCGCGAGCGTGACCCGCCGCAGATCGTCTGATACTCGCATTTCCCGCAGCGTCCTTTGAGTTGAGACTTGTCGCGTAGCGACCGGAAGAGGGGGCTGTCACGATATATCTCCACCAGTGACTTCTCGCGCACATTCCCTGCAACCACTGGCAGGTAACCGCTGGGGTACACCTCGCCCTTGAGCGAGATGAAGACAAAGCCATCAGCAGCGTTGATATGCATGGGAGCGCGGCGCATATGGTCGGAGGGGGCGGGCAGGTCTTGCCCCTGTGTCACCGCATGCAGGCCTTCTTTCAGTTGGCGATAGGTATCGTTCAAGGACATGTAGTCTTCAGGCTGGAGGCCACGGGCGTCCAGAGCAGTGCGGTGCAGTGCGACACGCTTGTAGTGGTGGCCCTCGGTGGTCTTGAGGCTAATGTACTTGGAGGCGTCGAACAAAAAGTTCATCACCGCCTCGTAGTCTTCAGCAGAGATCTCGTCCTCGGGACGGCAGCGGCCAGTGGGTACGAGGAAAAACACGCTCCAGGTCATGGCGCCCAGGTCGCGCACAAGGGCAAAGAGGCGGGGAAGATCAAACAGGTTGGCGCGGGTCACGGTCGAGTTTATCTGTATCTTCAGACCAATAGAGCGGGCAATCTTCCAGCCGTTGACCGTCCAGCCGTACGAACCGGACACGCGCCGGAAATCGTCATGGATCGCTGCGGTTGACCCGTCCAGACTCAGCGAGATGGCTTTGGCGCCGCTGTCCTTCAGACGCTGCAGATTGGCGGGCGTCAAGAGCGGTGTGCCCGACGGCGAAACTGCCACGGGCAGCCCGCGACCGTCGGCGTAGGCCACGAGGTCGAAGATGTCGGCGCGCTTGAAGGGGTCGCCTCCGGTCAGGATAAACAGCGGCCGCGGCGTGCCGAAGCTCTCAACCTGGTCGATCAGGGCGCAACTCTCCTCGTACGAGAGCGTATCAGGGTCGTGCTGCGGCGATGCTTCGGCGCGGCAGTGGCGGCACGAAAGGTCGCAGGCGCGGGTGGTTTCCCAGATAACAAGAAAGGGGCGGTCGCGCAGGTCGTAGTGCGGATGGCGGATCAATTGCATGTAGTGTCCTTTCTTCTATGGTTGTTTGAGAGCATGAGCATAGCCGTAGCCATCGATAGTTGCCAGGAGCATTGCATCCAGGAAGTCGGACATGCGCTGGTAGAGGCGTTGTCCCTCGCGGTCGTGTGCGCCGCTGAGGCCGGCGGTTTCGAAAATTGAGTCCATGATGGAGCGCCTGAAAAGCAGGAAGACACGCGTTGTCTCTGTCAGCGACAGGCCGGCGTCACAGAACGCGGCGCCATATTCGGAAGACGTGCGCTTGCCTTCGTCGAGGAAGGCCTCGCCGCTGTCGCTGCGCATGCCAAACTGCATGAGCAGGGCCATCAGGCGCTGGCCGCTCTGGCGGAAATGCTGGCGCTGCCCGTCGTTGAGGCGAGTGAACCAGGTTTGCTGGCGCATGTCCTGTGCCTGTATGTGCTGGCGGGCCAGGTTGAGCGTGGTGGTCTGGAGCGCCCGGCTGTCCGGGGCGGGAAGCTGGCGGGCGTCAGCCAGAAACCGTTGCAGATCGGTGAGGGCAAAGCGTCGCCGGCCGCCCGGGGTGCGCATGCAAGGTACATCTCCGGCGTCGGCCCAGCGTCGCAAGGTGGTGAAGTGCACGCCCAGGTAGCGGGCAGCGTCAGCAAGATCCAGCCAGAGATCAGACGGAGTCACATTCGTCATCTTCCGCATCCATATCTATGTATTCCTATGCAAGTCTATGTACTGATGAGTATACCACGTTTCTAAACTTGTGTCAATAGATATTAATGTTGCTTTTGTATCTGGTAATTGTGGAAAGGAGCACAATGGCGTGGCACGCGAAAACCCTCCTGCCCGGGTAATCCAGGTAGGAGGGTTTCTGCGTGAGATGGCGATGGCTCTCTACTTCCAGCGCGTCAGGATGGTCTCCCGCTTGAAGAGATGGACGCCGATCAGAAGAACCATAGCATCAAGAACCAGCAACACAAGCACACTGACCAGGAAAATTGGCCAGTTGACCAGCATTTTGGCTGCTGTCAGCGGCAGCCCGATCAGGATGACCGGCAGGACCAGCATGCCGCTGATCTGCTCAGCCATGCGGACGTCGTTCACCCTCGACGAAACAATGACGCCGACGTTGATAGCCAGAATACCGAGCAGCGGGCCCAGGATCAGGATCGCCAGTACCCAGATGGGGCTAACGATGTACTTCCAGACGGTTACCGTGGTCAGAAAGCGTGCGATCACCGCGTAGACAAGATAACCGAGATAGGTCACGCCAACTGCGGGCACAAGCGCGCCAATGGCTTTGCCCAACAGAAGCTCGGTCACGGTCATGGGCGTCGCCAGCAGCGGCTCCAGGGTGCGCTGTTGCTTCTCGCCGATGATGCTGTAGGCTGCGATGTAGGTCGGCACGATCAGCGGCAGCATCAGGAAGTAGAACATGAACTGCTGGATTATCAGAATCTGCATTGCCGCGCGTGGATCCATGCCGGCGAAAGCTGGAGCACTGGCAATGTCATCCAGCCCATTCATCTTGGCATTGCTGTTACCGGTCACAAAGAGAAACACCAATGGAATGGCAACCAGAATCAGCGGTAGGAGAGTCGTCATCAGCATGACGTACTTGTTCTTGAATATCTCCAGCCACTCCTTGATGACGATCACCTTCACCTTCTTGAAATCAATTGTATCGCCTTCCATTTCACCCTCCCCCCCCAGCGGAGCCGACCAGGCTGAAGTAGACATCTTCCAGTGAGTGCTTAACCTCGCTCAGGTACTGAATGTCGCCGCCGGCTTGCAGAACGGCGCGCACGAGCGCAGGGTTCTGCTCTTCCGGCTTGTCCAGAGAGATCATCAGCCCGCCGTCCGCTTGGCTAATGCTCTTGACGAATGGCAGCGCCTTGACGGCAGCGGTGATCTCGGGCGTGATCTTAACCGGCTGAAGCAGGACCGTGCGGCCGAAGATGCTGCGGCGCAGATTGGCCGGCGTATCGACGCGCACGAGCTTTTGCTTCATGACCCCGACACGATCACACAGGCGATCGGCCTCATTCAGGTTATGTGTGCAGAGGAAGATGGTGTGGCCTTCTGCCTTCAACTCCTCAATGAAATCGCGCACCATACGCGACGCCTCAGGATCGAGTGACGCCGTCGGCTCATCCAGAAAAATGATCTTCGGCTCGTGAATCAGCGCCCGGGCAATGGCCATCTTCTGCTTCATGCCTTTGGAGAATCCGGCGACCATCTCATGGCGGCGATCCCACAGGTCCATCATCTCCAGATAGCGGCGCACATTTTTGTCGCGCCGCTCGACCGGCACCTCGTAGAGATCGGCGAAGATGGATAGATTCCTCTCGGCGCTCAGCCGGTCGTAGAGGCCCGGACTCTCGGTGAGGATGCCAACACGGCGACGAATGTTGATGTCCTCTTTGCCCACCTCGAAGCCATTGACCCATGCCTTGCCTCCGCTTGGGCCGATCAGGCAGGCAAGCAGGCGAACGGTTGTGGTCTTGCCCGCGCCGTTCGGTCCCAGAAACCCGAAGACTTCACCTTCGTTGACATCGAGGTTGATGGCGTCAACAGCCACACGGCCGTCAAATGCCTTGGACAGACCCTCAGTGTGAATCATATCTTACCTCTCCTGCAGGATGTGGTCGTGCGCCGCGGCGAGGCGTATGACCTCTGTCTGCTACTGCGTCCTGACGCTGGTCAGCGAGATCACCTGTCTTGTATCGGTGTTTTCGTACTTGACGATGTGGTGTGGTTTGCTGGCGTCGACCCAGACGTACTGCTTGCTCTGGCCAAAGCTCATCTCGACCTTATAGGCTGTGAAGCTGCCTGCGGCGACGCTGATCGTTTCCTTGCCTACAACGGTGAGCTGAGTCTTGATCAGGCTGGCATTGGCGCCAACAACGTTGGTCAGCGCGTAGGTGTAGGTAGCAGTTAGCGGCAGGGAGCGTATGCTCATCAAGAGCTGGTCGTTGTCCCACGCCTCGGCCGGCACGTCGACGCTGGCCGATTTGTCGCCCGCAGATGTCCTGGCCTGGATGGTGAGCTTGCCCTTGTCGTAGATTGTCATCAAGGTGAAATCGGATTGCCCGGCGCCGGTCAACTGGCGTGTGGCCCCGATCGGCTTGAGATTATTGTCCACCTTCACATTCGAGACGTCTTTGATGGCCCCCATTGTCGTCTCCGTCGTCAGGACGTAGCCGGTTTCCTTGGCTGCCGTCGTGAAGACCAGTGAGCCGATTGGCTGTCCGTTGCCCTCGATGGTATACTCAGCGCGATCGCCGCCGCCCCAGGGGTAGCCGGCTTTTGCTGCCGGCGATGGCGTGGCTGTTGCTCCACAGCCAGCCACCAACAACGCCAGACATATCAGGATGACTTTCTTCATTCAACAACACTCCTGATTCTCGCACATATCTTGCCACAAGCATCGGCCAGGTGGACAGACCTGAGGCTGACCACCTGGCCAGGTGCACGTGTGCGGATTCTGTCAGGTATGGATACCTGACCTACCAACCGACCGTCAGGCAAGGACCTGACCTACCTGGTAACCGTCAGGCAGGGATGCCTGACCTATTTGCCGGCCAGAGTGACGTGAGCAAGGATCCAGTCGCTTAGCGTGTCCAGGAAACCTGGCGTAAACTCGGGCTTTAATGTTGCGTATTCGCTAGGGCTGCCGGTCCTGGCGCTCTGGTACAGGTGGTTGGCGTCCGCAAAGAGCTTGGCCGTGTGATCCTTGTTGCCGCCCTTGTCCAGCGCAGCCATGAGCGCAGCCCGATTAGCGTCCGCAGGGACCTGGAGATCCAGCCCGCCAAAGAGGGCCAGAACAGGCACTGTCACCTTTTCCAGCGTGGGCACAGGATCGAAGGTCAGGAAGAACCTCATCCACGCGTTGTCCATGCTCTGGACTTGCGCCTGGACGTTGTTCTCGACCCACGTGTTCACGTCGCCGATGATCTTGAGCTGATCTGGCGTCAGGCCGGCTGCCGCGGTCTTGAACTCGCTGCGCAAGTCTGCTTTGACCCCGTCCCAGTCCTGACCAGTTATGGCAGCATCGATCATCCTCTTCTGCAGCACGCTCTGCTTCTCGACCTCAGCCGCGCTTGCGCCGCTGGCTTTCAGGATGAGGCGCGACTGATCGGCCAGCACCTGCCTTCCCGGCGTACCCGGGCCCGACATCAGGATGATGAATGCAACATCGCTGGAGCGTGTGGCGACCATGGGGGCGATGATGCCGCCTTCGCTATGGCCAAGCAGGCCGATCTGCTTCGGATCGATGTCGGCCCTGCCCTTCAGAAACTGCACAGCCGCCGCCACGTCGCCGGCGAAGGTGTCGCTGGTGTCCTGCGCCGCACCGGCCGATGATCCGCCAATGCCGCGGTCGTCATAGCGCAGCACAGCGATGCCCTTGCGTGTCAGATGGTCGGCAATCACGCGGAACAGCTTGAACCCGTAGATCTCCTCATCGCGATTCCGTGCTCCGCTGCCGCTGATCAGCACCAGCGCGGGATAGGGCCCCTTGGTAGCGGGCAATGTCAGAGTAGCGGCGAGTGTGATGGCGCCGTTTTGGAATTTAGCATCTTCTTCCTTGTATGGCAGCGGCTCCGACGCCTTAGCCTCGACACGCGCCAGGCTGAATGTCCCCT
Source organism: uncultured Ktedonobacterales bacterium (assembly GCA_964402955.1). Lineage (GTDB taxonomy): Bacteria > Chloroflexota > DTOL01 > DTOL01 > DAOUCN01 > CAYOEZ01. The sequence continues at coordinate 17,461 of CAYOEZ010000052.1, read as the reverse complement.
TGTACCCGCTCTGTTCGAACGCCCCCTCTATCTTGTCGCTCCCCTGCAGGGCACCGTCGAAGATGGCCGTCCGTGGCTGCGGCAGCGCCTCAAAGTGCAGCTTGCCGTCCTCAAGGCTGACCTTGTCGAGCGGCAGGCTCAGGGCATTCTGCTGCGGAAAGTCGACAGTCCCCTGCAGGACATTGCCTGCCGTCGCAAAATCGGCCCGTGTGACGATGACCTGGCCCGCCACCGTCACGGCGCCTTCCCAGTGCCCCTCGACGCCGGCCGGCGCAGCCTTAGCCACCACAGCAGTTGCAGCGGGCTGCGTTGGGCGCGCCTGTGTTGCGCTGGGTGTGGCCGTCGCCGCCGGCCCACAGCCTGAGATAAGCGCGACTGCCACTCCTAGCGCGATTGCCAGGGTTCCTTGCCATGTCTTGCTTACGTTCACGTCCTCTACCGCCGCTTACTTTTCCTCGACTACGCTTCTTTCGCCACGACGGCTGCGGTTCCGTAGCAGAGGACCTCGGTCACGCCTTGCATGACGTCGTTGGCATCGTAGCGCACGCCCAGCAGGGCATTGGCGCCGATCTTGTCGGCATGCTGCAGCATCAATTCGAAGGCTTCCTCACGAGCAGTCTCACACAACTCGGTGAAGATCGAGATGTTGCCGCCGAAAATCGTCTGCACGCTGGCGCCGAATGTGCCGATCACGCTGCGCGAGCGCACGGTGATGCCGCGTACGACGCCCAGGTGCCGGACAACCTTGTACCCTTCCAACGCGAATGTAGTGGTAACGAGTGACTTGTCCACGGTTCTCTCCTTTTTTTGCCAAGATGTCCGAAGTTAGCGCTCGCTTCGGACGTCAAACTGTATGCCCATGTGGGCCTGCTATATACAAGACGTAGGAAGCTACTTTGTGTCGCGCTCTAGCTGGCGGGCTGTCACCTCGGCAGACTTGATCTTGGCCTCACTGCTCTGAGTCGCTGCCATCTGCACAGCGGATGATTGGGCTAGCGATGTCAGGCCGCTGAGGCCGCCCAAGTTCATCGTGTCCACAGCGCTGGACGGCACGATGACCAGGGCGCCCTTCTCTTTCAGGCCTTCAAAGAGCATGTTCATGGCTCGCAAGTGCAACGCCGTGGCGTCGCCGGCGTAGATTCTGGCCGCGTCCACAAAGCTCTGCGCAATCTGTCGTTCACTCTCGCCAAGGATGACACGCGCCTGCCGCTCGCGTTCTGCCTGAGCCTGGCGTGACATAGTGTCTTCCAAGAGGGCAGGGATGACGATGTTACGGATTTCCACGGACTGCACGGTGATCCCCCAGGGTGAGGTGCGCTCATCGATGATGCGCTGCAGCTCGTCGTCCAGTTTCTCGCGCCCCACCAGGATGTCGGCCAGCACGGTTTTACCAATAATGTCGCGCAACGCTGTCTGTGAGGCCCAGCCGATGGCATCGGTGTAGTTCGCCACTTCCAGAGCAGCCTTCTGCGCATCCCAGACGATCCAGAAGAGCACGGCGTCAACGTCAACCGGCACAGTGTCGCTGGTCAGCGTGCGTTCGGCGGAGAATGACGTCAACTGCACGCGATGGTCAACCCAGGCGGCCACCTGATCAACGATCGGGATGATGAAGAAGATGCCTGGCCCAGCCATGCAGTAGAATTTGCCCAGGCGCAGGACAACGGCTTTCTCCCATTGCTGAGCGATGTTCACGGCAACAAGCACGTAGAAGCCGATGAGCAGGGAAAGAACGAAGAAGAAGGGAAACTGTTCCCGCTCAAACTCGCCGCTCACCGCGCTAATCGCAATGCCAGCCACCATGATGACAATCATCAACGTCGCCGATACGGGGTTGCCGATGCGGGATTGGGGGGCGTTGGCCTTGGCTTTCAACAGTTCACGAAGCGATGACATGGGATTGCTCCTCCTCTAATGGCCGTCGTGCTGGTTCTGCCAGCGCTGGCTTTCCTGATCGATCATCTCCAGCACATCGGACAGGGGGTAGCCCTGGCTGAGTGCTTCGAGAAGGAAGTGGCTGACCGAGGCGCGCAGTTTGCCTTCGCGCCGCAGGGCCAGGGCGTCTGTATCTTGATGTTCCGTGACGTATGTGCCCCGCCCTTGCTGCGAAGAAATAACGCCATGACGATCGAGCTCAAGGTAGGCGCGAGCGACGGTGTTAGGGTTCACGCGCAAGTCAACCGCAAGCTGGCGCACCGTCGGCAATTGATCACCGGGCCTCAACAAGCCGGTGGCAACCAGTCTCTGGACGGCCTCCACAATCTGCACATAGATTGGAACGTTGCTGGTTGGATCAACGTCAATCTTCATGCCGGGTATGCTCCTATAATTGTACCAATTCCACTAGTACAATTATAGCGCACGACTGGCGTTTTGTCAAGCTGGTCTGTGAAAAACCGCAGACAAACGCGGATAAGCCCCGCTACTCTCTTTGGCTACCACTGTTCATCTACGGTTTCTTCCCCTATCACCACTACCGCACTTTTCACCGGCGAGGGCATGAATTCACCGCAGAGACGCAGAGAGCACTGAGTTCTTCGCTTTTTCTCTGTGTTCTCAGCGTCTCGGCGGTGAAGAAGGCCGTCCTGACTGAAGGACGGTCGTCGTATCCTACCTGCTGCTACGGTGTGGGCTGTGCGGTGGGGAACATCACCGGGCCGGCCTGCATCAGCATGGCCAGGCGCACCTTGGCCATCGCTTCGAGCTGGGTGTCTTTCGCTGCTGCGGCCAGGCCGGCAGCGGTGGAGTACGACTGTGTGGCCTTCTGTTGCTGCCCGCTAAGTTCCTGAGCGCCGCCCAACACCAGGAAAGCCTGCGCACTGTCCGGGCTGAGCTTCGTTGCCGCGAGCGCGTCAACGTATGCGCCGGCAATGTCGTTGGCCTGCGTGCGCACGGTGGCGCGGGTGAGAAGGTAGGTTATTTCGTCGGGATAGGCCGTGCGCGCTGCCTGGAACGCTGCCTCGGCATCCTGCGGGCGCTTCATGAGCGAGAGGATCGTCCCCTGCCACAGTAGGATTTCGCCGTCGTCGGGGAATTCGGCGACGCCCTTCTCGATGCCCTGCAGCGCCAGATTGAGGTTGCCTTGCTCGATAGCTCGCTGCGCCGCGCCTGTGTAGCCCATGCGGGCGATGACGGCGGGATCAGGGCGGAACCAGGTTTGATAGATGAGAGCAGCAATAGCGAAAACGACAAGCAAGATGATTCCAGTCCGGGCCAGGTTACGCAGCGCGAGTTTCTGTTGCTCAGCGACATAGTCATCGAGGTACCACCACCAGCGCTGGCGCGCGGGGGCGCGCGTCGCGCGCAGCGCGGCAATGCCGCCACGTTGGCCGAGCAAACGCAGAACGAGGCCCGCCTTGCGTTGCAGGATCAATTGGATTGTGTCGATACGCGAATCATCGGCGCGCAGATCAACTCCACCCTGCGTGAGGGTCGTATGGAGAGTATCAATCTCATCGAGCATCCCGAGCAGAGCAACGGCGTCGGCGGCTGAACCGCGCTCCATGCCGCCAAGCCGACTATCGGACTTTTCGATCAGCCGCTGTAACTGGTCAAGTGGTCTGTCCTCTGTTGGTCGCGCTGCGTTCATCATACGTCCTCTTTGCGGCGGGCAAGCCGTTGGCTTTAGGGTCACCGCTCCATGTATCCTGATGTATGATAGCAGTATCGCGGCGGAGCGTCAAGGGTAGGTGGGCTGGGCCAAACAGAGAAGGGAATGCCCGCATCGCATGGGCATTCCCTTTGTTTCTTGTCGTTTTCCCCGGATCGTCTATCCCTGCTGCGCCATCTTCTCGGCTTGCGCTACGGCGTCCTCGATGCTGCCACACATGTAGAAGGCCTGCTCCGGCAGATGATCCCATTTGCCGTCGAGAATCTCTTTGAAGCCGCTCACCGTCTCGCCGACCGTCACGTAGCGGCCGGGGCGACCGGTGAACTGCTCGGCCACGAACATCGGCTGCGAAAGAAACTTCTCGATGCGGCGGGCGCGGGCCACCGTTTCCTTATCTTCCACTGACAGCTCATCGACGCCAAGGATGGCGATAATGTCCTGTAGATCCTTGTAGCGCTGCAGCACCTGCTGCACACGGCGCGCTGTATCGTAGTGTTCCTGGCCCACAATGAGCGGGTCAAGAATGCGCGAGGTTGATCCCAGCGGATCAACAGCGGGGAAGATGCCCTTCTCTGAGATCGAGCGTTCGAGAGCAATGGTCGCATCCAGGTGGGCAAATGTCGTCGCCGGGCCCGGGTCGGTGTAGTCGTCGGCAGGCACGTACACAGCCTGCATCGATGTGATGGAGCCACGCTTGGTGGAGGTGATGCGCTCCTGTAACTCACCCATTTCCACAGCAAGTGTGGGCTGGTAGCCGACGGCGGAGGGGAGGCGGCCGAGCTGCGCCGACACTTCCATGCCGGCCATAGAAAAGCGGTAGATGTTGTCGATGAACAGCAGAACGTCCTGGCCTTCCTCGTCGCGGAAGTACTCGGCCATGGCCAGGCCAGTAAGCCCCACCCGAAGGCGTGTCCCTGATGGCTCATTCATCTGGCCAAACACCATGACGGTCTTCTTGTTGGTCCCCGCCTCGATGGCCTCACGCCAGAACTCTTCGCCCTCGCGCGACCTCTCACCGATACCGGTGAAGACAGACACGCCGCCGTGCACCTTGGCGATGTTGTTGATGAGCTCACGGATGATGACGGTTTTGCCGACGCCGGCGCCGCCAAACACACCCGTCTTGCCGCCACGAGT
>CAYOEZ010000052.1:0-12614 GCA_964402955.1 uncultured Ktedonobacterales bacterium | reverse complement strand
GCAATGCAGCGCACCCACTTGTTGCCCAGTTGCTGCTGCACTTCGAGAGCTATTCTGGCGCCGTCACGTCGCGTGACATAGACAGCGTGGTTAATCTCAGGAAGATCCTCAGTCGGAAACTCAACATCAACCACGGCGCCGATAATCTGCACGACCCGGCCTTTGGTTCCTTCTGCCATGACACCCTCCTCGTCAATCCCAACCACAGCCACATAGAGTTGATCTTTTTGTCTCTCTGTGCCCCTGTGGTCCTATTCCCTTATCGACATCACGTGTACCGGCGCGCCGCTCTGGTCGTGGGTAGCGTCGATGATCTTCAGTTGGTAGCCAAGCCGCTCGGCAGTTGCCTTAAACGCCGGGTACAACTCGTAGACCGTGTCTTCCTTGCTGTGCCAGATATAGACGGCCGACGGATCGGCCAGTGCTTTCTCAGCCCGCCGCACAAAGGCATTGGGCGGCTCGCCGGCAAAGCCGGAAATCTCAACCGGATTGACCCGGCCCTGGGTCAATATCTGCACATTCTTCTGCATGCCCCAGTCGACGGCGTAGACTGTCGCATACTGGTGTCGATCGAGCCAGTCAGCCAGCTCGTAGATAGCATCCGAGAATCGACTCAAGCCCCGGCTGCGTTCGAGGGCGGTCTCGTATTGTGCGCAGACCTGGTAGTTGGCAAGCATCCCGCCCAGCAGGACCAGCCCGATCATCACCGCCTGTAGCCAGCGCCTGCTCTGCGCCAGCGTCTCGGCCACAAGCACAACGCCAAGCCCCGCCGCCATCTGCGGCAGCGGCAGCAAAATGTAGAGGTGCGTCGCCCAGATGCCCGACACAGTGAACGCGCTCGCGGCAACAATGACAACGATAACAGAAATGACCAACACCAGGCCAGTGCGCCAGGCGGGCCGCCGCCGAATGAGCAGTACGCTTGCGGCGAGGGCGGCGACAAATCCCACCACGTTCACAACGTTGGCAAACTGCCCGCCCATGAACCAGAAGTAGCGGCCATCGAGCAACACGCCAAAGGACTGCACGGCGGCCACAAGGTTTGCCAGCACGTTCAGGTTGCGCACGCCGTTTTCGGTCACCACGGCGTTGCGTGTAAACGAGATAATTGTTCCACCGCTCGCCAGATTATATAGCCACAGCGGCGCCGAGCCAATCAGACATCCAGCGAGAACAATCGCCCATGGCCGGGCATTGCGCCTGACAACCGCAGCGTTTGTGGAGTGCGACGAGAGCCTGCCCCGCTGTATCGGGCACTCCTGTCGTCGCAACGGACGAGGCAACGCGACGACAGGAGTCGTCGCACTCCACAGACCACTCCGCAGGCGGGCACTCCACAGGCCACTCCGCACAAAACGTTCCACACAAAACGCCACGACCAGCGCCGCAATCCACCACAGAAATAGCACCTTGGCCCACAAACCCAGACCCAGCAACAGGCCGCCAAGCGCCAGCCAGCGTGTTCGCCTGCTCTCGCGCCAGTGCAGAAACGCCAGCAGGCTGCCCAGCGCAAACACCGTCATCACCGACGTGACATGGTTGCCCATGCGGCTGAAGAACACGTAAGACGGATCCACGGCTGCCAGCAGCACTGTCAGCGCCGCTACCCGCCAATCGAAGAGGCGCACGGCCAGCCGATAGGCCAGGAGCAAACTCAGCGCAGCCAACAAGATGGGCAGCAGGCGCACACTCGTGACGTTCACGCCGAACGCGGCAAAGACAGGAATCGCCAGGTAGGTATTGACCGTGCCCACGTAGTCCATGACCATCAGGGGCAGGACATGGCCGCCAACCGTGAGCGCCACATCGCGCACCGGCTCAACCGGGGCGCCCTGTAACAATTGCATGGCCGGCACAACATCGAGCGCCTCATCATAGTACAGGCCGGGCAGCGTGATATTCTTCAGTGAAAGTGCGAGAAAAAGGGCGACTGCAATGCCCACAATCAGAGCATCCCTGACCATCCAGGATGCAGGATACAAGCGGTCAGATGTGTGGCGTGTCATCTGCATCCTGGATCCTGAATCTTGAGTGGATCCGCTTTCTGGCATGCCCGCATTCCTCAGCCAATGGCCGCTGCGCTGGTCGATATGTCGATCAGTTCTCTGGTGATGGCAGCCTGGCGGGCGTTGTTGTAGGTCAGGGTCAGTTGCTCGATGATGTCTCGCCCATTGTCGCTGGCGTTGCGCATGGCGACCATGCGTGCGCTCTGTTCGCTGGCGATGGACTCGAGCAGCGCCTGGTACATCTGCACTTCGACATAGCGCGGCAAGAGCGCGTCAAGAATGGCAGCCGCGCTGGGTTCGAAGATGTAGTCGAGAGACTGGGTGGCGTCCTCTCCCTGCACTGCTGCCACGTTCATCTCTTCCATGGGCAAGATGGGCACAAGCACAGGCTTCTGTGTCATGGTCGAGATGAACTGGCTATAAGCCAGATAGACGCTCTTGAACATTCCGTTGAGGTAGTCGTCCATGATCAGGCGCACGATGGGAGCAACATCGAGGATGGTTGGCTTGTCAGTCAGGCCGGTGAATTCGGCAATGATCGGAATGCCAAAGCGCACCATGAAATCGCGCCCACGCTTGCCTGCCGTGACGACAACCACCCCACCGCCCTCTCTCTTGTGTTTGTCGTAGAAATCGAGGGCAAAACGAATCATGTTGGTGTTGAAGCTGCCGCATAGCCCGCGATCACTCGTCAGCAGGACCAAACACACTTTGCCTGCCGTGTGGCGCGCCAGCAGCGGATGCATCGCACTGCCACTGGAGGCAGTATGCGTCGAGAGGTCGCTCAAGACAGAGTGCATTTTCTCGGCATAGGGGCGCGATGTCAGGACGCGCTCCCGCGCGCGGCGCATTTTCGATGCTGATACAAGCTCCAGCGCCTTGGTGATCTGTGTTGTACTCGTGACGCTCTTAATGCGGCGGCGGATATCGCGCAGGGTCGCCACTCTATCACCTCACGAACGGTAGACTACGGTTTCATGTAGAAGATGCGCGTTGCGCTTTCGGAGCTGATCTGAGCGCCTTCGCCACCCTGCTTCCACGCGTCGCCCTTCTGCGAGAGAACGACAACGAACCAGGCGACTTCGCTGAGCTGGGGCGTCGTGCGCATAAACTCCGCATCGCCGGCGGTGACGATCAGCTCTGTGGATGCTGTGTCCAGGCCAAGCCAGCGCACGACCTCGCCATTCTGGCGGCGGACACGGAATGTGACGTGGTAGTACTCATTGGCGGCCAACTCAGCCACGGGCTGCCAGCGTAGAATCGGCACCACGCCGGCCTGGTTGTAGACTTCTTGCCCGTCGGGTGGGTCGATCAGGACGGGTGCAGTGTATTTGCGGTTGGCGGCAGGCGGCGCCTGGGTTGCGGTTGGCTGTGGCTCAGCAACGGCAGCGGCGACGGTTGGCGTCGGTGGGAGCGGCGTCGCCGTGGGTGGAACGGGCGTTGCCGTCGGTGGAACCGGTGTGGCGGTAGGCGGGACGGGCGTGAACGTCGCCGTGGGTGGAACCGGCGTCGCCGTCGGTGGAAGCGGCGTGGGTTGAACCGGTGTGGGCGGGAGCGGCGGCGCGCTCGGCGCGGCTGTGGTTGCGGTCGGCGCAAGCATGGTCGCCGTGGGCGCTGCGGTCGGGGCGGGCAGGGCGCGCGTCACCGTCGGCGAGCGTGGAACTAGTGCTGTTGCGGTCGCCGTGCGGCGGACGCGGGTCGGGCTAGGTGTCACGGTGGCCGTGCCCATGGGCCCGCAGGCGCTGACCAGGAGGCTGGCGATCAACGCCCCCCATACAACCTTCTTGCCTATCATGAAGCTCTCACCTTTGACATGGCGCTTTGCTTAAACTCTTTCACAATGTTTTGCAAGACGTCAATCATTTCTTTGCTCAGGCTCTTCTCGGTTTCGATTGCACGCAGAGTATCAGGATGTTTGGATTCCACAAAGCGCAGGAATTCCTCTTCCCACGCTGGTACTCTCTCGATCGGGACGTCATCAGTGTAGCCGTTGGTGACGGCATAGATGATCATCACCTGCTTTGCCACCGGCATCGGGGAGTACTGTGGCTGCTTGAGCATCTCGATGATGCGCAGGCCACGATCGAGCTGGGCGCGCGTCGCTTTGTCCAGGTCGCTGCCAAACTGAGCGAAGGCGGCCAGGTCACGGAACTGGGCCAGGTCCAGCTTGAGCTTGCCGGCCACCTGGCGCATGGCGCGAATCTGGGCATTGCCGCCGACGCGCGAGACGGAGATGCCCACGTTCAGCGCCGGGCGGATACCGGAATAGAAGAGGTCAGACTCCAAATAGATCTGGCCGTCGGTAATCGAAATCACGTTGGTCGGGATGTAGGCCGACACGTCACCCTGCTGTGTCTCGACGATCGGCAGAGCAGTGATCGAGCCTCCGCCCAGCTTTTTGTTGAGCTTGGCGGCCCGCTCAAGCAGGCGGGAGTGCAGATAGAAGATGTCGCCCGGGTAGGCCTCGCGGCCAGGTGGGCGGCGCAGGAGCAGCGAGACCTGGCGGTAGGCCCAGGCATGCTTGGAGAGATCATCGTAGACGATCAAGGCGTCTTTGCCGCACTCCATGATCTCTTCAGCCATAGCGCAGCCGGCATAGGGCGCAATATACTGCAGAGCAGCGGGGTCGGAGGCCGAGGCGACCACGATGATGGTATGTTCCATCGCCCCGTATTTCTCAAGGGTGGCGACGGTTTGAGCAACTTTGGACATCTTCTGCCCGATCGCCACGTAGATACACACCATGTCGCCAGTCTTCTGGTTGATGATGGTATCGATGGCAATGGCTGTCTTGCCCGTGTTGCGGTCGCCAATGATCAGCTCGCGCTGGCCGCGGCCAATGGGAATCATGGCGTCGACGGGTTTGATGCCCGTCTGCACCGGCGTATCGACCGGCGCACGCTCGACGACGCCCGGGGCGATGCGCTCTATGGGCCGGGTCTTGTGAGACTGTATTGGTCCCTTGCCATCGAGCGGCTTGCCCAGCGGGTCAACGACGCGGCCAATCAACGCATCGCCAACAGGAACCTCAACAACCCGGCCGGTCGACTTGACGAGATCGCCTTCACGGATGCTGGCGTACTGGCCCAGAATGATGGCGCCGATGGTGTTCTCTTCCAGGTTTAGGGCCATCCCATACACGCCGTTGGGAAACTCGAGCATCTCACTGGCCATTGCGCCTGTCAGACCTGACACGCGCGCAAAGCCGTCCCCCACTTCAAGGACGGCGCCCACTTCCATCGCCTGCATCGGCGGGGTTGTGAACTTCTCGAGTTCTTCCCGCAGACGTGCTGTCAAATCGCTTACCCGAATCGCCATAGTACCCTCCACAAACAGTAAGCAACACGCACAACAGGCATAACTGTCGCCATCTGGCGCACGTGCCAACTACGAGGCTGCCAGACGTCCGCGCAGCACGGAGAGCTTGCCGGCCAGGCTGCCGTCAATCACCTCATCGCCGACGCGTACAACGACGCCGCCGAGTAGCGAGGGGTCAACCTCATACTCGGCCTCCAGAGTGGCGCCAAAGCGCCGCGCCAGGTTCTCTTCCAGAGTCTTCTTCTCATCGGCCCGCAGAGGGACGGCGCTCCTGACGTGGGCAAGAACATACTGGCTACGACGAACAATCAGAGTTTCAAACTCAGCAACGATCGCGTCCAGCTTATTGAGCTCGCCGTCGTTGACCAGGGAGCGCACAAACACGTTGACCTGGGGGGGAGTATCTCCCAGGGCACTCATCAATAGATTCGTCTTGTCGGCCATAGGGATCGCCGGATCTTCCAGGCGCGCAACCAGGCTCTGCTCACGCAGGCGACGATTGGCCAGGCGCAGGCCCTTCAGCCACGGTTCGGTCGCCAACTCGAGCAGGGCTTGCGCGTAGATGTGTGCGGTGCGTTCTTGTGCCATGTACAACTCCCTACTGTGGGCGCAGCACAGTTAGTTGAACTTGCCGGTCTCTGCCAAGAAGTCCTGTACGACGCGACGCTGTGTTACCTCATCGCCCAGGGTATTGCCCAGCAGGCGTTCGGCGGCTTTGAGGGCAAGATCCTCGACATCCTTGCGCGCATCATCCATCGCCCGCTTGCGCTCGTACTCCACCTTTTGCTTTTCTTGCTGCATCAGGCGTTCGGCGTCGCCGCGCGCGCCGGCCACGATCTTATCGGCCTCGTCTTTGGCCATTTGCCGGGCAGCCGTGATGATGGCGGCCGCTTCCTGATCGGCTGCATCAATTCTCTTGGCGTAGTCTAGCTCCGCCCGTTCCGCTTCCTTCTTGACCCGTTCCGCATAGTCCATACTCTCGCGGATACGCTCTTGCCGATCGCCCAGCATCTTGAGCATCGGCTTGTAGAGAAAGCGTTGCAAGATGATCAGCAAGACGATGAAGTTCACGAGTTGCGACAAGAACCATCGTCCGTCGATTCCTAATTGTTCCACGTACAGCCCCCCTTGTCTGTCGTTCCAGCCCGGGCCGCGCCGCAAGCGATAGGACGCGCCGCGCCTGTGCGCTGGATGAACAGCGAGTTGCTCGCTTAGGCTTTTCCGCCGAAAATACCCAGACCAAGCATCATGGAGACAACGAAGGCCAGAATGCCGAGGGCTTCCACGAACACGATACCAAGAAGCATATTGATCTGGATGGTCCCTGCCGTCTCAGGGTTACGCCCGATGGCGTTGAGGGCAGCATTAACGAGGATACCGATACCAATACCGGGGCCGAGCATGCCCAAACCGACAGCAAGACCGGTGGCGAGCAGGCGAGCGGAATTCGCATCCATGATAACTATCCTCCCTCGACAGAATAATGTACAGACGACAGCATGATGAGCAGGATCAGTGTTGAGCGTGGCTTTCGGCGCCGCCGTGTTGCACTGTCGCCATGCTCATGAAAGCCAGGGTGAGCATCGCAAAGACGAATGCCTGGATGAAACCAACGAAGAGCTCGAGAGCGTAGAACGGCAGCGGTAAGAACTGGGCAAAGAGATAGGCCATGACGATCAGAATGACTTCGCCGGCGAAAATATTGCCAAACAACCGGAAGCTAAACGTGATCAGTTTCATGACCTCGCTGAAGAGCTCAACCAGACCGACAAAGATGTCGATGAACCCCCACAGGAAGAGACCGGCCAAACCTTTGCGCGGTCGTCGCCCCAACAGCGCCAGAACAAGCGTGCCCCACTTGCGGACATTGAACCACTTGGCGCCGTAGCTGAACACGCCCAGTGCCATGATGGCGAAGATTTGCGTCATGAGCACCGAGATGATAGCCAGCGCCACCGTGGTGTTGAGGTCTGCCGATGGCGAGCGCAAGAAGGGAATGATGATCTGTTGCGCATGGCCGTTTTCGATCACGGTCTCTTTGACGCCGATCGGCCCGACGCCAGGGATGAGTCCCAGCCAGTTGCTCAAGACGACGTAGAGGAAAATGGTCGCTACAAATGGAAAAAAGCGCTTGCCGCGCTCACCAGCCATATCGGACACCAGGCCGTGGATGGCTTCGATCACAGCCTCCATCAGGTTCTGCACACCGGAAGGAATCGTCTGCATGCGGTGCGTGGCAAAGTAGGTGAGCAGGATCAAGACAAGCGTGACGATCCACGACAGCAACATGCTGTTGGAGATGGGGAACGACGAATGCGCCAACAGAACTGCCTTGGGACCGCCCTCGATCGTTGGCAGCGGCTTGACGGGAAACGCCAGTCCCAAGGCCACAAGAATCGCCAGTGCAAGGAGAATCTTGACAATCGTTTGTTGTCGTCCGGACATGACTTACCCCCCAAACCGATGACAAGTGATGGCTAACTGGCTCAGCTTCCCTGTCTTTTCACGTCTGCCGGGTCTGACTGCTGTTTGTCCGTTACTTTCGGGAATGACGCAAGAACGATGACCAGGATCATGACTGTGCCGAAAACGACGGCGATGACTAGCGAGCCAAACGTGGCCACCGGGCCAAAACCGGTCAGGCTGTCGACCAGGATTCCGGCAACCACCAGTCCCAGAGCGATCAGGACGACGCCGGCAGTTCGCAACGCCACGGATCGCGGCGACTGCTGCATGGCCTGCTCCTCCGAAAAAAACCGAGATCAGAGAGACTGACCTCGGAAACGGAGTATATCATACTGTATCTAACACGTCAACGATAATTCGTGCTTTTGGGCACGCCTATTATTAGTAGGTGTACATATTGTGTTCGACCGGCGCGTTGTTGAGGACGACGCCCAGGATGTGGGCGTTGACCTTTTCGAGCAATGAGCGGGCGCGGCGAGCCAGGTCGCGCTTGGTCTTGCCGGCATTGACGACCAGAATCACGCCGTCCACTTTGGTGGCCAGCACACATGCATCGCTGACCGCAACGATCGGCGGAGCATCGAGCAGAACCATGTCGGACTCTTTGGCCAGGCCGGCGAGGATTTCCTCAAAACGGCGGGCGCCAAGCAACTCGGACGGGTTGGGGGGGAGCGGGCCGCTGGCCAGCAGTCGCAGCCCCTCGACCGGTGTTGCCTGCAGTGCCAGAGCGCCGGCGCTGTCGAGGATAGCGTTGGTCAGCCCGGGCTCACTGCTCACGCCAAAGACTTTGTGCAGCGTGGGCCGTCGCAAGTCGCAATCGACCACCACAACACGCTTGCCGCCCTGGGCCAGTACAACGGCCAGGTTGGCCAGGGTCGTGCTCTTGCCGTCGCCTGCCTCCACACCGGTGATCAAGATGGTATGGACTGGCTTGTCGAGGCTGGAAAACTGCAGGTTCGTGCGCAAGGTGCGATAGGCTTCGCTAGCCGGCGAGCGGGGATCACTCAGTGTGATCAGGGGCTGTGCTGCTACTGATGTTGCGCTCACGGGTTCTCCTCGTGTACAACTCACATCTTGCTTGCGGGTATTGTCCCGACTGTTCGCATCGACATGACCGACTCGATATCTTCGACGGTCTTGATTGTATCATCCAGGTATTCGAGGACAAAGACAACAACGATGCCCATGAGCAGGCCTGCCAACGCTCCCGCGGCGATGTTGATCTCGGCGCGTGGCCGGTTGAGTTTGGCCGGCTCGGCGTCGTCAAGGAGCGACACATCGATGCGGTCCTGGCGGGGCGCTTCCGCGTTGGCCGCCGAGTATTGGTTGACAAAGAGGGAGGCTAGCGTCGTGGCGATGCGCTCGGCAGCGCGTGGATCGGGATTGTCGGCCTCGACAAGCAGCATGAAGTTGTCTTGTTGCGGCGTCACTTTGACGCGCCCGACAAGCGCCTCTGGTGCAATGTCCAGGCGAAGCTGATCGACCACATCCTGCGCCAACCTGACGGTTGTCAGTTGCAAGCTGAAGTTACTGAGCAGGTTGTTGATGGTCAGCGCCGTTCCGAACTCGGGCCGGGAGGGATTAACCGAGATCTTAATCGACGAGCGGTACATGGGTGTCATGATCAGGGTCAAGGCCAGACCACCCACGAGTCCAATCAGCAGCGAGAGACCGATCAGCCACCAGCGTTTGGTCAGGATTTTCAGGTAGTCTTGAGATGTCATTGTGTTCATGCGTTGCTCACTGGCGGAATGGCGCCGATGACCGGCAGGCCGGTCACCCTTTCGGTCTGTTCGATGGTCTTGAGCGAGGTATCGAGAAGCTCCCAGGCTACGACAACAATCGCCCCGATGAGAAGGCCCAGAACGCCCCCACCCAGAGCGTTGGTCTTTGTCTTGGGCCGAATCTGGCGGGCCCAGGCGGGGCGATCCATGACTGACGCCTGCAAGCGGTCGCGCGGGTCAATATCGGCCATCTTCTGGCGCTGCTCTTCGACAAAGACAGTAGCGAGGACATTGGCAACGTCCCAGGCACGGTTGGGATCGCGGTCTTCGACATCGAGCTGCAGTGTGTAGCTGCCCATTTGAGCGCTGACGCGCAGCTCTTTGCGTAGCTTGTCGGCGGTCATACTCGGGTCTTTGTCTTGCAGGCGCAGGCGGTCGATGGCGATCTGCGCCATGCGCCGCGTGGTCAGGTGCTCGCCATAGTTGCGCAGCAGGCGGTTGATCGTCTCGCTGAGGCTCATGTCGGCGCGGGCCGGCGTCACAGCGATGCGCACGGAAACGCGCCAGGCCGGCTCCTGCATCTTGCTGACGACGATGGCCCCCAGGGCCGTGGCCACAGCAAAGATCAGAATCAGCCAGCCGCGCTTGACGAATATGTTCAGAAAGTCCTTAATACACATGTGGTCTCCAGGACACTCTTCTCACTTCGGAATCTCGCCCAGCACGACCATGCCCATACCTTCGATGTCGTCGGTGGCGCGCACCGAGTCATCCAGATAGTCGAGCAAGAAAGCGATCCCCAGGGCCGCAGCGAGAGCCAGGAGTGCACGCAGCGGCAGGTCGAGCTTCTCGCGTGTGCTTGGACCGACAGGGACCAGCGCCGGTGGGTCGATCACTGCCAGCGCCGCATTCTGTGCGCTAAGCTGGGCAAAGTACTTGCCGCCATTCTCGCGCAAGGTGTCGGCGATTGCGTTGGCGATCTCCATTGCTTGCTGCTCTGTGGCGGCGTTGACGGTCACGGTGAGGAGTCGGTGCTGTTTCTGCGGGTTGGTTGCGCCCTGGATCTGTCCCGGCGCGACGCTGCCACCCGTGCGCTTGCTGACGTCATCGGCAAACGCGCGGCTCTTGATTACTTCGCTCAGGTCATCGGCCAGGTACTCGGCAGTCAGCCAGGAGTAGTAGCGGTCGTAGGTGTAGAACTTGCCGTCGCCGTTTTCGGGGACGATGCCAACCGTCAGGCGCAGGCTGGCGATGGCGCCGTGCGTCGCTGGCGACCTGAGCACAAAGCTGGCTGCAACAACGAGCACAGGTAAGAGCACGACAATCCACCACCGTCTGAGCACAATGCGGACGTATTGGCGCAACTCCATCCTTGCCTCCCTGGCTACTCCTTGCGCGAAGTATACAACATCGTCTGGCGTTTGTCCAGGCGTGAGCAAAGAGTTGCCGCGGATGCACACGGAAAGGCACGGATAGGACAAGAACATCCGTGTCCATCTGTGGCAAAGAGCAATGGCTCGCCGCGGATGCACGCGGAAAGGCACGGATAGGACAATAGTAATCTGTGTCCATCCGTGTTCATCGGTGGCAAACGCTTGATGGTTGCTATCCAATCCCGCCTTGCGCCAACAAGTGATCTGTGGTAATCTAATCGGTGTCTATAACACGTTCATCACTCAACCCGGCTTTGCTAGCAATAGGAGCACACAATGGCGAATGAAGAGCACCTGCATGCTCTACAGCAGGGAGCGGACGTCTGGAATCGCTGGCGAGCCATCCACCCCGAAGCCCGGCCCGACTTCAGCGGAGGCGACCTGTTTGGGGCTGCCCTGAGCGGGGCCAAACTCTCCCAGGCCGACTTGAGCGGGGCGAACTTGACCCGCGCCGACCTCTCCGACGCCGACCTGAGTTGGGCCAACCTGGCCAAGGCCGACCTGAGCGAGGCGACACTGGACAACGCCAACCTAGCCAAGGCCAACCTGAGCGGCGCCATCGCAGCCAAGGCGAGCCTGCGCCGCGCCAACATGATCGAGGCCAAACTGGACAGCGCTGACCTGACCGAGGCCGACCTGACACGCGCCGACCTGACCGAGGCCAGGCTGACGCGCTGCAACTTGACCGGCGCCGAGCTCACCCGCGTCGACCTGACGGAAGCTGATCTGACCCGCGCCAACCTGACCGACGCCGACCTGCGTGAGACCGATCTGCGGTTGGCCACCCTGCGCCTGGCCAACCTGACCGACACTGACCTGCGCTTTGCCCGCTACAACAGTTTCACCAAATGGCCCGATGGTTTCAAGCCGCCGTCAGAGGCGTTACGGCTATTGTGAGAGAGGGATAGGGAGAAATCTATGCCCACACTGCACGTTGTTGGCGACAGCATTTCGCAGCACTACGGCCCCTATCTGCTAACGTACCTGACCGGCATACTCGACTACTCGCGCAAAGAGGGCATGCCCGGCGACCCCGCCGAGCCAAACGGCGCCAACGGCGGCGACTCGTCACTCATGCTACGCTATCTACGTGCCTGCCAGGAGCGCGGCCTGCACTGGGACTATCTGCTGCTGAATTGCGGCCTACACGATATCAAGACCGACCCTGCCACGGGCGCAAAGCAGGTTCCGCTGCTGCTGTATGAACAGAATCTGCGCCAGTTTATCCCCCTGGCACGCTCGCTGGCCGCGCACGTCATCTGGGTACGCACGTCGCTTGTGGTCGACGCCATCCACAATGCCCGCTCGCAGGCATTCCACCGCCATGCCGCGGATGTGGAAGAGTACAATCGCAGCGCCGACTCTGTAATGCGCAAATGGGATGTTGCCACGATCGACCTGTTCAGCTTCACGGCCAGGTTGGGCGACGATGTTTACCTGGATCACGTGCACTATGTGGAGCCGGTGCGGCAGTTGCAGGCGGCGTTTGTCGCCGGCTATCTGAGCGCCCTGGTCGCGGCGTAGGGGCTGTGTGGGCCTGGTGGGATGCGGCGGGTAAGAAACCCGCCCTACGAAGGGCGCGGCGTAGAGGTTGTGTGGGCAGGGCAGGATGCGGCGGGTAAGAAACCCGCCCTTGTATACTGCACTTTGGGTGCGAACCTTAACAA
>CAYOEZ010000051.1:0-23483 GCA_964402955.1 uncultured Ktedonobacterales bacterium | reverse complement strand
CACGACAAGCGCGACATGCCCCGCCACACGTTCGCCACGCTGATCAATTGGTCTTGGCTTGATACGCATGGGCAGGTCTCAGACCTGCCCCTACACATCGTTGCGCCTGTCAAAGGACTTTGCACAGGCCCTGGGGCTGTTCATGCCACGCTTGACAAGCCAGCTTGCGATGCCGTATAGTGTGCGCCACACTGGCAGAAGGAGCAAAGCTATGATAACACCACGCGAGAGAGTTCTCAAGGCCCTCAACTTCGAGCCAACCGACCGTCCGCCCAAAGACTTGGGAGGCATGCGCTCAACGAGCATCAGCGCCTTCTCGTATGCCAGGCTGGCTACTGCGCTTGGGCTACCCCCACGCCTGCCCCACGTCGAAGACACCGGCCAGATGCTGGCCCTGCCCGATCTGGATATCCTCGATGCCCTGGGCTGCGACGTCGTCACGATCTGGGAGAACGTGACCAACGCCTTCGTCGAACCAGAGCAATGGCATCCCTACGACTTCAATGGACGCCTGCCGGCGCTTGTGCGCAATCCGGCTGCCTTCCAAACCGGGCCAGATGGCGCCATCGTGCAGGGCAGCAGACGCATGCCTCCATCCTCGTACGTGTTCGATGATGAGCATGGCGGCCAGCCGCTCAACTTGAGCGACGACCTGCCCATGTACAATCTGAAAGAGTACGCCGCGTCGCTCGCAGAACGCGCTCCGAGCGATGAGCAGATTGTCGCTATCAGACAACGCTGCCGCCGCGTGCATGAGTCAACGGACCGCGCCGTCTTCTTCAATAACAGCGCAATTCACGCGCCCATTTGTATCCACGGACATGGCGGCCTGGCCGTCTTCCCCATCATCTGCCTGACAGAACCCGACTACGTCACGGAACTGCACGAGATCATCACGCAGCAGGCCATCAAGAACCTTCGTGCGGTCTTGCCGGAAATCCGCTCCTACGTGGACGTGCTCATGCTCGCCTCCGACGACTGGGGCACCCAGCAGAACACCATCGCCTCGCCAGACGTTTTCCGCCGCCTCTTCCTGCCCTTCCGTCGCCGCATCAACGATGAGTGCCACCGCCTCGCTCCTGGCGCAAAGACTTTTTTGCACTCCTGCGGCGCCATTTACACCATCCTCGACCTCATCATCGAGAGCGGATTTGACATCGTCAATCCTGTGCAGTGGCCGGCCGGCGGGCATTCCTTCCGCGAGTGGAAAGACAAGGCCAGGAAGCGCATCACGCTCTGGGGCGGCGGCGTGAACTCGCAGCAGACTCTACCGCTGGGCAGCGTGGCCGACATAGAACGCGAAGCAACCGAGGTTGTCGACTACCTTGCCCGCGATGGCGGATTCGTTTTCTGTAATATACACAACCTTGTGGCGGAGATACCGCCGGAGAAGATCATCGGCCTCTACCGGGCAGCGAGCCTCTCCTACTGAAACTGAAGCCACGGTCAGACACAAAGACGCGAGTATCCGGCATGGGCCACACCGGATGCTCGCGTGCTACTTCAGAGCATCCACGATCTTCGTCGTGTTGACTTTCATCATGTCAATGTAGGTTGGCGCCGGCGCCCCGCGCGACGTCGAGTGCGTATACAAGTCCTGGACGACCTTGACGCCCGTTTCTTTCGCCACCTGTTGCGCCATCTGCGGATTGGTCCCCGTTTCCAGGAAAATGGCGCGCGCGCCGCTCTGCCGGATGTGCGTCACAAGCTGCACCAACTCCTGCGCCGAGGGCGCTGCCGACGTGCTGACACTGGCTACGATGGAGCCGACGATCTGGAAGCCATAGCGGTCAGCATAGTAGCCCAGGCTCTCGTGATTCGTCACCAGCAGCCTGTCTTTCTGCGGGATGCTGCTCACCTTGTCCTTGATCCAGGCGTCCAGGTCCATCAGCTTCTTGATGTAAGCGTCAGCGTTTGCAGCATAGGCGGCCGCCCCCGCCGGGTCTGCGCTGCTGAGGCCATCGCGAATATTGGTCACGTATGTGATGACCTGTGCTGGATCGAGCCAGAAGTGCGGATCGCCTTCTGGATCATCACTGGGCGACTCGAGTCGCTGCGGCTGGCGCGGCGTCAGCCCGGCAGACGCTACGATGACCAGCCGCGTGCCCCCCGCGTTCTTCAGTACGCGATCCAGAAACTCCTCAAAACCCGCCCCGTTGATGATGAGCACCGAACTCCTGGCAACTCTGGTGATATCTGTCGGGACTGGTTCAAAACTGTGCGGGTCCACGCCGACCGGCAGCAGCGCCTCAACCACTAGCCGATCACCGGCAACATTCTGGGCGATATCAGCCAGAAAGGTTTCGACGGCCAGCACATCGAGCGACGAAGCGCCGGGCGCCGCCGGCTTCGGCGCGGTCGGGGCTGCCCCACAGCCAGACAGAAGAACCAGCGCCAGCGCGACGCTCAAGAGACGATACACCCTCATGCCCGTTCTCCTCTGTCACCCGTCCGGGTGCGCCGCAAGGCAAGCGCCTGCCACAGCAGTCCCCGCCGCGGGGCGACCAGGAAGACGACCAGGAAAATCGCCGTCGCGGTGAGAACAACGGCGGCCCCGGATGCAATCTTGACGTAGAAGCTCAAGTATAGCCCGGCCACACTCGAGAAAGCTCCGATCAGCGCCGCGACAAACATCATCACCGGCAAACGGCGCGTCAAGAGGGACGCCGCCGCTGCCGGAGTCACCAGCATCGCAGCAACCAGTCCCACGCCCACGGTCTGCAGCGAAACCACAATCGTCAACGCCAGCAGAATGAGCATCAGATTGCGCAGGCCTTCAACCGGCAAACGCAATGTGGAGGCAAGAATCGGGTCAAAAGAAACAACCAGGAACTCTTTGTAGAGGAGCACGATAATCGCCAGCGTCACAAGCGCCAGAACAGCAATCGTCGCCAAGTCGCCAGTGCTGACGCCAAGAACATTGCCAAACAAGATGTGGGTGAGATCAACGGCATAGGTCTTGATCGTGCTGATCATCGCCACGCCCAGGGCGAGCGCAGCGGCAAAGAGAATACCGATCGCGGTATCCTCTTTGATTGCTCCCTGGCGTGAGAAGAAACCGATGGCCAGCGCCACGATGATAGCTGCCACCAGCGCGCCGATCGTCAGGTTTCCCTTGACCAGATAGGCAACCGCTACCCCGGGCAGAATGGCATGGGCGAGAGCGTCACCGAGAAACGCCATCGAACGCAAGACGACATAGCAGCCCACCACCGCGCACAACACACCAACCATCAATGACGCGAGCAGACCCCGCTGCATGAAACCATAACTGAGAGGTGCAATCATCCACTCCAGCATCGTCGTCTCACTTCCCTTTGGACACGTCCGTGAGGTCGCCTTTCGCCACGCCGTGCGCCAGCTTCTCCTCGTACATGCGCGCGTCGGCGCGATGGAGCGCCCGCACCAGACTATTGCCCTTGAGCGCCGTAGCGCAGCCGACCGACAACCCGATCGGCAGCACATTGCTGGCCATCGACTCCAGGGTCACATTCTCCTTAAGACGCCGCACCGCCGATTCCGCAGATTCCTGGTCGGTCATCGGCAGCAGCACAGCAAACTCGTCGCCGCCGACGCGTGCCACGATGTCTTCCGATCTGAAGCTGCGCCTCAACAGGGCCGCCGTCCGTTGCAGCACGACATCGCCAGCCGCATGTCCGTGCATGTCATTGATTCGCTTAAATTGATCGACGTCGATCATCAGCAAGCTGACCGGGAACCGCGTACTCTGTTCGAGTCGCTTCAGCTCGTCATCAAAGAAGGCACGATTGTATAGCTCTGTCAATGAATCGTGGTTACTCGCATAGCGCAGTTTGTCCTCGGCGTGCTTCCGCTCCGTGATATCACGCACGACTCCGATGTAGCCAGTTGGCAGTCCTTGGTCGTCAAAGATCACGGAAGCGTTCAGCGAGGCAAAGCCCGTGCTGCCATCCTTACGCTGGATAGCCAACTCCACATCGTGCACTGCGCCATCCTGCAGCATACGTTGCGAGAAATCCTCGACCTGGCCAGGATCCTGGTCCACAAACACATCAAACGCGCTTGTTCCCAACAGATCCGCAGAGCTGCGCCGCCCGGTCAGGAGAGCAAAGTGGTCATTGCAGACCAGGATTTTCCCGCTCATATCGGCGAGAGCGATGCCATCGGGCGAGGTCTCCACCAGAACACGGTAGAGCGCTGCGCTCTCGCTCAGCGCAGCATGCGCTGCACGCAACTCCTCGGCTGAGGCGTGCAAGCTTCCATTCGCCTGCGTCAGCTCTGCGGTCCGCTCGCGCACACGCTCCACCAGTTCTGCCTTGGCATGCACAAGCGACTCATTTGCCCTGCGCTGTTGCACAGCCAGGGAGTAGAGCGCCGCCAGCCTCTGCACCAAACTGAGGTCATCCTGATCGTAGTCACGCGATCCGTTTGCGACAGCAATGACCCCGACCAACGCATCATCCAATAAAGCCGGAACAGCAAGCAGCCTTTCGATGGCGTGATGTCCCTGCGGGACCCCTGATGATCGTGGATCATGGGCCGGGTCATTGGTCAGAAGCGGCTGTCGGTTGTCGGCGGACCACCCCAGGAGTCCACCGAGGGTGGAAAACGTCCAAGCCTGTGTGTCAGACGATGGACGGCCCCACATGTCTCCACTTGCCTGCGCAACGACCATCTGCCCTTTCTCGATGTCAATGTAGCCCACAAACCCGATTTTGCTGTCGGTCAGTTGCTTGGCCTGCACCCAAACCTTGTGGCCAATGGTCTCAATCGACATCGAAACAATAAGAGCGCTGCCGAGTTCCGCCATGGCGGCGCTGATGTCTGCCTGGCGCGTGCGCGCGGCCAGTTCGGCGTTCAAACTCACGGCGAGACGTGTGTTATCATTCCACATCATGATCTGGCGTAGGAGGACCAGGATGATCATGACGCTTAGACCGGCGCCCATGTCGCGCGCAGCAAGTCCTGGCGCGCCCGCCAGGTTGGCGGCGACGACAAGGACGCCGCTGGCAGCCAGGAGCACGTAGCCAATACTCATAGACAGGCGCTCAGTACGGTAACCGGCGACGAGGTCGATCTCCATCGAATCTCCAGGTTTCGCTGCAGGAGCCAGGGCACGCGCAACGCCGGCAAGCCCGGCGCACAGCCAAAAGGCGCTGTAAGGCAGCTCAGCAAGGGCGCCGCCAACGAATGCGCCGGACAACAACTGGTAGTTGAGAATGGCGTCGGCGACAAAGATGAAAACGACGCTCAGGGCGAGTAAAGCCAGCGCCAGACGGTCCTCCAGTCGCGGCAGCCGCAGCAAAACCAGCGTCGCCACACATAGAAGGCCAAGATCAAGAATCGGATAGAGCACCAAAAACAAAGGTTGAAGGCGCTCACTGCTCAGGGGGCCAGTCTGCAGGGGCGCCGCCACCAGCGTCCAATAGGCGAGAAGCCCGGCCAGTACGACGATCGTCACGTCGAGCATCAGCTTCAAGCTGTCGCGTCGCGGTAGAACGGGCGCAGGCGCCTGCAACATGCCGGCGAAAAACAGAACGTAGGATGTCAGGTAGAAGACGTCAGCCAGCGACAGCAGGAGCGGCATGTTCGGGGCGGCTTCCTCGAATCCCCAGACGACGTTGCTGAGAGCGAAGAGCGCCATACCGGCAGCAAGAAGTCGCCAACCTCGCGTTGTGCGGCCTGTGCCGTCCTGCGTGGCAAGGCGGCGGCTGGCGACGTAGAGGCATGCGGCAGCCAATACTGATTCGCCCACATCGAGCACGTTGTCCAGAAACACACGCAGGCTGTCGTCGCGGACCAGGAGGAGCACAGCCGTGTGCACGGCCAGGATAGCAAGGGCAATGAGCACTGCCCCGCGCATAATACGGCTATTTTTCGCGCCGTTGTCCTCAAACATGTGACCATCCGTCATGCAGCAACGCACAGAGATCACGCTGTCAATTTGTTTCCGACGGACAACACTGGTCCACCACCGCTGCTCCATCTACGTAAAATACCTGTCCGCCAAACGTCTGCGACAGTATCTTTGTCGTCAAGACATCAGCCACCGCTCCAAAGGCAATCAAACGCCGGTTGATCAATATGATCTGGTCGAAGCGCGTGGCGGCAAGCGTCAGATCATGTGTTGAAACGAGAACGGTCACTCCCTGTGTGCGCAAGCGATCAAGCAAGCCGAGCGTCGCCTCCTGCGTCGACACGTCGACGCCAGAGAACGGCTCGTCCATGAGCAGAATGTGTGGCTGCTGCGCCAGGGCACGCGCCAGGAAAACGCGCTGCTGTTGCCCGCCCGAAAGCTCGCCAATAGGACGGCCTGCCAGATCGGCAAGCCCCATCTCAGCCAGGCTGCGCTCAACCACGATGCGGTCGGCCTTGCCCGGGCGCCGCCCCCAGCCCAGACGACCGTAACGCCCCATCATGACGACGTCGGCCACCGTGACCGGAAAGCGCCAGTCAACGTCTTCACGCTGGGGCACATAGGCAATGCAGTCGACGTGGCTGCCAAGCTGCCGCCCATGGATACAGACCGAACCGGAACGCAACGGCAGAAGCCCCACCAGAGCCTTGAACAGAGTGGACTTGCCGGCCCCGTTGGGGCCAACGACAGCTACGCGTGCGCCGTGTGGCACGTGCAGCGATATGTCGCGCAGAATCGGCGCACCGTTGTAGCCGACACTCACGCCCGTCAATTCCAGGCGCGCCGCGTCGTCACATCCACAGTCGCCAGCTTTGTGTGCGTCCGTCTGTAGACCCATTGCCACGACCCAATCTTGCAAGAATGACAACGTTTGTCATTTGTGAGTTAGCCAATCGCCGCCATTTGCCAGCACAGCGCCGCTGGCAAATGGCCTCTGCTCGCTTCGCAGTTGAATATATCATGTGCACTCAAATATGTCAAACGCTGGCGTGCATTGTCAGCCAACCTTACTTCAGCATCTCGTCCAGGAGTTCTGTTGCTTCAGCGACCAGGCCCGCACAGATGTTGGCGTGTGTCTTACGCGCACTCATCGACGCGCGGCCTTCGACTGTGCTGATGTCGGCGCCCACCAGATCGCGGCAGCGCAGCGAGCCATGACGGTCCTCGAATCGCTTCATGAAGTCCTGCGCAATCACGTACATGCGCTCTTTCGCGGCGGGGTCGCCTGTCGTCGCTCCGTACTTCATCCCCAGAACCATGAGCGCGCCGGTCACCGCGCCGCAGGTTTCCCCTGTGCGCCCGATGCCGCCGCCGAAGCCTGCCGCCATGCGCAGCGCATCCAGCTGCTCGATGCCAAAATCGCCTGCATACGGCGCACAGACTGATTGTGCGCAATTGAACCCACTGTCGAACAGCGTCTCAGCCGTTTCCTTCTTCGTCACGTATTCTCCTTCGTCACAGTAATCTTGGTGCTGACACGGTCCTCGCCCACCAGCGAGCCTGCAGCCAGCTTGTGGGATCAAGCGCTTGCCCGTGAACAAATACGCAGTTGCCTCCCTTTGCCTTCGCCGCATAGAGGGCACGATCAGTGAAACGCAGCAAATCTTCGCCCGACGAACTGTGTTCGGGATAGGCGGCGATACCACACGATGACTTCGTGAACAGGGTGTGGTCAGCATATAGCACAGTGAACGCAGCAATTGCTGCCAGCAAGTCTTCTGCTCGCCGGCAAGCAGCTTCGGGGCCGCTACCCGGTAGCACCACGATAAATTCGTCGCCTCCGTAGCGACAGGCGATGTCACCAAGACGAGTCTGACCGGCCAGCGCCTGCCCCACAGCCTGCAACACGGCGTCGCCGGCAGCGTGTCCGAACTCGTCGTTGATCTGCTTGAACTTGTCAAGTCGAACATCATTACATTTGTGCAGGCGAACGCCAGATCGAGCGTCGCGTCTGCGGCAGCGAGCCGCCAGACCGGCCCACCGCATCCCCGTATGTCGGTAGATGTCACGTGTCCACTGCAAGAAGGTCGTGTGCATCCCACTCGTCATTGCGAGGAGCGCTCTTTGCGACGAAGCAATCTCCTTTCGGCGCGAAACAGGGGAGATTGCTTCGCTCCGCTCGCAATGACGGGTCCGTCCGGGCCTTTTTGCAGTGGACACATGTCAATACGTAGCAGGAGGATGCGCGCGAGTAGTTGCACAACCCGTGCCCAGCGCAGCGCCACATGGCGAGACGAGAAAGGCGCAACCGTGAGCGACGAAGAGAGTAGGCACGTGCGTTTCGCCACAGTGGCGGACGACCGGGACAGATCAGAGACACGCAACCACATCGTCTATCAACAGCAACACTGCCAGGTCACAGGGATAGGCCTTGCGCACAAATATAGCATATCAGTCGCAGATGGTCAAGCGCTATGCGACTGCCGCTTGACAAGCGGCGCGCAATGCACTAATCTTGAGCCGGCAGGACGTCTGCACAATTGCGGCACGAAGGAGCGGTATGGATAGACTGGATGACTATCTGAAGACAGAAGCAGAGCTTCTCGCACGCATTGCACGGCAGCCGCTGGCCCGCCTGGCATCCATTTTGGTCGAGGCGCGCCAGGAGGGGCGACGCATATTCGTATTTGGCAACGGGGGCAGCGCCGCCACCGCCTCGCACTTCGTCGTCGACCTCATCAAAGGCGCCGCCGCTCCTGCGCAAAAACCGTTCAAGGCCATTTGCCTCAACGACAACATGCCAACTGTCAGCGCGGTAGCCAACGATATTGGCTATGAACACGTGTTTGCCACGCCACTGGCGGCGTTGGCCGAGCCAGGAGACGTGGTCATTGCCATTAGCGGCAGCGGCAACTCCGCCAACGTCTTGCGCGCACTCTCTGTTGCCCGCGAACACACGCTCATGACAATCGGCTTGACCGGCTTTCGCGGCGGCAAGCTCAAGGACATGGTCGATGTCGCCATCGTTGTTCCCTCTGAGTCAATGCAAATGATCGAAGACGCCCACCTGACGATCCTACATGCTGTCTTTGTGGAGTTGTGTGCGCGATGAACGATTCGTACATCCTGGCCCTCGACTATGGCGGAACCAAGCTCTCCGCGGCGCTGCTGCGTCTGGGCGATACGGCCTGGAGCGGACTGAAGCGCTCACCGTCGCCGCCCAACCACGACGCCAGCTACGAACAGCGCACGATGCTCCAACTTGCCCACGAACTCCTGGCTGGCCGCAAGCCGCTTGCCATTGGCGTCAGCTTTGGCGGGCCGGTCTTGCAGAGCAAAGGCATGGTCATCCTGTCGCATCACATTCCCGGCTGGAACGACACCCCTCTGGTTGCACAACTACAGGCGGAGTTCGGCGTGCGGGCAGCTGTGGCCAACGATGCCAATGTTGGCGCACTCGGCGAGTGGCGCTATGGAGCGGCAAGGGGTTGCGCCAGTGTCTTCTACGTGACGGTCAGCACAGGCGTCGGCGGCGGCTGGGTGCTAGGAGGCAACATCTACGACGGGGCCGACGGCATGGCCGGTGAAATCGGCCACAATGTGGTCAACCCTGGCGGAGCGCCCTGCGTTTGCGGCAAGAGGGGGTGCGTGGAAACCGAAGCGTGCGGCACGGCGATTGGCAGAGCCGCGCGTGGCCGGCTTGACGCCCGGCCCGACCAGGGCGCCAGCCTGCGCGCCCTGGTTGCGGAAAATACAGATGCCGTCACGGCTGTACACGTTGCGCAGGCCGCCCAGGCGGGCGATGCGCTGGCCATAGAGGTGCTCGAGCACGCCGCGCGCATGTTGGGCACGGGCATCGGCGGCGCCATTAACCTGATGAATCCTGAGCGCGTTGTCATTGGCGGCGGCGTCATCAAGTCCGGCGAGCGCTGGTGGCGCATCGTGCGGGAGACAGCGCGCTACCACGTGCTGCCACAAATGCGCGTCGACATCCAGCCGGCAGCACTCGGCGATGACGCCCCGCTCTGGGGAGCCGTCGCGCTCGGAGAACAAATCCTGCGCGCGTGAGAAGTAACTGTTCAGCGTTATGGTGTGGACGTAGTGGCGCTGCTTGCTGCGCCACTACGTTGTTGGCGTCTATCACGAGACAACGGTGAACAGGTACCGTGAGAATTAGCGTCTGGCGCTATGCACTAATAGTCCGTGACCTCGCCGCCCTTGACCTGGCGGTTCTTGCCATCCAGATCGAGTGGGAAATCGGACCCGGCCAGAATCGTGCCATCAACGGTATACGGTCCCACGTCTGACCAATAGCCCTTCCCTTTCTGCGAGCGGAACTCGATGGTGTTGATCGTCTTGGCGCCCTTGTAGCCGTAGAGCCAGGGCATAATCATGCGCAGCGGCGCACCGTGCCTGGCGCCCAGCATCTGGCCATCCATGTGCGTCACGAAGAGTGCGCGCGGTTTCTGCAACTCACTGATGGGCAGAATCTCGTAATAGCCGTCATCGGACGCGAAATAGAGATACGTGGCGTTCGCCAATGGCTTGACCAAATCCGCTAACGCAGCATACGTGAAGCCGCCCCAAACGGCCCGGCTCGACCAGCCTTCAACGCACTTCATGCGAGTGCTCTGCTCCACAAACGCCAGATTATCTTTGATATGCTGAAGCGTCATCGTCGTTGGCGCTTCCACCAGCCCCTTAATGGTCAGTTGCCAGCGGGCGGGATCAGGCGCACGCACCGTCTGGATAAAGCGCACGTAGAAGCCCGGATCGTTGGAATTGCCCATCAAGGTTCCGGGTGACACATAACCGCGCACCGTCGGCGTCGCGCCCGGGGACGACGACAATGCTCCGGTCGGCATGGGTGAGGCAAGGTCTGGCGTAGACGAGTTGGTGCCGGCGGCGCATGCAGCAGCCACAACGCCTGCCGTCATTACCAACCCCAGATGCAGAAAATTTCGTCGGTTCATGGCTTGTGTGTCCTCCTGAAGCACGTGATGTCTCCCATTCATAGTATACCAGTTTTATTACATTGTTGCAAATGGCAGGTGCCCACTGCAAAAAGGTTGTGTTCGCCCAACCGTCATTGCGAGAAGCGCCCTTTGCGACGAAGCAATCTCCTTTCGGCGCGAAACGGGGGAGATTGCTTCGCTCCGCTCGCAATGACGGGTCCGTCCAGACCTTTTTGCAGTGGACACATGGCAGCTGCTGCTTGAGACGAACGTTCGTTCTGATTGCTTTTTGCGCCAATTTGTGCTATAGTCACGCAGGAGACCCGGCTGTGCTCGTGATGCAGAGTGCGACGCTTTGAGCCAACACCTCGTACGTCGGGAGCTGATCTCTGGAGGGGCTGAGAATGTCTCCATTGTGGTGGTCGCAGCAATATCGGACGATCACGATCGGGGGTTCGGCAATAACTGACAGGTAGGCACCCACTTTTTCTATCCGGTTCAAAAAGCCAAGCAGCACACGGCATGGCGGGGTCTTTGTGCACCTCATGGGCGTCAGAATGGTGGGAAAATCGTGGACGACACGTTTCTGCACAGTATGAGAGAACAACTCGAGGCAGAACAGATTGCACTTCAGGCCGAGCTCTTGCACTTGCGTTCTCTGGCAAGCCTTGACGATACGCAAAGTGAGCACGCCGGGATGGGCAATCACATGGCCGACGATGCATCTGACATGTTCGAGCAGGAAAAAAACCTCTCGCTGCAAAGGCACACCACCCAGTTGCTGAGCGAGGTAGAAGCTGCGCTGCGCAGGATCAGCAGGGGAGTGTATGGATTGTGCGAGTCGTGCGGCAAGCCTATCGATCCTGAGCGGCTTGCGACCTTGCCCTATGCAGCACGCTGCATGGAGTGCAGGACACGCCAGGAGAAGGTATAGGTGCGCCTACGTGCTCTGTTCATCCCCCTGGTTGCCTTGACCGTCTTCGTTGTTGATCAGGCGACCAAGTACATCGTTGCCGCCAACTTCGCACTGAACGAGCCGTGGTACCCTTTTTCCTTCCTGAAGCCTATCTTCGCGATCATGTACATCCAGAACAGCGGCGCGGCTTTTGGCATCCTCCAGAATCAGAACCTCTTCTTCACGATCGTTGCCATCGTGGTTATCATCGTGATCCTGTTCTATCTACGCTCGACGCCACAGATTGATCTCATCATCGCGCTGGGTCTGGGGTTAGAGTTGGGCGCCACCTGCGGCAATCTCGCTGACCGGATTCGCTTCGGCTACGTCGTCGACTTTCTTTATGTGAAGTATTGGGCCGTTTCCAACATCGCCGACGTGTGCGTGACGACGGGCGTCATTCTGCTCGCCTACTACCTCATCTTCCGCGCTCCCGCCGCGACGCCCATCGCAGCCACACTCCCCGCGCCTGTCGCTCCACCCCCACCCGCAGACGATACGCCCCGCTTAGAGACTCCCTGACGGTAGATGCCATGACAAGAGCAGCGCGCTCCCACGGGCCGGTCATCCTTCTTGCACTGCTCTTCCTTGCCCTGGGAACCGTGTACAACCTGGCGACGCCGGTCTTTGAGGCGCCCGATGAGGTGTGGCACCTTGCCTACATCCGTTATGTGGCGCAACGCGCCGACCTGCCCGTCCAGGACGCGCGCCAGGGCGAAGAGCTCGCCCGCCAAGAAGCCAGCCAGCCCCCTCTCTATTACGTGCTTGCCGCGCCGCTTGTCCGGCTCATCGATAGCAGCGACTTCGAGCGCGTGGGCAAACTCAATCCACACGCCGCCCCGGGCCTGCCCGACAACGACGGCAACAAGAACATGGTCGTCCCTGCGCCCGTTTCGTTTCCCTGGCATGGCACGGCGCTGGCGGTGCACGTCGTGCGCTTCTTCTCCCTGCTTCTGGGGCTGATCACCGTGTTCAGCGCCTATGCCCTGGGGCGCCGTATCTGGAGTGCGACGAGAGCCTGCCCCGCTGTATCGGGCACTCCTGTCGTCGCGTCTGACCCACAGCGACGACAGGAGTCGTCGCACGCCACAGCCAGATACATGCCCTTCCTGCTCGCGGCCCTCGTCGCCTTCAACCCGCAATTCATCTTCATCAGTGCGTCGGTCAACAACGACAATGCCATGACCGCGCTGGCGTCTCTGGCCGTCGCTCTGACCGTCTACCTCGCCACCGATCCGCCGCAGCGGCCCCTGACCTACCGGCGCGTTGCGGCGTTGGGCATCCTGACCGGTCTGGCCGCACTGAGTAAGTTAACAGGTGTGCTGCTGCTTGTCTTCGTCGTATTTGCTCTATCGTACATCACCTGGCAGCGCAGAGGAACAGACAGCGCAGGCAAGCGGCCGCTGCGCAGATGGCTGACGAGTATTGGCATCGTCGTTCTGTTGACGGCAGTCATCGCTGGCTGGTGGTATGCCCGCAACTGGATGCTCTACCACGACGTCACCGGACTGCGGCCCATGCTCGCCTGGGTCGGAGAGCGACGGCTGTCATTGCGGGATGTCACGGCTGAACTTAGCGGCCTGGAGTTGTCCTTCTGGGCCGTCTTCGGCTGGTTCAACATCCTGGTCGACGAGTGGATATACACTGTGCTTAAGCTAACCGCCCGTCTGGCGGCGCTGGGGCTGGTTGTCTTTGCAGCACACCGGATTGTGGCCATCGGCCGAAACAGGCGACTATCCGGCGCAGCGACGTTGCCTCGCGCAGACGTTGATCTGCGTGCACTCGCACTGACCACGACCTGGCTGGCTCTGGTCGCGGCGGGCTTGCTGCGCTGGACAGCGACAACCCCCGGCACACAAGGCCGCCTTATCTTTCCAGCCATTGCCAGTATCGCCGCCTTGCTGCTGGTTGGCTTTGGCGCGCTGGTGCACGGACGCTGGCAGACAGCCATCCTGGCAATTCCAGTGACCGCACTCTTTGTTCTGGCCGCCGTCGTCCCCTTCCGCTACATTACGCCCACCTACGCCATGCCTACCGTTATGTCGAGCTCCTTCACGCCGGCGCAGCCAGTGCATTTGAGCTACGGCGACAGCGAGATAGAGTTGGTCGGCTACGATGTGCAGAGCAATGCTGTCCTGCCGGGAAGCGCCGTTGCTGTAACGGTCTATCTGCAAGCTCTGCGCCCCATCGAGAACGATTACAGCCTCTTCATTCACCTCTGGGGCGCCAACATGGAATGGCTGGGGCAACGCGACAGCTACCCTGGCCGCGGTAGCCTGCCAACCAGCCTGATGACGCCCGGCGTCATCATCGAGGATCGCTACCTTGTCTCTGTCCCGTTGACGGCGACAGCCCCCGCCCGCGTGCGCCTGGAAATCGGCTTCTACGACTACCAGTCGGGGCAGCGCCTGTGGGCGATCGCTCCAGACGGCAAGCGCACCGACGTTCCCTTTGTCGGCCGCCTCAAGCTGGCCGTGCCTGTATCCCCAGATCTATCGGAGCGGCGCGCGCTCTTCTCGTTCGACCAACAGGCCAACCTGGTTTCTGCGCAAACAGAAACCCCGCCTGTCGTCCAGGCGGGGTCGGCAATCACCGTTGTCACGACGTGGCAGGCAACGGCGGCAATGCAAAAAGATTACACCATTTTTGTGCAGGTGCTCAATGAAAAAGACGCCATTGTCGCCCAACTGGACAGCCAGCCCCAGGCTGGCGAGTACCCCACGAGTTTGTGGGACAAGGGCGAGGTCGTCAGCGACCGCCGCACGCTTGCGCTGCCGGCGACTCTTCCTGCAGGCCACTACCGCGTCATCGCCGGTCTCTAAGTTCTGGCGACGATGGAGCGTCTGCCGGTCAGCAGCCCTGCAGGGCCGAGTGCCCGGAACCAGGTAGAGATCGGCGGCTTTACGGTGCGCTGAGCCTGTCTAGCTCGGCGATGACGCGTTCTGCCTCCGCCAGCAACTGCGGCGCATGTTCATAGACCGGTATGCCCATGCGGTCAGCCTCGAGCACAGCCGGGTCCTCCGCCAAAACGCCCAGCAGTGGCAACTGCGGTCCATTGGCCACGATGTACTCGCGATCGGCCGCGTTGCGCACGCGGTTGGCCAGCAGAAAGAGATGCTCGATGCGAATGTCGCGCGCCAACTGCTCCATCTGTCTGGCCGTCGCCAGGCTGCGTGCGCTCGGCTCCACCACGATCAGGAAGGCGTCGACGGAGTCCGCCGTGCCGCGCCCCAGATGCTCGGTGCCGGCGTACATGTCGAGAATCACCACATCGCGGCGCGCCAGCAGCAGGTGCGTCACCAACGCTTTGAGCAGCGTGCTCTCCGGGCAAATGCA
This sequence comes from uncultured Ktedonobacterales bacterium, assembly GCA_964402955.1. Classification (GTDB taxonomy): domain Bacteria; phylum Chloroflexota; class DTOL01; order DTOL01; family DAOUCN01; genus CAYOEZ01. The sequence continues at coordinate 8,401 of CAYOEZ010000051.1, read as the reverse complement.
GCCGGAGCCGCCCTTCTCGACGTGTCCCAACTGCAGGAGCTTGATACCCTTGTAGACGGCGCTGAAGCGATCCGGAATGTCGTCAACCTTGGGGTTGAGGCGGAAATAGCCGCCGGTCGTCCCTGGCTGCGCGCCCGTTCGCTCGTAGATCAGTGCTTCCATCTCGGCGATGGGAACAATCGCCCCGGCCATATCCAGCGGCAGGCCCAGCGCGTTGGCCAGGCAGGGCGACGGATCGGCGTCAATCGCCAACACATTATCGCCGCGCCTGGCGTACGCCCCGGCCAACAGCGCCGCCCAGGTTGTTTTGCCAACACCGCCCTTACCACTCAGTGCAAGCTTTGGCACTACTCGGCCTCCAGAATATCACCTTGCTCAGGCGTTGTTCCAATCCTCATCATCATACGGGTTGTTCCAGAAACTGAGACCGCTCGCCGCAGCTTCTGTCAGGTCGGAAAAGGCGTCACCCTTTTCAGGGATAACAATCACAACAACGCGAGCGCCTGGGGCAAATGAAACCGTGATCTCCACTTTTTCTCCTCACCACTCCCCCGTCTTCAGGTACACGTCGATGGCCGCAGCCGCTTGCTTACCCTGCCCCATCGCCAGAATGACGGTTGCGCCGCCGGTTGCCACGTCGCCGCCGGCAAACACGCCTTTCTTCGATGTCTTCATTGTATTCTCTTCGACAGCCACCACATTCTGCTTGGCTGTCTTGAGATCGGGCGTGGTGCGCGGAATCAGCGGGTTGGGGCTCTGGCCAATCGCCAGCACGGCGACATCGATGGGAATGCGATAATTGGAATCCTTGATCGGCACGGGCCGGCGGCGTCCGGAGGAATCCGGCTCGCCAAGCTCGTTCTTGATGCATTCAATCTCTTTGACCCAGCCATTCTTGTCCCCGTGCAAGGCGATGGGCGTCGCCAGAATCTCGAAGCGGATACCCTCTTGTTGGGCATGGTGAATCTCTTCGCGGCGCGCCGGCATCTCTTCCAGCGTACGGCGGTAGACGATGATCGATTCCTTTGCGCCCAGCCGTAGCGCCGTGCGCGCCGAATCCATCGCCACGTTGCCGCCGCCAACTGTCGCCACGTGCTGTCCCAGGGCAATGGGTGTGTCGTACTCTGGAAAGCGGTACGCCTTCATCAAGTTGGCCCGCGTCAGGTACTCGTTGGCTGAGTAGACGCCGTTCAGGTTCTCGCCGGGGATACCCAGGAACCAGGGCAGCCCCGCGCCCGTACCCAGAAAGACCGCCTCATACTGCTGCAATAGCTCATCGAGCGTCGCTGCTTTGCCGACAACGAAGTCCTTGACCAGCTTTACGCCCAGGCTCAATACATACTCCACCTCGCGGCTCACGATGGCCTTGGGCAGCCGGAACTCCGGGATACCGTAGATCAGCACCCCGCCCGCCTCGTGCAGCGCCTCGAAGATCGTCACCTGATGCCCCATCTTGGCAAGGTCAGCGGCCACGGTCAGCCCGGCCGGGCCGGACCCCACGACGGCAACCCTCTTGCCTGTTGGCGGCGGAAGCTGCGGCGCAGGCAGCGTTCCCTGTTCGGCCTCCCAGTCGGCGACAAATCGCTCCAACCGGCCAATGCCCACCGACTCATAGCGCTTGCACAGGACACAGACGCCTTCGCATTGCTCTTCTTGCGGGCAGACACGGCCAGTGATCGCCGGCAAGGCGTTGGTCTCTTTGATCACACCTACCGCGCCACGAAAGTCGCCTGCCGCCACCAGTTTGAGGAAACGCGGGATGTCGATGTTCACCGGACAGCCCTTGATGCAGCTAGGGCGTGCACATTCCAGACAACGGATCGCCTCAGCCATCGCCTCTTCGGGTGTATAGCCGTAGGGAACTTCTTCATAATTGTGTATGCGCTCTTCTGCCGGTTGTTCCAGCATCGGCGTCTTCTTGGGAATGATCTTCTTCGGCATTGCGCATTACCTCTCAGCCGACTCGGACTCAGGCCCAAGATACGCCTTACGCCGCGCCAGCAATAGATCCCAGTCAACCAGATGACCATCGAAGTCCGGCCCGTCCACACAGGCAAACTTCGTCTCGCCGCCAATTGACACCCGGCACGCCCCACACATGCCCGTGCCATCGATCATGATCGGGTTCAAGCTCACAATGGTCTTAATGCCATGCGGCCGTGTCACCTGCGACATGTGGAACATGAGGAACGTGCAGCCAATGGCGAACACCCGGTCCAAGGGCTGGCCCGCCTTTACCAGTCCCTCGATCACAGCGGACGCGTCGCGATCATCGCCATTCGAGAGGTCTTTCGTCGCGTAGATGACCTGATCGCTGACCGCTTCGAGCCGGTCCTGCCAGTAGAGCAGAAAGTTGCTTCGCCCTTCAATAACCGATATGACACGGTTGCCATTCGCTTTGAGGGCACGCGCCAGCGGGTAGAGAATACCGATGCCATAGCAGCCGCCGATGAGCAGCACCGTGCCAAAGTTGTCGACCTCCAGTGGCTTGCCTAGCGGGCCAACAAAGGTCGGGATAATGTCGCCCTTCTTCAGTTTGCTCAGCTTGTAGGTGGACGTGCCGACCGTCATGAAGACACAACTGACTGTCCCCGCCTGGCGATCCCAATCGGCGACCGTCAAGGGCGTGCGCTCGCCGTGTTCGTCGGCGCGTACGATGACGAAGTTGCCCGCCTCTATCTTGGCAGCGACCACCGGAGAATGCACCGTCAGCAACTGGATATTGGGGGCCAACTGCTTGCGCTCCACCACCGTCACCGGCCCCGGCTCGATCGGGTCATGCTGGTGTACGTGCTCATTCCATGAGGCATCTGTACCGGAACCACTCATATCGCTACTCCCACGGCCACCGTCCATCGTACCGTCTGCCGCAATACCCCACCCTGGCGGGCGATTTCACGTTTATTATCATAACAATCACTTAAGCACACTAAGTATACTGCCTGCGCTATGGCAAAGTCAAGCGTTTGACGCCATTCATCGGCGCGAGATACGCTACTCGCTGGCCTCGACGCGCAGCGCATAGACTTTGGTGCTCGCAGTCAGGTCGGGAAAGACCGGCGAGCCAGACACAGGATTGACGCTGACGAACGCCATACCGTCGCGCATGCCTGCATCGAGATGAGCCGTCCAGTAGGCGCTGCCATGCACGGAACTGCACTTGATCTGGCTGCCCTCGGCAATGCCCAGCCGTGCCGCGTCAGCCAGGCCCACGTGCAGCACATTCTCCTTCTTCAACTCGCTCATGCCCTTGGCTTCTTTGCTCAGAGAGACGCCATTGTAGACCAGGCGGTTGCGCTCCACAATAAGGGTCAGAGGAAACTCGGCGCTGCCGACCGGGCCCGCCGCGGCGAGACTGAAGCGGCCGAGCGTGGCTGGCGGAGACGTGAAGCGACGCAGGACGCCTGAGACTCCCAGGGTGCTATCGTCGACATGAGCGTAGGCGGGAATCGCCGCACCGATCTCGGCCATCACGTCATCTGGCGATTGGGCGTTCCAGGTGGCACCCATACGCCGGGCAATGTCCTGCACGATCATCCAGCCTGGCCGCGCCTGCCCGACGGGATTGATGACCTTGCGCACACGCTGTACGCGGCCTTCCAGGTTGGTCATCGTGCCGTCCATCTCGGCAAAAGTCGTGGCAGGCAAAGCCGCCTGTGCGTGCTTCAGCACATCTCCGTACACGATTCCCTGCACCACTAGAAAAGGCACGAGGGCAAGCTCAGGCAGGTTTGGTACGTCGCCCGCCAGATACAGCGCCTTCACCTCGCCCTTGCGGATGCCGTCCAGAATGGCGTGATAGTCGCGTCCGGAGCGACGCGTTGGGCGGTAGCCGGGCAGCAGAGACGGATCCATCCCCATGTCGTAGGCGCCCACGATGTTGCCCTCTCCGGGCAAGCACATCACAGCGGCGTTGAGCACAATAGCCAGATTGCGGATGGCCGTGATCGTGGCGGCGGCGTGCGGTTGGTGCGTCACCCCTGAACCGTAAATGATCATGACTGGCTTGTGCTCTGCCAGCATGCCCGCAGCGCTCTCGATCGTCTCCGCGCCGACGCCGCTCGTTGCTGCCGCCTGTCGCAGCGACACACGCTTGAGCATGGGCAGATCGATGGGCACGCGCCCGGCCAGCGCTTTCAAGATCCCTGCCAGTAGCACACGATCACCGCCCGGATTGGCATGAAGGCTGAGGTCTGAGGCGCGCGTAACCCTGGTCTGGCGCGGGTCTATCGTCATCAGTTGTGCACCGCTGCTGAGTGCATGGCGTATCTCGAGGCCAACAATGGGGTGCGAGTCAAACGGATTGCTGCCTATGACAAGGATCATCCCAGCCTTGCGGATAGCCGAGATCGGCGCGCCCGCGCTCTTGAGGACATCGGCGGCAATCGCATGGTCAGGGAAGCCCGTAGCCAACGCCACGTTGTTGCTCTTCATGACCGTGCGGGCGAACTTCTGCAGCATGAACAGATCTTCGTTCGTCGCGCTCGCCGGGCCGATGGCGGCGAACTCGTCCCCCTTGTGTGCGCTCAGCCCCGCCGCCACGGCATCGAGCGCTGCCTCCCACGGCACTTGCACCAGGCGCAGACCGGGTTTCGCCCAGGGCGCCTTCAAGCGCGTCGGATTGTGGACGACATCGACAACACCGAAGCGGGCGCGCACGCAGATTTCGCCGTCGTTCGTGGCGCCATCGTCGTTGCCCACAGCGCGGATCACTTTCCCATGCCGCATCTGCATATTGACGGCGCAACCGACCGAGCAATAGGCGCAGATACTGGGCAGGATAGCGGTCGGCACGCCCTCCCACTTGCTTCTCTTGTCGAAGAGCGCTCCGGTCGGGCAAGCATCCACACACCGCCCGCAGAACTGGCAACCCGCATCGAGCAACGAATGCCCGGACGCTGTGGCCACCACCGTGTGGTCGCCGCGACCGATCAGCGTGAGGACATTGGCATGGCGGAGGTCCGTGCAGGCCCGCACACAGCGGCCACACACGATGCACAAGTTCATGTCGCGGTCGAAGAAGGGGTCGTCCTGCTCCACAGGCAGCCCGCGATAAGTGATGGGATAAGGCACTTCCGGCACGCACACGTAGTCGAGCACCGACTGTATCTCACACTGGCCGTTTTTGGGGCAGTACTGGCAACCGGTTGTGACCGCCGCCTTGCGAATCGTGCCCTGAAACTCAACACAGCCCTTCTTCTGGCCGCAGGTCAGGCAGGTGTAGGGGTGCTCGGACAGGAGCAGCGAGAGCGTCTCTTGCCGCTGTGTCTGCAGCGCGGGAGTCTCGGTGCGCACCACCATGCCTCCAGCGATCGGCTCGGTGCAGGCCGTCGGCATGCCGTTGCGCTTTTCGATTTCCACGACGCACAGGCGGCAGCCGCCAAATGGCTTCAGCTTCGGCGCATAGCACAGGGTCGGGATATAGATGCTGTTGGCCAGGGCGGCTTGAAGCACGGTCATGCCTGGCTCGGCAGTAACGGCTTTGTCGTTGATGGTCAGTGAAATGGGCATTCTCTGCGCCCTCCGGCGACTTGTGCGGCGGCTTGTATGGTGTGCGATCCTTCCCATTGTTGCGACTGTGGAGTGCGACGAGAGCCTGCCCCGCTCTATCGGGCATTCCTATCGTCGCAAGCGTGCAACTATGCGCAATGGAGCGACGACAGGAGTCGTCGCACTCCACAGTCAACGCGTGCGTCACTTCTTCATATACGCCATGTACTCGTCACGGAAGTTACGTATCGTGCTCGTCACAGGGTTGAACGCCGTCTGGCCCAGGCCACACAGCGAGCCCGCCTTCATCGTTTGTCCCAGCGTTTGCAGCCGGTCGAGGTCGGCTACCTTGCCCTTGCCGCGCACAATCCGCTCCATAATATCAACCATGCGCGCCGTGCCGATGCGGCAGGGGGTACACTTGCCGCACGATTCGTGTGCGTAGAAGTGCATCAGGCGCAGCGCCATGCGCACCATGTCGGTCGTTTCGTCCATCACGATGACGCCGGCCGAGCCCAGGCTGGAACCGGCTGCTGCCAGCGACTCGAAATCCAGCAGTATATCGATCTGGTCGGCTCGCAGCACGGCCGAGGATGACCCGCCGGGGATGACGGCCTTGAGCGCTTTACCGCCGCGCACGCCGCCAGCGTGTTCGTAGATCAGATCGCGCAGCGACACGCCCATGGGCAACTCATAGTTGCCGGGCTTGTTGACATGGCCGCTGACGCAAAAGATGCGCGTCCCAGTGCTTTTGGGCGTGCCGATTGCGGCAAACCATGCCGGCCCGTTATTGACAATGTGCGGAATGTTGGCCAACGTCTCCACATTGTTGATGACAGTCGGCTTGCCATACAGGCCGGCGACGGCAGGAAAGGGGGGCTTGATGCGCGGCATGCCGCGTTTACCTTCTAGAGACTCGAGCAGAGCCGTCTCTTCGCCGCACTCATACGAGCCGGCGCCGCAATGCACGGTGATCGCTAGATCGAAGCCAGAGCCGAGGATGTTCTGGCCGAGGAAGCCATGCTGCGCGGCCTGAGCCAGTGCAGCGCTGAGGCTGCGCGCTGCCTGCGCATACTCGCCACGCACGTAGATGAACGCGCGCCCGGCGCCGATGGCATAGCTGGCGATGGCAATCGCCTCGATCAGCCGGTGCGGCACCTTGACCATGATGTCGCGGTCTTTGAACGTGCCCGGCTCGCCTTCGTCAGCGTTACAAACCAGGTAGTGGGGCCAGATATTCTTGGGGGTAAAGCCCCACTTGATCCCGGTGGGGAAGCCAGCGCCGCCCCGGCCGCGCAACCCTGACCGCTTCACCATGTCGGTGATCTGCTCGGGCGTCAGATCACGCAACGCCTTGCGCAGCCCTGCATAGCCGCCATGCGCAAGGTAGACGCCAATATCGGCGATTCCGGCAACGTCGGCATCTTTCAGCACGATCTTCTCACTCATTTGTTCACCCACACTCGTTCTGTATCCCACCTAGAATGTCGTCCACTTGTTCAAGGGTCAGGTTGGCCTAGAGATAATCGTTGACGAGCATGATGGGCGCCCTGTCACAAGAGCCCAGGCGCTCGACGAATTCGAGGGTAATCTTCCCGTCTGGCGTTGTCTGCCTATCGCCGATACCAGGCTTCTTGCTGACGTAGGTGGCCACCGTGTCGGCGCCGTTGAGGTGGCACGATATGTTCGTACACAGGCGGATGATTGTTGATCCCACTTTGTGGCGGCGGAACATGGTGTAGCAACTGGCAACGGCCTCGACCTCGACCACAGGAATGTCGAGCATCTGCGCCACTTCGCCGACGATGGCGTCGGAAAGATAACCGTACTCCTCTTGAGCCACGGACAGCGCTGGAATCAGGGCAGACTGGCGCCGGGGATACATGGCGCGTAGAACCAGGATGGCGTGCCTACTATTGTCCAAGAGCATAGCCGACCTCTTTGTGGGCTTAATCTCAGAAAAGCAACCTCAGAGTAGCGACGAAAACGTGGCAGTCAAGGCCTGCCAGGCAAGAGAGCTATTAGGTAAGTCCCACAATGGCTTGCCGAGCAAGTCGTATTCACCGAGAACTGTATCCTCTGGCACGACAGCGAAAAGAGGCACGCCGGTGGAGTCGACCGCAGCCTTGACCTCGGCCGGCAGCGTCTGCGCCGTCCAGCCATGCGCACGGTTCAGGATCAAACCCATGCGCCTGACTTTGGTCTTGAGTTCCCGTGTCAGCTCGGCCACGCGGCCAGCCGCCACGATGCCACGCTGGCTGAAATCGGACACAATGAGCAAAGTGTCCACATCGTTGGTCGTGCGCCGGCTGAGGTGCTCAAGCCCGGCCTCGTTGTCCATCACCACGTAGTCATAACCCAGTGCCAGGCGATCCATCGAATTGCGCAGGATGCTGTTGGCCGCGCAGTAGCAGCCCTGCCCTTCCGGCCTGCCCATCGCCAGTAGATCAAACCCCTTCTCTTCCACCAGCGCGTCGCGCACGCCATACTCGAGAAAGTCAGTCTTGGTCATGCCACTGCCCATCTTACCGGCCTGCACTTTGATCAGGGCTTCTTCACGGACATTGCCGATCGTCTGTTCCAGAGGCACACCGAGCGCCAGGTTCAGGTTCGAACTGGGGTCAGCGTCAATCGCCAGCACCGAGCCTTTGTTGTTTTGCACCAGATAGCGTATGAGCAGGGCAGCCACTGTCGTCTTGCCCGTCCCACCTTTGCCTGCCACTGCAATCGTCGTTGTCATTGATCCCTTTGCATTCCATTTGCCCGATGTGGAGTACATATGTGGAGTGCGACGAATCCTTTCGTCGCGTTTTCGCACTTTCCGCGACGAAAGGATTCGTCGCACTCCACATCTCCCGGCCGCGCTGTGCGCGGCGTCTGGAGACGTCGCACTCCACATCACTCCGCCGCC
>CAYOEZ010000050.1:0-23599 GCA_964402955.1 uncultured Ktedonobacterales bacterium | reverse complement strand
CGAGGAGCCTTTCTGTTCCTACCAGCCGGGCAGTTTCCCATTCGCCGTCGACTTACCGCGGTCAGTCGACGCCAGAGACTAAGAGGGTGTGTGAAATGCAGCACGGGACCTATCGCACGAGACGTCCCGAAGAGAAGACAAGCCCTGGGGGCTTCATCCACAACATAATGGAGGAACAGTAGGTGAGCACAGAGCACACTCGGCAAGAAGTGTTGGACATGTTGCACCACAACGCGGTGGTTACGGTGGCTAGCGCTGCTGGGAACAAGGTACGCCAGCGCATGATGCACTACGCTGTGACCGACGATTTCACTGTCTATCTGGCCTCGATGAAGGCCGATCCCAAGATCCGACAGATCCTGAACTGCCCATCGGTGGCCTTGTTGGTGCACGAGAACTCCGACGATGTCAACGACTCGCGTGAGACCGAGATCCTCGGCCAGGCCATCCTGGTCCAGGATGAGGATGAGCGACAAGAGGCGCTGGCGGCCACGGCGCGCGTTTCGCCGGTGGTGGCCTACCTGAGCAGCATTGGCCAAACAGGGCTGCTGGACTGCGTCAAGGTGGTGCCGGAGACGATCAAGTATCGCATCTTCAAGGAGATCGTCCAGGGGCAGCCGCCCACGGTGGTGGAGTTTCCCCAGAACCGTCAGACGGTGGGCGATTGGGCACAGATCAAGGTGAAAGCCCGTTCCTGGCTGGCGGAGCTGCGCGCCCCCTTCCTCACCGCCACCATCGCGCCGATCCTGGTGGGCACGTCCCTGGCCTGGCTAACGACAGGCGCACTCCACTGGGGCTTCTTCGCCCTGGCCATGCTGGGGGGTCTCTGTCTGCACCTGGGCGCCAATGTGGTCAACGACTACTTCGACCATGTCGGCGGCAGCGATGAGATAAACAAGGAGTTCGTGCGGCCCTTCAGCGGCGGCAGCCGGATGATTCAACTGGGGTTACTCACTCCCCTGGAGGTGCTGGCCGGCGGCCTCTTCTTTTTCCTGATGGCTAGCCTGATCGGCCTTGTCCTGGCTTACACGCATGGGCCGGTCATCCTGGGCCTAGGGCTGGTGGGCATACTCTCCGGCTTCTTCTACGTGGGCAAGCCCTTCGCCTGGGTGAGCCGAGGCTTCGGTGAGTTGCTGGTGGGGCTTAACTTTGGCCCGCTCATGGGCCTGGGGGCCTACTTCGTGCAGACCGGGCGATTGGACTGGGCGCCGCTGGTGGCGACCTTGCCCGTGGGCTTTCTGATCGCTGCTGTCCTCTATATCAATGAGTTCCCGGACTACGCCGCCGACAAGGCCGTCGGCAAGCATCATCTGGTGGTCCGCCTCGGCCGACAGCGCGCCGCTGTCGGCTATGCCCTGCTGATGGCTGGCGTCTATGCCTCCCTGCTGGCGGGCGTCGCCAGCGGCTTCCTGCCAGTGGCTGCGCTGCTGGGCCTGGCGACCCTGCCCTTGGCTGCCAGCGCTGTGCGCACTGCTCTCCGCCACCATTCCAACGTGCCGGATTTGGTACCGGCCAACGCCCTCACGGTGATCACGCATCTGCTCACGGGGCTGTTCATTGCCGCTGCCATCGTCTGGCGCCGCTTGGACCTGCCGGAGGCGACCCTGGGCGTCTTGTTCATCCTGGCAGCACTCCTTGTGTACAAGATGTACCGGGACGTGCAGGTACAGACACGGGCCATCCAGGGGGTAAGGCGAGCTGTCTAAGCTCGTCCTACAACCGCACATGAGGGGGAGCCCTCAACAGTACGACACCCATTGAACCGGTGCGGCCATGAACTATGCAGCAATGATCAGCCTGATGCTGAGACGACTCGAACCTGGTCACTCACCTTTTCACACACGCACTAACAATGCCGCAGGAACCACATGGATAACGCAGTCCTGATGATGGCCTATGGTGGGCCATCGTCGCTCGATGATATGGAGCCGTACTTGATCGATGTGATGGGCGGACGCACGCCGTCTGCGGCCATGATCGCTGACGTGGGAGAACACTATGCCCGCATCGGCGGGCGCTCGCCCTTGCTTGACATCACGCGCGCACAGGCCGGCGCGCTGCAGGAGGCACTGACGGCCAACGCGACGACGTCTCGTTGGCGCGTGTTTGTGGGCATGCGCCACTGGCGCCCGTACATCAAGGACGCCGTCGCCGAGATTGCCCAGGGTGGGATACGCAATGTCATTGCCCTGTGTATGACACCGCACTTTTCGCCGCTAAGCGTGGGTGCATACTTTGCCCGCCTGCACGAAGCTCTGGCGGCGCTGCACGCTGATCTGGCAGTGACGCGGGTCAGCAACTGGCACACCCAACCGTTGCTGATTGAGGCTATCGCGGCCAACATCACTGCTGCGCGCGATCGCTTTCCGGCTGCGACGCGCCAGCAGGCAGTGGTGCTCTTCACCGGGCACAGCCTGCCCACGACGCCGGGTGATCCCTATGCGTCCCAGCTCAGCGAAACGGCGCACCTGGTCACCCAACAACTCGGCATCGCGCCGGGCGCCTGGCAGCTTTGTTACCAGAGCGCCGGCCGCCGCCCCGGCGCCTGGCTGGGGCCAAACGTCGAAGACGTGATCGTGCAACTGGCTGAAGCCGGACGCAAGCATCTTATCGTCGCCCCCATCGGATTCGTCGCTGATCATGTCGAGACCTTGTACGATATCGACATCGAGTGCCGAGATCTGGCAGCAGCACACGGTGCGCATTTGGAAAGGAGCGAGTCCTTGAATACATCCCCAACCTTCATTGCGGCGCTTGCCGACATCGTCCAACAGGCTGCAAGGGATGAGTGACATACGCGACGTCATCATCATCGGCGGTGGAATCACCGGTCTGGCCAGTGCATACTATTTGCAAGAGTCGGCGAAAGCCGCTGGCTGCCCTGTAGCGTATACTTTGCTGGAAAGCGAAACAAGAACCGGCGGCAAGATTATCACCAGACGGGAGGATGGCTTCACCATTGAGGGTGGGCCGGATTGCTTCCTGAGCCAGAAGCCGTGGGCAGCCGAGCTCTGCCAGAAGCTCGGGATCGGCGATCGTCTGATGGGCACGAACGATGACCGGCGCAAGGTGTTCGTCATCAATGGCGGCAAACTGACGCCGCTGCCTGATGGGGTGCTGCTCATCATTCCCACCAAGATCAGGCCATTCGTCACATCCTCGCTCATTTCCTGGCCTGGAAAGATCCGTATGGGCATGGACCTCGTTATCCCTCGCCGGCGCGACAACGGGGACGAGACTGTCGGCAACTTTGTGCGCAGGCGACTCGGGCGGGAAGCTCTGGACAAGATCGCCGAGCCACTCATGTCCGGGATTCACGTCTCCGATCCGGAACAACAGAGCCTTCTGGCAACATTCCCACGCTTCCGCGATCTGGAAGTCAAGCACGGCAGCCTCATCAGGGGCATGCTGGCGCGCCGTTCGGCGCGACCACCGGCGCAGGCCCAGGTCACTCGCCCCGCCACGACATTTATCACCCTGCGCGGCGGGTTGGGGGACCTGACAGAGGCGCTGGACCGTGCTCTGGTTGGTGGGCAGGTTGTGACAGAAGCATGCGTCGCCAGCATAGAGCGAAAAAACGGTATCTATGACGTTCGCACGGCGGATGGCGCAACTTTCCAGGGCCGCTCCGTCATCTTGGCGACTCCAGCCTACGTGTCTGGCGGGCTTGTATCATCCTTGTTGCCGGTCTTGGGCGAAAGTCTGGCGGGCATTCGCTACGTGTCGACAGCCACCGTCTCCATGGGCTTTCGCCGCAGCGATGCACATCGCTTCGTGAACGGCTTCGGCTTCGTTATCCCCCGCCGTGAGCAGCGCCACATCAGCGCCTGCACCTGGACATCAACCAAGTTCGATCACCGTTCGCCGTCCGACGCCGTGCTCCTCCGCTCCTTTGTCGGGGGACCAGGCCGTGAGCACCTTGTCCAATTGAGCGATGAGGAGATAACCGCGCTGGTGAGTCAGGACCTGGAGCGGATCATGGGATTGCGTGGCCAACCTGATGTCGTCCGCATCTTCCGCTGGCACAAAGCTAACCCCCAGTACGATGTTGGACATCTGGATAGAGTGAAACACATCTATGATCTCTGTGCGACGCAACCAGGGCTGTTCCTCACCGGAAGCGCATTCGATGGCATCGGTGTGCCCGACTGTGTCCGCCAGGGCCAGCAAACAGCGACCAAAGCTCTATCATATGTTATGCAATCTCGCGTTTGATGCACGTGAGTCACACTAAACAGCTACGAAAGGATATGATCATGCGCGCTTTACGGAATCTCGTCCTACTTGTTCTTGTTCTGGTCATTACGGCATGCGGCGTCGCCGCGCCGGCCAGCAAGCCGGCCAGCGGCGGCTCCGTCACGCGTGCCTTGACGTCGGAGCCAGCCACGCTCGACCCGCACGGGGCCGCGGGCTCAGCGCAGAATGTCATTTTGCCGTTCATCCTGGATACCCTCATTTACCGGGACATCGACAATACCTATAAACCCTTCCTGGCTGAAAAGTGGACTATCTCGAGTGATGGGAAGGACATGACGTTCAAGCTCCGCCGTGGGGTGACGTTCCATGATGGCACTGCCCTGGATGCGCAGGCTGTCATCTTCACCTTGCAGCGACTGAAGGCCACGGGAGCAAAATCTCCCCTCGCCAGCGGCATAGCTCCCATCAGCAATATGGAGGCTGTAGATAACCAGACTGTGCGGGTCACTCTGAGCGAGCCTTCGGCCACCTTCCTTAGCACCCTTTCCATGCCCTATGCCGGCATCATCAGCCCGACGGCTGTGAAACAGGCCGGGGACAGCTTTGGACAGAAGCCGGTCGGCAGCGGCCCCTTCAAGTTGCTAGAGTGGAAGCCAGGCGTCAGCATCACCCTGGCGCGCAATGCGGACTACAAGTGGGGGCCGCCCGTTGTCAAGAACCAGGGCGCGCCCCATATCGACCGGGCCGTTTTCACGATCATTCCCGATGCGATGACCCAACTCACCGCGCTGCAGGCCGGCGAAGTAGACATCATCTTCATCAATCAACCCGAGCAGATCCAGAAACTGAAGCAAGACAAGAACATACAGGTGATCGAATCGGCGCTGAATAGCCTGATCTATCTGGGCTTCAATTGCCAGAAACCTCCCTTCAATGATGTGCGCGTGCGGCAGGCTCTTTCCTATGCCGTCAACAAGTCCGAGATCATTCAGATGGCGCTGAGTGGAGTAGGCAAGGAGGCGTTTGCGCCTCTCTCTCCGACGCTGCCGGGCTTTGACCCCGGCCTGAAGAGCATCGAGCTAGGGTACGATCCGGCCAAAGCCAAAGCGCTGCTCACGGAGGCCGGCTTCGCCCAGGGCGCAGATGGCACATGGACGCGCGGCAAGGACAAACTGGCCGGAATGCTCCTGACATCGTCGCGGGCGCCCAACGGCGCCAGCGCCACCATTCTGCAGAGCCAACTCAAGGCCATCGGAGTGCCGATGGAGATCCGGTTGCTTGATTCGGCAGCAGCCATGGATGCGATGACCAAGGGCCAGTATGATCTATCGATCTGGCGCTACGACTGGAATGATGCTGACGTGCTGAACATCTATCTCGGATCGGCGAACATCGGACGCACCAACCGGGTCTTCTACAGCAACAAGGCTGTGGACGACCTGCTGACAAGCGCAGGCCGCACCATGGACGACAAGGCGCGTAACCAGATGTACGTGGACGCTCAGAAGCTCATCATGAGCGACGCGCCCTGGCAGCCGCTCTATGTGCCGGTGGATGTGACGGCCATACGCAGTCGGGTACAGAACGTGGTGATGGGGCCCATGGGCCGCGTGCTCCTTAACGACGCGGCGGCGACGGGAAAATAGATCATGTGGCGATATCTGCTGCGGCGTCTGGCTGGAGGAATTGTCGTTGTGGCGGCCATCAGCCTCCTAGCATTTGTGTTGCTGGACCAAGCGCCGGGTGATGCTGCCCAGGCAATGGTGGGCGAATCCGCCAGCTCAGACCAGATGGCTGCTGTGCGTCGCCAGATGGGGCTGGATGTACCGGTGTTCGACCGCTACATGCGCTTTGCCGCCGCGGCTGTTCTGCATGGAGATCTGGGGCGATCGCTGCTGTCCGGACGCTCCGTCAGCACGTTGCTCGCTGAACGTTTTTCAGCAACCCTGATCTTGACCCTGACGACGATGGCGCTCGCGCTGCTGGCCGGCGCAACAATCGGCGTGCTGGCTGCTGCACATCACGGCAGCAAGCTAGACCTGGCGCTGATGTCCATCGCCACGTTGGGTCTGTCGCTGCCCACATTCTGGGTGGCCATCCTCTTGATGCTAACGTTCTCCCTTCGTCTGGGCTGGCTGCCGGTCGGGGGATCCGGCAGCGCAGCCCATCTCATCTTGCCCGCGGTCTCGCTCTCGTTCCCAACCACGGCGGTCGTGGCGCGCCTGCTGCGCGCCAGCCTGCTCGATGTGCGCGGCGCCTGCTATGTACGCACAGCCTATGGCAAAGGCCTGCCGCCGCGCCGCGTGTGGCAAGAGCACATCCTGCGCAACAGCCTCAATCCCGTTGTAACCATGCTGGGGCTGTATCTTGGGCACTTGCTCGGCGGCACATTCATCATCGAGACGATCTTTGGCTGGCCGGGGCTGGGGCGTTTGCTCGTACAGGCCGTCTTTGACCGTGACTACCCGGTGCTGGTGGGCGCGGTACTGCTGATCGCCGTCATCTATCAGCTACTCAATCTGGCCGTCGACGTGTCGCATGCGCTGCTTGATCCGCGTCTCGGCCGCGAAGCATTGTAGGGAATCAACATGGAAAACGCCGTCAGCCGGCGCGCTCTTGTCTTGCCACAGGGGCCAGGGATTACCATGCCTCAGCGTGCGCGCACGGCGCGCCCTCTGCCGCTGCACCTGCTGGCGGGCGGAATCCTGCTGGGCATGGTTCTCTTCGCCGCGCTGTGCGCGCCGCTGCTGGCGCCGTTGCCGCCGGACGTGATGCGCCCCGCGCTGCGGCTTTTGCCGCCCGGGCCGGGCCACATCTTCGGCACCGACCCCTTCGGACGCGACCTCTTCAGCCAGGTGGTCTATGGGGCACGACTTGCCTTGCAGATGTCGATCCTGTCTGTGCTCTTGTCTGCGCTGCCAGGCATCAGCATGGGCTTGCTCGCCGGCTATTACAAAGGCTGGCTTGAGCAGGTGGTCTCGCGGGTCATGGATGGCTGGCTGTCGTTCCCCAGCATGTTGCTGGCGATTGTCCTCGTTGCGCGCCTCGGCCCCTCGCTGCTGACCGTTACCATTGCCATCGGCAGCGTGGGCATTCCGGCCTACTATCGCCTGGTGCGCAACGGCACGCTGAGCATTCGCTCATCCGCCTATGTGGAGGCCGCACGCGCCATCGGCGCCAGCGATGGCCGCATTCTGCTGCGCCACATTCTGCCCAACCTCTCCTCGCCAGTCATTGTGCTAACCACGTTGCGCCTGGGCGCCATGCTGCTCGCTGGCGGGGGGCTGAGTTTCATCGGTCTCGGAGCGCAACCCCCGCAACCTGAGTGGGGAGCGCTGCTGGCAACCGGGCGCCAGTATATGGACTTGGCCTGGTGGCTGGCGGTCTTCCCTGGCCTGGCCATCGCCGTCAGCGTCGCCGGTTTCAACTTGTTTGGCGACGGTCTGCGCGACCTGCTGGCGCCAAACACCTCAGGATAGGAAGGCACAGAGAGATAGACAGCGTCGCCTGCTATTTGCCGGTTTTGTTCACCAGGAATATCCCGGCAAGGATGAGGATGAGTCCCGCGAACGTGTTGGGCCCCAGCGTCTCCTTCAGCAGGGCTGCTCCCCAAAAGACAGCAGTGACGGGCAACAGGTAGGTCACAAGCGAGACCTGCGAGGCGCTTGCCCGCTCGATCAGCCAGTAGAAGATGATGTAGGCCAGGCCAGAGCCAAGCACGCCCAGGAGGACCACAGCCAGGATCGCCGTGGCGGAAGGCGTTGCCTGCAAGCCGCCCACGCTGAGCAGCATCAACGGCGTTGTCAACAGCAGCGCTAGGCCAAGCTGGCCGGTGGCAAGAATGGTGTGATCCTCGCCGCGCAACTTCTGCCGGGCGTAGACCGCGCCCGCGCCATAGGATACGCAGGAGAGCAGCACGGCCAGGTCGCCCAGGGCGTTGGCGCTTGTGATGTCGCGCAGATCGGCCCCGATCAAGACAATCACGCCGGCGAAGCCAATCGCTATTCCGGTCAGCTTGAGCCAGGTCAGGCGGTCGTCACGCGTGGCGAAATGGGCGATCAAGACGGTGAAGAGCGGCATGGTGGCGTTAAGAATCGA
The DNA here is from genome assembly GCA_964402955.1 of uncultured Ktedonobacterales bacterium. Taxonomy (GTDB): domain Bacteria; phylum Chloroflexota; class DTOL01; order DTOL01; family DAOUCN01; genus CAYOEZ01. The sequence goes on along the minus strand of CAYOEZ010000050.1, from coordinate 15,304 downwards.
CGCCAGCGCGCTGGTGATGTGCTGCTCGCCCCAGGGAATCAGAATCCAGGGGATGGTATTGTTGAAGATCGCCACTACCAGCAGCCGCCCCCACAGCGTTTTGTGTGGCAGCCCGAGCCTCTGCAGGCGCATAGCGATCAGCAGGAAGATCAGACCCGACGCCAGACGTCCGCCAGCGACGAAGGCGGGCGGCATTTCGTTGACGCCCAGTTTGATGAACAGGAACGACGATCCCCAGATCAGGCCCAGGATACCCAGCAATAGATAGGTTTTCTTCGCCACGGTCAATCAATCTCCCAAAGACCCGCCACAAGGTCTTCGTTGACCGTGTTGCACAGGTGATGTGCGATATGGTACGCCAACCGATGTGGAGTGCGACGACTCCCGTCGTCGCAACGTCGTCCATTTGCGACAAAAGGATTCGTCGCACTACGAATGTTCAGCTTCCTGCTTCAACAGCTTCTCTTTGCGTTCAGCGCCCCAGCGATAGCCGCCCGGTTGTTTATCCGCTCGCACGACGCGGTGGCAGGGGATGACCAGCGCCGCCGGATTGTGTGCGCACGCTTGCGCCACGGCGCGCGCTGCTTTGGGCTGGCCGATGGCTTCCGCCACCGCGCCATAGGAGCGCGTCTCGCCATAGGGGATGGCGCGCAGCGCCTGCCACACGCGCTGCTGGAACGCGGTCGCCTGCACATCCAGGGGCAGATCGAGCAGAGGGTGCGAGCCGCTCAGGTAGTCTTGCAGCGCCGCTACCCACTGCCCCAGCACATCACCGTCGCGCTCGATCGTGGCCGCGGGAAACTCGCTGCGCAACGACGCCTCCAATGCGGCCTCGTTGTCGCCGAGCTTGACCGCGCACACCCCCTTGGCCGTGGCTGCCACGAGTAGCCAGCCGAGCGGCGATGCTGCCAGGGTATAGGCAATACGCGCCGTCTCGCCGCCGCGCTGGTAGACAGTGGGCGTCATGCCCAGTTGCTGGAGCGCCGCCCCATAGACGCTGCTCGTCGACTGGTAGCCGGCCTCGAACAGCGCCGTCGTCACGGGCTGGCCATCACGAAGCCCCTGCTTGAAGTGCTCCAGACGGCGCGCCGCGGCATATTGCCGGGGCGAGACGCCCACGATGCGCTTGAAGGTGCGCTGCAAGTGGTATGGGCTGAGGTGAAACTGGCCGGACAGGTCGCTGAGAGTGGGCAAATGGTCAAGCGGCTGTTCCAGATAGCGGCACATCTGCTGCACCGTTGCTCGGTTGGGATCATCGGGCGCAAGCTTATCAGGCTGGCAGCGGCGGCAGGCGCGGAAACCTGCCTGCTCTGCCTCTGCCGGCGAGGCAAAGAAGGAGACCTGTTCCTGCCGCGGCCGGCGCGACGGGCAGGATGGGCGGCAGTAGACGCCGGTCGAGCGCACTGCATACACAAACTGGCCGTCGCATGTCCGGTCACGATTCAGGACGGCCTGCCAGCACTCACTATTCTGCATTCAATTACTCCCGCAGAGATACGCCCGGCGCACACGCCGGGCGATTGTCGACTCACTGCGGGTAGCATACTCCTTGCGACACTACATTGCTATGCGATTCTTGCGCTTCAAACTACGATCGTTACGCGACAGTGGTCACTGTCTCGCTGAGCGTGATCTTGCGCGTGACATATCCGGCCAGGAGGTTCTGGTAGCAGCCGGCGACTCTGCCGACGAACTCAGGCGGGCAGATGCCTTTGCGGGTGAAAAGACCGCTCGCCACCTGGCGCGCCACGATGGCGCAGGTGTAGCCCGTTGTACGGGCCATCGAGTGGGTCTGCGTTTCTTTGTCAAACGTGTCGAAGAGGTCGTAGGTATAGGCCAGTTGCTTCTGCCCCTTGCGCCCCTCGACGATCACTTGCATGATGGTGATGTCCTCATCGCCCGGCGCCATACGCCACTGCTCGAAGAGCAGTTTTGACGTCACGGCCAGCGGGCTGACCATCTGCCCCTCGACGTCCACGAGCGCGGGGTTGAAGAAGCCGCTCTCGCGCAAGGTGCGCATCAGATTGGCATGGCCGGGGTAGCGCAGAGTCTTTTCTTTCATGAACGGCATGCTCATCGTCTGGCGCAGCGTGCGCACACCATCGGTGTTGAACGCCTCCAGCGTGCCGACGCCGGGGACGTCGCGCGTCTCCAGGTCGGAGAGGGCAGGGCGGACGACGTCTTGCCCGTGCTCAACCAGGCGCGCCGGGCGTGTGTATTCCTCGATCACATCGCGTGGTGAGAAGACGGCCCTGTATTCGTAGGGCCAGCGCCGCACCCTGGGCAGGCCGCCGACGTAGCACGCATAACTGTGCAGCGAGTCCAGTTGCGTCTCGACGTGCCCGGCCAGGATGTTGCACAGACCAGGGGCAACGCCGCAATCTACCACCGCGGTGACGCCTTTCGCCTTTGCCAGATCGTCGAGCAGAAGGGCGTCTTCGGGGAAGAAGGAGATGTCCACCACGTTGCGTCCGGCTTCAATGATCTGCTTGAGCGTGGCGAAGCCCATGAAGCCGGGCACGGCGCACACCATCAGGTCGCACGCCGCGGCGAGTGCTCCGGCGCGCCCTGGCTGCCGCAGGTCGGCCTGCACAGTCTGTATGGGCGCCAGCGCCGCCAGCCTGTCCAGCGCCTGCTTGCTCACGTCAACAGCGGTTACCTGGAATGCCGGTTCCTGCGCCAGATCCCTGACAATTGCGCTGCCCACCAACCCTGCGCCCAGAACAGTGATTCTCATGCGCGTCTCCATTTGTCGTCCGATTCTTGTACACCTGATGACTGCTGTATGGCGGCAATTCCCCGCTCTCCTAACTTGCTTAGTCGGGATTACCGTCTACTTGCAGTCGATAGGAGGCAACCTCTGCATAGTCGCGACCGCTGAATGTCATCTGGAATGAGCTTGTCTGCCCGGGATCCAAGTGTGTGCTGTTGACGAACGCGAAGTGACAACCCACAACAGTGCCGGAAGCATCGTAAAGAGTACCAACCGGGCTGACATACTGAACACGGGCACCGTGGTCGTTGCGCACCTGTCCGATGACCTTGTACCAGTGAAAGGTCTGGTCATATGCCCCACTGTCGTTTAGCACCACCAGATTCGGCAACGGGCGACCGTCGGTCCAGTAGGTTGGGGGCTCAAGATCATAGGACGACCAGCTAGAAGGCTTCTTCAGGAGGACTTGAAAGCACGTCTTGCTTCCGGCCGGAACATTGTCCAGCCAGGTGTAAGTGAAGGCGGTATCAAGCAGTTGCCCTCCAGCGCCGTACACGTTGGCGGCGATCTTGACAAAGCGTAGGTGGCTGATAGTGCTGTTCTGTACTTCGCCTACTATGTGGAGGTAGTCTATGCTGTCGACATAAGCACTATGGTTGGCAAGTACCTGCACGCCGGATGCAATGACGGTTCGCGTCGGTGTGGGCGTAGCGACTGGTGTGGAAGTTGCTGTCCGCGTCGGGGTATTTGTAGGTTGTCCGTCATACATTACTACCGGTAGATACACCCATACTGTGGAAGTTGGAGACCCTTCGGCCGCCGCGGTGTGAATGGCGAACCCAGTTGCCACTACGCACAAAGCGACTACCAAGACGGAAACTGCCACAGAAGCACGCGTCCTCTGATACACCTTCGTCGTGTCCATGAGTATCCTCCTTCCTTACCCAATTCCTGTCAGTCGCCCAGCGACGAGCGAAGCAGACGCACTCCACCGCCTCAATCCAGCCCTACAACATCAGCTTGAGTTGGCGCACGGTGTCGATGGCCTGGCCGCGGTAGTGGTTGTTGGCGAAGACGAAGAGGCGCTTGCTGGCGGCGGCCAGGTCGTGCAGCTTGGGCGCCCACTCTTGCAACTCCTCCGGCTTGTAGGTGTAGTCGTAGCGTTCCCATGCTTCCTTGTGCGTCCACCACTTCTGAGCATTGCGCCCGTGGAAGCGCACATAGGCCACCTCCGACGTCACTTCGGCGACCGGCGGCATCAGCGTGGCGAAGTGCGGCTCGTCGACGCAGCAGAAGCCGAAGCGAAGCTCGCGCAAGAGCGCAAACGTCTCATCGGTCAGCCAGTCGCGGTTGCGCATCTCAATCACCGTCTCCACATCGCCCATGCGCTCGCGCACGCGCTTCAGGTAGTCCACGTTGGCGGAAACGTTGTGGAAGGATGAGGGAAACTGCGCCAGCACGCAGCCAAACTTGCCCGCGTCGAGCAGGGGCTGAAGCGCGGCGTTGAACTGGGCGAAAACGGCGTCGTTGTCCTCGCGCTTATGCGTCATATTCTGATGCGCTTTGACCGCAAACATGAAGCCGTCGGGCGTCTTCTGCGCCATGCGTTCCAGGCTAAACGGCGTGGGGATGCCGTAGTACGAGGAGTTCAGTTCCACGGCGCTGAACTCGCCGGCGTAGTATGACAGCCACTCTGTTTTCTTCAGATCAGGCGGGTAATATGGCCCCACCCAATCGTCGTAACTGAAGCCGCTTGTGCCCAGGTAGATCATAGTCGCCTCACTCGTCGCAGCGTACCGGTTGGTTGAATCTGATGCTATTATAGTGCAAGCGTTCTGCATGTCAAGATTCGCACTGCGCCGGCGAACATTTCAAGATAACGGTGCTCTTGAAAACCACAGAGCCACAGAGGACACGGAGTGAACTGTACATGGGTACAATCGAGTCCCATTGGCATGGGGAGGAGTCAAAAGGTCCGGCCAAGGGATGTTCTCCGTGCACTCTGTGCCTCAGTGGTGAAAACAACACACCATCTTGAATTGTCTGCTGCGCGGGCGGACAACAATGGCCGGCGGACACGCAGGCCCATCCTGCCCGTCCACCGGCCATCCACTCTGGCGATCGATCTGCACGATCGTACACCTAGGGCTTGTCCCACCCGAAGTTCAAGCCGCTGCGGCTGAACGGCCCGTACACCGTGTAGCTAGCCAGGTACCACGAGCTGCGCCCGCTGGGGCGCGACCAGACGCCCGGCTTGGGGAAGGCCGTGTTGCTCTGCCGTGAATTCACCATGACGCAGTAGGTGCCGCTGCCGAGGCCACTGAACGTATAGCGGCCGAGGCTGTCGGTCGTGGTCGACCACATGGCACGACTGAAACGACAGGATCCAGTCCCCAGCAACACCTTCACTCCAGCCAAGCGCTTCTCGGCCTCGTTGGGGACGCCATTACCGCGGCGCAGGCTGCTGCCGGCTGTGCAGTCGGCCTCGCAGTAGTCCTGCCACACGACGCCGCTAACCGTGCGTGTCGTCGCCGCCACAGGGCCCTCGGCTCGCGCCGGCGCCGCGCTCACGAGCAGCAGCGCTCCCACCAGCAGCGCCACACTCACCGCAAACACGCCCAACGCAATGCGCTTCGTCATTTGTCTCCTCCTGTGCCAGGTCGGGCTGCAAGCCACGCTGGCCGCAGTCACCATAGCCACAGAAAGTATACATCATCGGCGTTGGGAATGCAAGTGCAAAACTACTATTGAGTTGTAGTTAGGAGATCAATAGCCTGCCTGCTTGTCCACTACATTGCGCAGCGGTTGGCCTGCGACATAGCGCTGCAAATTGTCGAGGAATATCTCGAAGCCGCGCTGCTGGGTTCCGGCTGATGTTGCCCCGTTGTGCGGCGTCACGATTGTATTTGGCGCTGTCCAGAATGGGCTGTCGGCAGGCAGAGGCTCCTCGCTGTGGGCGTCGAGTCCGGCGCCCGCAATCCACCCCTCGCGCAGGGCGCGCAACAGCGCCGCGTCATCGGCAATGCCGCCGCGCGAATAGCAGATGTAATAGGCGCTGCGCTTCATGGCCCGGAATTCAGCCTCGCCCAGCATGCCCTTCGTCTCCGGCGTCAGCGGCGCGGTCACAACCACGAAATCAGACTGGCTCAGGAACTCGGCCAGGCGCTCGCGGGGGAATATCTCGTCCACATTGGCCGTGGGTTGCGTGTTGCGGCGCATACCGAGCACGCGCATGTGGAAGGCCTTGCACTTGAGCGCCAGGTCTTGCCCCGAATAGCCCAGGCCGATGATGCCGCAGGTCAGCCCGTTGAGCTCGCCGTGCACACTGCGCGTCCAACGGTGTTCGGCCTGGGCGTGTATCCATTCCATGGCCTTGCGGTTGAGCATCAACATCAGCAAAATGGCGTGCTCGGCAAGGGGAATGGCGCCGTTGCTCTTGCAACAGGTCAGAACGACCGGGCTGGCGACCATCTCCGGGAAAAGCTGTGTGTTTGGCCCCGCCGCCCAGTTGTGGGCCCACAGCAGGCGCTTGGCCCGCGCCAGCGCCGGCGCGCTGATCTGCCCGGCGACAATGTTGGCCTCCTCGATGTGCGCTTCCATCTCTTTCTGCGTGGCGAAGTAGCGGCAATCGGCGCCCGGCGCCGCGGCGCGCACGCGCTCCATCTGTTTCTCGGCGACGCCGCCGGTTACAAACACAGTCAGGTGATCACTCTTTTCAGCAGGCATGTTTCGTTTCCTTCCTTTATGGGTTGGTCTGGACGAGCTCCAGTGGTAAAGACTGCTCTCGTCTGGTGGACGAACACAGTGTACTATGACGGAAGCGGTTGGTCAAGCGCTGCAATAGAATCATTGACTAGACGTCCGCGACTATATACTCTCACACCTTGACAAGCATTACTGAACATGATAGCTTACGCACAGCACCGCAGGCAAGACACCCACTCAGGAGGGCATCATGCGTTTGCCAGTTGTCGAAGACGGGCGCTACAGCCCGGTGGATGTCCTGGTCGTCGGAGGAGGCATGGCGGGCATTGCCGCGGCCATCGCCGCGGCACGCCAGGGGGCCAGCACGCTGCTGATTGACCAGGCGGGGTGGCTGGGAGGCATGGGCGTTGTCGGCGCGACCGGGTTGCACAGCTTCTTCAATATCTTCGATGTCGCGCCCGGATTTGCGCGCACCCGCGTCGTCGCCGGCATCGCCCAGGAGTTGGTCGACCGCGTGCAACAGATGGGCGGAGGCATGGGCCACCTGCGCATGGAGCGCGGCGGCGACTTCGTCAGCATGCTCACTCCCGTCGAGCCGGAAACCTTCAAACTGGCAGCAGTACGCATGTGCGAGGAAGCGGGCGTCAAGCTGCTCCTGCACACGACGATGGATGAAGTGATCACGGAGCGCGGCCACATCGCCGGCGTCGTGGTGTGGAACAAAGCCGGGCGCAGCATCATCCGCGCTCGCCAGTACATCGATTGCAGCGGCGACGGCGACCTGGCGGCCTACGCCGGAGCCCCGCTCGAAACCTATAAACCGGGCGAGCGCGGCGCCTATTCCGCCGGCTTTACCTTCCGGCTCTGCAACGTGGACTTGCAGGCGCTCGAAGCAGACCTGGACCGGCGCGGTCTGATTCTGCAACTGGCGCATGCCGTCAAGCCGGGCATGAGCAAGCCCGATGTGGTGCGCCTGGGCATCGACATGCGCAAGCTGCGCGCGTCCGGCGTCGAGAATGCGCCCCGCTACTTCCTCTCGTCGTCGCTACGCCCGCGTGAGATCACCTATTGCAACTGTATCAACTATGGACCCAACGACGGGCTGGATGTCGCAGCGCTGACGGCGGCGGAAAACGATCTGCGCGGCAAGATGTTTGAGATTGCCGATTTCTTCCGCACGCAGTTCGCCGGCTGCGAGGAGTGCTATGTGGCCGGGCCGGCGCCCAGCGCCGGGCAGCGGCGAGCGCGCGCCATCCACTGCCACTATGAGCTGACAGATGATGACTGCACCAGCGGCCGCCAGTTTGACGACCAGATTGGCTGCTTCGCCTTCATCGACAACGCCAGCTACTTCGTGCGTGACGGCGGCGCCTATGGCATTCCTTACCGGGCGCTGATTCCGCGCAAGGTGGATAACCTGCTCATTGCCGGGCGCATGATGACGGTCGATCTGGTGGCGCACAACAGCACGCGCAACACCGTCTGCTGCCTGCTGTGCGGGCAAGCAGCGGGGACCGCCGCCGCGCTGGCAGCGCAGAAGAACGTTGCGCCCGTTGAGGTGGACGCCCAGGAGTTGCGCAGGACATTACAGCAGGCCGGCGTCCTCCTGCAGCCGCGGCCCGACCCGCTGTAGCTCCACCGGGATGCAGGGCCGTGCAGGCGCATGCATCGTTGTGTTGCGAGTGCAGACTGATTGGCGACACGCGTCAGGTCCTTCGTGCTGACGTGATGGGATAGCACAAATGGCCCGGGTGGAAATATGGAGGTGCGTCATATTTCGCTGGATTCTGTTTCTGCATGCGTTCAGCCTGGTCATGTTCCTGCTCTCCCACGGCGCTTCACACAGCATATCGCTGCGCATTCCCGGAGAGCGTAAGGCCGAGCGCTTGCGTGCGCTCCTGGAGCTATCGACCAGCACTTACTCTGTGATGTTTGCATCGCTCGCTCTAACGGTGGTCTTCGGAATTGTGGCCGGATTCTCGGGCAATTGGTGGGGGCAGGGGTGGATCTGGGCTGCGCTGGTTCTGTTGGTTGTCATCAGCGCGGCGATGTATTCCCTTGGCCAACGCCATCTTGCGCCGCTCCGTCGCTCCCTGGGAATGCCGATCATGGGCGCAGGCAAGCCGCAAGCTGCAGAAGCGCCGGCCAGTGATGACGACGTCGCCGCGCTCGCCGCTGCCACGAAGCCTCTTCCCGGCGTCATCTTTGGCGTCGTTGGGCTGGCTGTCATCTTGTGGCTGATGCTGTTCAAGCCATTCTAGGCATGTTTAGGTCGGCTTTCCCTAGCCGACGCCACAGTGGAGGTTCATTGTGATCAAAGGAGTCAGCAGAGCGCTCGTCAAGCAGATAGGGAAAGTCGCAGCCGCCGGCCCGTTCCAGCCGTCCTGGCAGTCGCTTGGCGGCTGGCGGACGCCGCAATGGTATGAGGATGGCAAGTTCGGCATCTTCATCCACTGGGGTTTGTACTCTGTGCCGGCCTTTGGCAACGAGTGGTACCCGCGCCATATGTACGAAGAAGGTCGACCGGAGTTTGAGCACCATGTCAAGACGTTCGGCCCACAGAGCACGTTTGGCTACAAGGACTTCATCCGCCGCTTCAGGGCGCAGCGGTTTGACGCCGCGCAGTGGGCGAGCTTGTTCAAGCAGGCCGGCGCTCGCTTCGTCGTGCCCGTGGCCGAGCACCACGACGGCTTCCCGATGTACGATTGCTCCTATTCGCGCTGGACGGCGGCGCGCATGGGGCCGAAACGCGACATCGTTGGTGAGTTGGCGGTAGCCGTGCGCAAAGAGGGCATAGTCTTCGGCCTCTCCAGCCACCGCGCCGAACACTGGTTCTCCATGGGCGGCGGCATGGAGTTCGACTCCGACGTGCGCGACCCGCGCTACGAGGACTTCTACGGTCCGGCCAAGGCGCGCTTCGACAAGAAGGATAATGTCGACCCCAGCCTCTATCCGAGCAAAGAGTACCTCGACGACTGGCTGGCCCGCACCTGCGAGCTGGTCGACAAGTACCAGCCCCAGCTTGTCTGGTTCGACTGGTGGATCGATAACCCGTTCTTCGTCCCCTATTTGCAGGAGTTCGCTGCCTACTACTACAACCGCGGCGCCGAGTGGGGCAAAGGCGTGGCTATCAACTACAAGCTGGAGGCTTTCCCGGAGGGAACGGCTGTGCTCGACATCGAACGCGGGCAACTCAAGGACATCCGCCCGCTCTTCTGGCAAAACGACACGTCGCTGTCCAAGAACTCCTGGGGCTATGTGCACCAGCAGGATTACAAGACAGCAACCTCGATCATCCATGATCTGGTCGACGTGGTGAGCAAGAACGGCGCGCTGCTGCTGAACATCGGCCCGCGTCCCGATGGAACGATTCCCGAGCCGGAGCAGCAGATGCTGCTGGAGATTGGTCGCTGGCTGGACGTCAACGGCGCGGCCGTTTACGGCACGCGGCCGTGGCGCCTGTTTGGCGAAGGGCCGACGGAGGTCTTTGAGGGCGGCTTCACCGACACCAAGAGGCAGGCCTTCACAGCGCGCGACATCCGTTTCACGACGAAGGGCGACGTGCTCTACGCCACTGTGCTGGGCTGGCCGCAGGGCGGTGAGGTGGTGGTGCAGGCGCTTGGCTCTAACCTACCGCTCCAAAGCAAGGCGATCAAGCACGTCAGCCTGGTGGGATCGGGGGAGGCAGTGCAGTGGTCACGCGACAGCATGGCGCTGCGCGTCACGTTGCCGGCCATCACGCCCTGTGAGCACGCCTTTGTGCTGAAGATCGAGTAGCGCGCTGCTGTAGGTCAGGCATCCCTGCCTGACGTCTTGCACCCCGTCACGCAAGGATGCGTGACCTACGTTCTGCTGTAAACGCAAACCTCCGAGGTCTGCCCAGACCTCGGAGGTTTTTTACAGACGCAATGGGCGTCACGCAGGGATGCGTGACCTACGTCACTACGTCACGACACAGCTTTGGGGTCGTACGCCTTGCCTTCGGCCAGGACCTGGTGCAGATAGGGCATCCACTCGCTGATGTGGATGCTTTGCGGGCACTTGTCCTCGCACTCCAGGCACTGGATGCACGAGCTGCCCAGAATCTTCGGGTCCTGGTCTTTATTGATCGTGACGTAGCGCTGGCGGGCCTCGTCGAGGCTGCCGAACATCAGGCCATTGTTGACAATAGAGAAGTTGCGCGGGATGTCCACGCCGTTGGGGCAGGGCATACAGTAGCCGCAGCCGGTGCAGTCGACAGCTTTCAGCGCCTCGTACTGATCGCGCACCTTGCCGACAAGCTCGATCTCGGCAGCGCTCAGGCTGCCCACCTCTGCTCGCCCTGCGCTGGCAACGTTTTCTTCCATCTGCTGCATGGTGCTCATGCCGCTCAGGACCACCGACACCTCCGGCTTGTTCCACAGCCACTGCAAGCCCCATTCTGCAGGCGTACGCTTGCGCTCGGCCGTCGCCCACAACGACTGAACGGGGGGCGGGGCACTGACCAACCTCCCACCCAGCAACGGCTCCATGACCACTACCGCCAGCCCCTTGCTCGCCGCGTAGCGCAGGCCCTCTGTGCCGGCCTGAATCGTCTCATTCATGTAGTTATACTGAATCTGGCACATACTCCAGCCCGGGTAGTAGTCGATGATCTGTTTGAACGTGTCCAGGTCGGAGTGAAACGAGAAACCAAACGCCTTTGCCCGCCCGTCTGCCCGCACCTTATCGAGCCACTCCGTCACGCCCAGCTTGCTGATCATCTCCCAGCGGTTTTTGCTCAAACCGTGCAGCAGATAGAGATCCAGGCAATCAGTCTGCAACTTCTCCAGTTGCTCATTCAGCAGGCGATCGAAATCCGCCGCCTCATTGACGGCCCAGATGGGCAGCTTGGTGGCCAGCTTGATGCGCTGGCGATAGCCGCCCTGCAATGCTCGGCCCAGAAAACGTTCGCTCTCGCCGTTGTGGTAGCCGTAGCCAGTGTCGAAGTAGGTGACGCCATGATCAATTGCATAGTGCGCCATGCGCGTCGCCTCAGCCTCATCGATCGCCCCCGACTCGATCTTGGGCAAACGCATGCAGCCAAACCCCAGCGCCGAAACTTCATACCCCAGCCTGCCAAATTGACGGTATTGCACCCTTGTTCCTCCCCGGTTATTGCTATGGTTCCTGTGCACCCCACGCTGGACAGCCAACGGGTACGCCCATCCGCAGATCAGCATGGCACTGGTCGCAGCGGATGCAGCCGACGATGTCGCCCAGATGCCCCTCGCGCACCTTGTTGGGCAGGTCGGGGTCGGCGATCAGCCCGCGACCGATAGCCACCAACGTCGCCCGTTTCTCATTCAGCGCCTCAAGGGCGCGTTCTGGTTGATCGAGCAAGTTGACGGCGATCACCGGCGCTCCGAACTGCATGAACGGCGCGGCGCGGTCGGCGGGCGCTGTGTCGCTGGCAGGGGAGATGTCGAGAACATCAACGCCGGCCTTTAGTAGCTCTTGTGCAAAGACGAGGCTGTCCTCGATGCCGTAGCCAAGACGGATCGGTGTGTGGCGATAGAGCAGCAGCATGCCCGCTTGCAGGGCGATGGGCCGCAGCACATCGATGGTCTCCAGTCCCAGACGCATGCGCCCGGCCATCGAATCTCCGCCGTATTGGTCTGTGCGCGTGTTGTCGTGGGGCGAGAAGAAGCGGTTGAGCAGATAGCCGTGCGCCCCGTGCGGCTCGATGCCATCGAGGCCCGCCTCAGCGCAGATCTCCGCCGCCAGGCGATATTGGTCGCGCAGTCGCCTGATGTCGTCGAGCGACAAGTCCGCCGGCGTCGAGCGCTCGCCGCGGCGGCCGGGGAAGATCTGAATTGCTGCAACCGCGCCGCCCTGATGAATGGCATCGGCAAGCGGCCGCAGGCCAGCAACAGTGTATCTGTTGCCGAAGTAGATAACGTCGGTCGCTTCAACGATCACCATCCCGACGCCGCCCTGGGCGCGCCGGCCATACCACCGCCACGCCTCCGTTGTCGTCAGCTCGCGGTTAACCACCATCGGCGGCATGACGATACGATTGCGCAGCAGTTTGTTCTTGATCTGTAAGGGCTCGAAAAGTGGCCCGACATCCATTGTTTGTCCCCCTGTGTCCCCAGTCGGAGCGCCCGCACCTCGTACGGTGCAGCGCGCTTAGTCGCACATCAAAACCCGTATGACGCCGTTGTCCGGCGCTACCCACACGCCGTGATCGGTCCCGTCGCCATTGCGCCGCCGCTCAACAACAAACACCCCATTTTCATCGACGCGCCCTTCGTCAACACTCAGGTACCGCGCCACGACACGCGCCTTCTCTACCCCAGTTCGCGGGCGCGCTCTTCAACGTCGCGCGCCGTGTCCAGATATTCCTCGATGCCACTGACATCTGTCTGAAAGCCAATCCCAAGCATTGCCGGCGGATATGCCCGCCGCGGCGACGCCGACGCCAATGCGATCTCGTTTGTCAAGAAAGCCATCGCAGTCCTTGCGTTTCTGCATAGGCTATGCTATACTATTAGCATATGCTAACACCATCAGTGGGGGCAGCCGTTCTGCTCTCGCGAGGCATACTATATCAGGTGTTCGGGCGCAACGCAAGGCGGTCGCGGGCGCAGGTCGCGTTGTGCACACCTGAACCGCACGCGGTGCTCTCCTGGGGCATCGCATCACACATCATGGAGGAAGAGTATGGCTGCTGCATTATTGAGTTTTCGTGAAGGACTTGAGGCCGCCCTGATCGTGGGCATCGTTCTGGGCTACCTGAACAAGGTGGGACAGACGAACCAGGCGCGCAGCGTTTGGGCCGGGGTCATCGCCGCCTGCCTGGTGAGCGTGGCAGTGGCTGTTGCCCTCTTCGCCCTTGGCGCAGAACTCGAGGGCGCCGCCGAGGAGATCTTCGAGGGAGTGACAATGCTGTTGGCCGCCGCCGTCCTCACCTGGATGATCTTCTGGATGCAACGGCACGGCCGAACGATGAAGGGCGACCTGGAGAAGTCGTTGCAGACCCGCCAGGGGCAAAGCGGATGGGCGCTGTTTTCGTTGGCTTTCCTGGCTGTAGTGCGCGAGGGCATCGAGCTTGCGCTGTTCCTCACCGCCTCCGTCTTCGCCGCTGGCGCAGCCTCGACGCTGGCGGGCGGCATCGCCGGTCTCGTTGCCGCCATCTTGGTGGGCTGGCTCGTTTTCGTCAGCACCAGCCGCCTGGACATCCAGAAGTTCTTCACGGTCAGCAGCCTGCTCCTGCTCATCTTTGCCGCTGGGCTGGTTGGCGTGGGCATCCACGAGCTCACTGAAGCAGGCATCGTTCCCTCCATTATCGAACACGTGTGGAGCACCAAGAGCGTCCTGAACGACAAGTCGACCGTCGGCTCCATTCTGAAAGCCCTCGTCGGCTACAACGACGATCCCTCCCTCACCCAGGTCGTCGCTTATGTTGGCTACGCCGTCGTGGTCATCGTCGCACTTGTCGCGCAGCGCAAACGAGCACAGGTAACGCCTCATGTGTGACACCACTCGCTACGTGGCTGTCTTAGGCGTTCACGCCGGGCAGTCTGCGCCTGGCCCGACGGGTCCAGGGTTGCGGACGCTCTCGCCGGCCTGCCAGACAGCAGGCCTGACGTCCCCCATGGCGTTCAACCTTGGGGGAGACGCACCTTGCTCACACTCACACGGATTGCCCCTATGCTCTCAGGTCGCGCGCGGCCGCTTCCATCAACAGGAAGAAGGCCTGGCCTTCAGGCGCGCTGCCAGACCGGTCGAAGTTGGGAGCGCCGCACACGCCCTGCACAATGCCGTATTCGTCCACCTTGCTGTGCGCTGCTGTGCGCATGCGCTCTGCCGCGGCCAGGTACGGGTCGCCCAGCCAGCCGCCCTTGACGCCGCGGTAGATAGAATAGGCCAGCATCTGCGCCAGGTTGGTTTCCACGAACGTGTCTGGATTGTCCACAACATCATGGAACAGCCCATCCGGGCGCTGGTGCGCCAGGCAGCCGTCGATGACGTCGCACACGTAGCGCACTAGGCGGTTGCGCTCGTCCGCCATGTCTGCCGGCAACATCCTGATCACGCGCGTCATGCCGGCTGCAGCCCAGCCATTGCCCACACCCCAGGCATTGGGGCGAAAGAAGCCGCCCATCTCTTCGTCCCAGATATGCGCAAAAAGCTGCTTCTCCGCATTCCAGAGCAACGAGCGATAGCCGTCGAACTGCTGCATGGCCTCGTGGTAGTGGCCTGCCGCAGCCAGAAAGGGCGGCGCCATGTACGCAGAGTCGATCCACACCTGCGCCCGTGTGCTCAGATGATACAGCGTGCCATCGTCGCGGCGCGGCGCCTCAGACAGCAGGTAGCATAGCATACGCTGCGCCGCTTCGCCAAGTTGTACGTCGCCGGTCACCCGCGCGGCATGGAGCAGCGGCTCGCCGTTGGCGGCCGGGTCGGTGACGGCGTGATTGCTGCCGATCACACCCAACCGTCCATCGTCACGCTGGCGCAAGACCGCCTCTTTCGCCATCAGGATGACCAGGCGCTCCTCGCCAAGCTCGAGGAAAGCCTGCGCGGCGACGCCCTGCTCCCATGCGTAGCGCTGCATGGAGAGCAGGGCTAATCTCACCCCGGCGATGGCGGCGGCGATTTGTTCGTTGTTCATGCCTTTTCCCCATACTCCTACGAAAAATCAAACCCCCGCTGGCGCAAGAAGGCGATTGTCTCAGCATAGGACGGAATACCGACGCGCCCGCCAAGCTTCGTACATTCGATCGCCGAGACGGCCGTTGCAAAACGAGCGGTCGTCTGCAGATCCCAGCCATGAAGCAGGCCCACCAGGTATGCGCCGTGGAAGACGTCGCCGGCGCCTGTCGTATCAACCACATCGACGGTGAACGCCGGCGTGTGGAA
>CAYOEZ010000049.1:0-23736 GCA_964402955.1 uncultured Ktedonobacterales bacterium | reverse complement strand
CAGACATGGGTGAACAACAACTACGCCATGGAAGGCGTTGTTCACGAGCATGATTGGGAACGGCATAGCTACGTCTTGGGCATACTCTGGGTGAAGGAAGGCTCGTTTAACCAGATCGTGGGCTTCCCGCTGGCTGAGGTGACGCGTGAACAGGTTTTGCAGTACCAGTTCCCCTATCACCACGTTGAAGAGTTGCTGAGCCAGATGCGTCCCATCGTCGCCAAAGCGAAAGACAGTTTCATTGGCTGTGACGTATCGCCTTGTGTCTTCGAGATGTATTGGCGGCTGCGGGGCATGGAGCCGGCGCTGTTGGATGTGGCCGGCGACCCTGAACTGATCGCGACAATGTTTGGGCGCTGCGCCGATTTCGCACAAGTGTTGTCGGAGCTGGCCTGCAACCGATTCCCGCTGGACTGGTTGTGGGCAGGCGATGACGTCGCCTCGCAGCAGAGCTTGCTCATGAGCCCCCGTACCTGGCGCGAACAGATCAAGCCGCACCTGGCGCGGGTGTTTGCTGTGGGCAAGACGCACGGTCTGTGGGTCGCGTATCACTGCTGCGGCTCGCTGCGGCCCATCATCGCTGATCTGGTGGAGATCGGCCTCGATGTGCTCAACCCTGTGCAGTGTAACTGCCCCGGCATGGATCCGCTCGAGCTCAAGCGGGAGTTTGGCAAGAATCTGGCCTTTATGGGCGGGGTAGACACGCAAGACCTGCTGCCAAACGGCACGGTTGATGACGTGCGGCGGGCGACGGCGCGCCTGCTGGAAGGCATGACCGCAGGCGGTGGAGGCTACATTCTGGCTGCGTCGCACACAATTCCGCCCGAGACGCCCGACGACAACATCTTTGCCATGTACGCCGAAGCGGGGCTGAGCAAGACGGAGATATTTGATCGAGCCGCAGCCATTCGTGCAGATCTGCGGGCGAGAAGGTATTCGCCTATGTAGATGGGACGCCGTATTTTGTGGTCGGTACAACCTGCTACGCCTGGACGCACCAGGGCGACGAGTTGGAAGAACAGACGCTGAAGACGCTCAAGACTGCGCCCTTCAACAAGCTGCGCATGTGCGTTTTCCCCAAGCACTACGGCTGGAACGAGAACGAGCCGGTTTACTACCCCTTCGAGCGCACGGCCAGCGGCGAGTGGGATTTCGCCCGCTTCAACCCCGCCTATTTCCAGCGGGAGCGCCCGGCGGTCAGCCTCAGAGAGCAGGCCGCCGTTTTGCGACCAGCTTAAGAAACTGATCGCAAAACCCCTTGACATTCAGCGCAGGTCGTGATATGCTCGCTGCAATGAAATGGGCCAACGCTGGCTTTGCAGCGCAATCGCTGTAGAGCCAGCTTCATATCTAAGGCAATGATGGGAAGAGTACGCCGGACGCGACGGGCTACAGAGAACCGAGGTTGCTGAGAATCGGCGCCCGGGAACCGGTGTGCGTGCATCCCTGAGCCACAGGCCGAAAGACGCCCCAGTGTGGCGTATCTAGTAGGCTGAGTCGGAGGACCCCAAAGGGTCAATCGGCCACCGTTATCACAGGCCGGGGTTTCGAAGCGCCGTTACGCGCGTTTCGGTACCTGTGAAGGTTGCTCGCCGTGAGGCAGTAACAGATTGGGGTGGTACCACGAGGACCTCTCGTCCCCAGACGAGGGGTCTTTTCGTTTTGTCTGAGCGAAGAATCACATCGTATGTTATCATAAAACTATACTTACATTCTTCAGCGGGCGGCCGGATGCTGGGCTATGTGTCAGGGCCAGCGATCGGCGGCTCGCGGAAGGGCGAGGAGCCAGTATGATCGTTCGCATCCCTTCTTCCCTGCGTGCTCTCACCAGCGGCCAGCCCGTCATCGAGGAATCGGCGCCCACCGTCGGCGCTTTGGTTGACCGACTCGATTCGCGCTTTCCGGGCTTCAGAGACCAGGTATGTGAGCCCGATGGCCGCATCAAACGGTTCATCAACGTCTTTGTCAATGGTAAGGTCGTGCGCGACGCGCACGATTCGCTGGCAGAACTTGGGGAAAAGGATGAGGTTCTCTTCATCCCGGACATGGGCGGAGGTGCGCGGTAACCACAGGGATATAGAGAGCGGGTCTGGGAAGCTACCTCTGGCCTCTCTGGCCCAAACACGTGAGGAGATACGGCATGAAGTGGCCTTCTGAGAAGCAAGAGCCAGCCACGAAAGAAGCTGGGCAGGAAGAGCGCGAAGCCTTCCACCGGATTAACGTTGACGCGGCCAGGCAGCTCATTGATAGCGGCCAGGTCCAGTTGATTGACGTGCGTGAGCCAGGGGAGTACAAGACCGGTCACATTCCCGGCGCGCGCCTGGTGCCCCTGAATACCCTGTTGCGCCAGCCCCGTGAGTTCCTGACCAGGGATAACCTGGTTTTCGTGTGCGCTGTCGGTGAGCGCAGCGCGGTGGCCTGTGAGATGGCCGTCGCCTTGGGTCTTTCCAACGTCTATAACGTGCAGGGCGGTACGAAAGACTGGATCGCCCGCGGCTATCCTGTCGAGAAGTAGGTATGAAGGAGCCATGATGCGCACCTTTGCCCTGCTATGCATCTGTCTCAGGCGGGGGCAGACCGGTTCAGGAGTCACGATGAGGGATTAGGAATCGGACACGAGGTTCGTCCTGCTCCGAATCCCCAACGCTCACAGGTCTGCTCCCGCGTCCATACCCTTGCGCCCCGGTGCTGCTGCTCGGGTGCTCGACAGACGGACGCCGCATGGCTTGACACTGGCCGTGCGACTTCCCCCAGCGAGCAGGTCCTGTGACCGGGCCAGAGCACCCATCTGGCGCCCTCCGGCCTTCGGCGATGCCAAGCCACACCCCGGCGACGAAGCCGACACCTTTCCCACACGTCAACAGGTAACGATACACAGTGCGGAGTTTCCATGCGTCTCTCACAAGCTCATATCAATACCATGATCCAGCATGCCCAGGCCGAGGCTCCCAACGAGGCCTGCGGCGTTCTAGAGGGTGTTGGCGATACGGTGGCTGCTGTCCATTGCCTGGAGAACGCCGATCACAGCCCGTACACATACGAGTTGACGCCAGCGGGTTATCTCCGCCTGGCGGAGTTGGATGACGCAGAACGGCTGCTGGCGGTCTTCCATTCGCATCTGGTGACCGCGGCGTATCCCTCGCCCACCGACCGCAGCAAGGCGTTCTGGCCCGTGCGCTATGTCCTGGTCTCCCTGCAAGACAGCGTCCATCCCAGCGTACGGATCTTTCGCATCTCGAAAAGAGACCCCCTCGACCTCGATGAACTCGGCGAGGTGGTCGAAGAACAACTGGAGATAGAGTAAGATGGCACAGTTGACACCGGAGCAGGTTCTACGATACAGCCGGCACATCATTCTGAAGAATGTCGGCGGCAAGGGGCAGCGCAAGCTGCTCGGCGCCAAAGTGCTGCTGGTGGGAGCAGGAGGGCTGGGATCGCCGGCCTCACTGTATCTGGCTGCCGCGGGGGTTGGCACACTGGGGATCGTTGACTACGATGTTGTCGACGTGTCGAACCTGCAGCGCCAGATTCTGCACCATACGGCCGATGTTGGCCGGCCCAAGACCGAATCAGCCGCTGACACACTTCAGTCGATCAACCCCGATGTGCGGGTGATCGGCCACCAGGTGCAGTTGAGTTCGGAGAATGCCCTGGACATCCTGAGCGAATACGACATCGTCGTCAATGGGTCGGATAACTTCCCCACCCGCTACCTGGTCAATGACGCCTGCGCTCTCCTGGGCAAGCCGCTGGTGGACGGCAGCATCCTTCAGTTCGAGGGGCAGGTAACTGTGTATGATCCGGCCCGGGGCGGGCCGTGTTACCGCTGTCTTTTCCCGGCGCCGCCTCCGCCAGGCGCGGTACCCACATGCGCCGAGGCGGGTGTTTTGGGCGTGCTGCCGGGGATCATCGGTTCCCTCCAGGCGCTGGAGACGATCAAGCTCGTTCTGGGCATCGGCGAGCCGCTCATCGGTCGCCTGCTGATCTTCGACGCGCTGGATCTCGACTTTACGACCGTGCGCATCCGGCGCGACCCGGCCTGTCCGGTCTGTGGCGACAATCCCACGATCACGCACCTGATTGACTACGACGAGTTCTGCGGCATCCCTCACCGGCGGACCGAAGCCGTTGAGGTGTCACCGACATAGCTGAGGATTCGCAAGGAAGGGGAAATCAAAATGGCTGTGCAAGCAAAGAGTGTCTCCTCGTGGGCTGCTGCGATCAACCGGCAGACAGCCCTGGGCCTGGTGGCACTGGCGGCAGCGACGTATGTCGCTTACGACTATGGTGTGACCTATGCCAACCTGGCCGTGTTCTGGGTGTTCGGACTGACCTTTGGCTTCGTCTTGCAACGGAGCCGCTTCTGCTTTGCCTCGGCCTTCCGTGATCTGTATCTTCTTCAGGACGGCCGGGTGATCAAGGGGATCATCGCCGGCATGGCCGTGGCGACCATCGGCTTCACCCTGGTCATGTACAAGGCTTCACCAGACATGAGCAAGCTGCCCTCAAGTGTCACGCCGCTGGGTGTCGGCACTCTGGTGGGAGGGCTGCTCTTCGGCCTGGGCATGGTCATGGCCGGCGGCTGCGCCTCGGGGACCTTGTACCGTATCGGCGAGGGATACGTGGCCTCGTGGGTCGCTCTGGGTGGGATGCTTCTTGGCATGTTCGGCCTGGCCATGAGCTGGGACTTGTGGTGGAACGGTGTCATCGCCGCCGCGCCCAAAGTGTGGCTGCCCCAGTCTCTGGGTTGGGGTGGCGCCGTCGCGGTCAATCTCGTTGCCCTGTTCCTGGCCTATCTGGCCGTCACCTGGTGGGAGTCCCGTGGTGGCGGCATCTACCGGCAGGAAAAGGCCGAACCCGAGACCGTCACCTTCGGCGAGCGTATGGCTGCCCTCTACCGGACGGTCTTCCGCCGGGCGTGGCCCGCTGTTCTGGGCGGGGTAGCCCTCGGCCTGCTCAATATCTTTGAATATCTCTACTCCAAGCCCTGGGGCATCACAACGGAGGTATCACGGTGGGCGGGCTGGATAGCCTACAACGCCGGCTACCCGGCCCAAAACCTCCTGTACTACGCCGACAAGTCGCCGGGGGTGGGGCTGCTCAAGAACGTGCCCTGGCTGAGCGATGGCACGATGATCAACGTCGGCATCGTCGTGGGTGCGCTCATCGCGGCGCTCCTGGCCAGTGAGTTCAAATGGCGACGGCCAGGTAAGCCGGTGCGCTATGCTCAGTCGTTGGTCGGCGGTGTGCTCATGGGCTATGGTTCCCGGCTGGCCATCGGCTGCAACGTCGGCGCTTTCTTCTCAGCCATCCCGGCCCTGGCCCTCAATGGCTGGCTGTTCGCCGTCGGGCTGGCGGTGGGATCGCTCGTGGGCGTGTATGTCATCAAGCGGTTGGCGTAGAGGAGGGTGACGATGAAGCTGGATGTACGGGGTGAGATCTGCCCCTATCCGATGATGAAGGCCGTTGAGGCCATGAGCCGCCTGGCCGAGGGTGACGTGCTTGAGGTGATCACCGACCATCCCCCTGCCCTGGAGACCATTCCAACACAGGCCAGGCGTCGTGGGTTGGCATACGCCGTCAGCGGACTGGGCCCTTCGGAATGGCAAATCAGCATCTACAAGGGTGGTGCAGTAGAGGCCGCCGAGCGTGTGGCCCGCACCGTGGACCTGAAGGGGCAGGCCGGCCCTGGGCTGGTGGCTCACGTACAGCAGGAGCTGCAAGGCATGGGGAGCGGCCAGGTCCTCCAGGTTCTTGTGGACAAGCGGGCGGCCGTGGCGAGCCTGAGCCTGGGGCTGGGAGACGCCGGCCATGGTGTCCTGGAGGTCACCCAGGTGGGGCCGAGCGCCTGGACAGTCGCCGTTCGCAAGGGCTAGATGAAGGGCGCCAAGGTGTTCACGACGAACCATTGAAAAACACGGAAAGGACTGACATGATAACCCAACTGAAAGAAGATCAGATTCTTGACTGCCGCCGCACCCTGTGCCCGGTGCCGGTGATTCGCACGAAGCACGCGATGGACGACCTACAGCCCGGCCAGGTGCTCAAGGTGATTGCCACTGATCCTGGCTCATGGGCCGACTTCCCGGCCTTTTCACGCAACACCGGCCATGAGCTGCTGGGGGCCTTCAAGAACGGCGACAAGAACGGCGATGAGTATGTCTACTACTTGCGCAAGGCGAGGCCGATTTGATCGGCCCGCCCATTGCGCTAACTAGAAAGTTGAGGTTACGATAGTGGCAACAACAGATGCGTTGAGCGAGAGTCAGATCGAAGCCCTGATCGAGGCCAAAGTGCAAGAGCGGGTGGATGCGATCCTGCAACCACATCTGCAGGCCCTGGCGGCGCGACAGGCGCAGCCCCCTGCGGGACCCAAGCGCAAGAAACGACTGGCTCTGGTGGCCTCGAAGGGCAGTCTTGACATGGCGTACCCTCCCCTCATCCTGGCGACGACGGCGGCTGCCCTGGGCTGGGAGGCAGGAGTCTTCTTCACCTTCTACGGCCTTGACATCATCAACCGGAGCAAGCTGGCTGCGCTCAAGGTTCCCTCCGTTGGTAACCCGGCCATGCCCGTTCCCGTTCCCAATGCCCTGGGTATGCTGCCTGGCATGACCCTGATGGCGACCGAGATGATGAAGAGCTGGTTCCGCCGCGCCAACATCCCCACAATCCGCGAGTTGCTCGATGAGGCCCAGAGCAGCGGGGTGCAACTGATGGGCTGCACCACAACAATGGGGGTGATGGGAGTGACGGATAAGGACCTGATCGCTGGTGTGAGTCTGGCCGGGGCTGCGGCCTTTCTCGATTTCGCTTCCGAAGCAGACGTAACGCTCTTTGTCTGAAGCGTGGCGGCCGCGGCCACAGAGGAGGAATGCTTGCATGCCCAGGAATGAGTGGCGATTCGAGACGCTGGTCATCCATGGCGGTCAAACTCCCGAGAAGTGGGCGTCGGCAACGCTGGCGCCCATTTACCAAAACGTTGCTCATCGCTTTGACACCGCTGAGGAGCTTTCGGGTGTCTTTGCCGGCAAAGAAGCCGGCTTCATCTACCAACGGATGCGCAATCCCACCAACGATGCTCTGGAGAAACGGCTGAGCCTGCTTGAGGGGGGACAGGCCGCGATCGTCACCAGCTCGGGCATGGCAGCAATTACGGACGCGGTGCTGGCCATCTGCCGGGCGGGCGACGAGTTTGTGGCCGGCAACTCGCTCTTCCTCGGTACGTTCTTGCTCTTCAACAACGTCCTCAAGAAGCTAGGCATCACGGTCCGATTGGTGGAGAGCAGCGACCTGGACGCCTGGAAGTCTGCCGTCAGTGAGCGGACGAAACTGCTGTATGTAGAGACGATCGGCAACCCCAAGATGGATGTGCCCGACATCCGCGCCCTGGCTGACGTGGCCCATGCCAGCCGCGCCCCGCTGATTGTGGACAACACCCTTGCCACGCCCTACCTCTTCCGACCGCTAGAGCATGGAGCAGACATCGTGGTCCATTCCACCACCAAGTATCTCAACGGGCATGGCTCGGCGCTGGGCGGGGTGGTCATCGATGGGGGAACGTTCGGCTGGCCGGACGACAAGTACCCAGACTTCGAGCTTAACAAGGCGCTCAAAGGCAAGTTGGCCTACATCGACAAGCTGTGGCGCGAGATTCACATCAACTTCGGCACGACGCAGGCCCCGTTTCACTCGTACCTGACTCTGCTGGGGTTGGACACCCTGGCGGTACGCATGGAACGTCACCAGAAGAACGCCAAAAAACTCGCCGCCTTCCTGAAGGCGCATCCCAGGGTAGAGTGGGTCAACTTCCCGGGGCTGGCGGCCAGCCCCTGGCGGGAAACGGCCAGACGCCAGTTTGCCGGCAAGGGCTACGGCGCGCTGCTGGCCTTCGGGCTGGATGGTGAGAAGGCGTGCTTTACGTTCATCCGCCGGCTCAAGATGGTATATCACCAGGCCAACCTGGGCGACTGTAAGACGCTAGTCATCCATCCGTGGTCGTCCCAGTACATCAACTTCACGGAAGAGGCGCGGCGAGCCAACGGCATCACCCCCGGCCTCATGCGGGTGTCGGTGGGCATCGAGGCGATCGACGACATCGTGGAGGATTTTGACCAGGCGCTGGCAGGCGTGTAGTGGGCAGGAAAAGCATCAGGAGATGCAGCGACGGAGCGCCAGCGCGGGTTGTTTTGATCGAGGAGTAGCTGTCCACGGCACAAGATACAGATGGCACAGACGCAGCGTGGCGTGCGGCGATTCATATCCCAGCACGCCACGCTCATAGTGAGGAGACAATGAAAGTCACGGTCAAGTTCTTCGCCTCGGTACGCGACGTTATTGGTGAACGCTCACAAACGATAGACGTCGCAGACGACGCCACGGTCGGCAGCGTCTGGCAGGTATACGCCGCGCGCTACCCCAGGCTCGCCAGCATGGGCCTGGTCTACACCGTCAACCACGAACACAGCAAGCCTGACCGCGTGCTCAAGGACGGCGATGAGCTTGCCATGATCCCGCCCGTCAGCGGCGGATAGCCTGTGGTCTGAGAAGTGGAAGGCCGTTGTCCCGAAGGCTGTTTCCTGTCTCGAGAAGGACATCGAAGAGCCGTTGAACTTCCTTGCTGAGCCGTTGCTACTCGCCAGCAAGCTGCGGACCGCGAATGCGATTGAGCGTGCATTCAGAGAAGTCCGCCGTCGCACCAATCCGCTGAGCTGCTTCACCAACGATGCCAGTTGTGAGCGCGCCTATTCCGTCTTCAGTCACCAGAACCAGAAGTGGCAGGATAAGCCGCTCGCGGAACTTACACACAAATCTTGACACTACCGACGCCGTAAATGCTCTTGACAAGCAGTCGGGGCTTTGCTATAATCAGCGGTAACGTTACCGGAAACGTTTGCGCCGAGGATGGCGCGTCTTCCGCTAACCAGGATACTCCTCAATGACCGTCACCATTCGAGACATTGCCAGGCGTTCTGGAGTCTCGGTCAGCACAGCGTCTCGTGCCCTCAACAAGAAGGCCGACGTCAGCAAAGAAACGCAAGCAAGCGTCCTCGCGGTAGCTCGCGAGTTAAACTACGCCGTCAATCTGCATGCGCGCGCCCTGACGGGCGCAACCAGCAAGACGCTGGGTTTCATCATCTATGACACGTCGACGGCGTTCCATGCCACTGTGGCGCGCAGCGTCGAGGACGTTGCGACAGCCCGTGGCTACAGCCTCATTGTCTGTAACACCGCCGGCAAGCCGGAAGCAGAGTTGCGCGCCCACCAGATGCTGCGCGAGAAGCGCGTCGATGGCGTGCTTGTCAACTCGGTGCAGAGCGGCTCGCAGCCACTGCGACGCCTGTTGGCTGATGGCATCCCGTTTGTTTTGCTTAACCGCCGCCTCGCCGACGTGGAGTGCGATTATGTGCTCGTCGACTACCAGCGCGGCTCCGACATGGCGACGTCACATCTCCTGGAACTGGGCCACCGGTGCATTCTGATCCAGACGGCCAACCTCGATCATCCGCCGGTGCGCGAGCGTGTGCAAGGCTATCGCGACGCGCTGGCGCGGCACGGCGTCGCTTTCGATGAACGCCTTGTCGTGACTTGTACGGCTGATATGGGCTCGGCATATGATCGTATCCTGGGCGCGATGACCAGCCTGACACCGCGTCCAACGGCTATCCTCGGCTACAACGATCTGTGGACGATTCCAGTGCTGAAGGCGCTGCATGAGCTGCGCCTATGTATTCCCGACGATGTGGCGGTTGTCGGGCACAACGACCTCGAGTTTGCCCGTTATCTGACGCCTCCGTTGTCGTCGGTGGCGCAGCCTGTTTACAGCATGGGCCAGCAGGGCGCGCAGATTCTTTTCCAGAAGCTGACCTGGCCGGAGGAGCAGCCTTGGGTGTTACGACAGGTGTTGTTGGAGCCCAAGCTCATTGTGCGCGAGTCATCGGGTACGCCCATTCCTGTTGTGTATGATTGAGCAGGCAAGCGCACAATGCAGATCCGGCTGTTCGTTCCCAAGTCTGTCCATCGTGGCGTGTGATTCACCCCAATTATGTAAGGAGGAAGACAATGTCTGGCAAGTCCCATGTCAATCGTCGTGAGTTTCTTCGACTTTCCGGCGTAGCACTGGCAGCGGCGGGTTTGGCTGCCTGTGGCGCAACGCCCACAGCAACACCCGTGCCCGCAACGCCCACGAAAGCCCCGGCCCCGACCGCTGCTCCCGCGGCCGCGGCCACTGCAACCAAGGCGCCAGCCGCGCCAACCGCAGCGCCTGCGGCGTCGACAGTCACGTACAAAGAAGCTCCCATGCTGGCTGACCTTGTCAAGGCTGGTAAGCTGCCAGCGGTGGCGCAGCGCTTGCCCGAGAAGCCCCTTGTGGTCAAGCCGCAGGATGCGATCGGCAAGTACGGCGGCGAGTGGCGCACCGGTACGATCGAGCGCCAGGGCAACGACCTCAGGCGGAACATCGGCTACGAACAGCTCATGCGCTACACGCCCGGATATGATGCGGTCATCCCCAATGTGGCAGAGTCGGTCAAGGCCAGCACTGACGGCAAAGAGTACACGTTCACTCTACGCAAGGGCGTCAAGTGGTCCGATGGTACGCCGTTTACTGCTGACGATTGCGTTTTCTGGTACGAAGACGTCGTGATCAACAAGGAGATCACTCCGACCGCGCCCAAGCCCCTGTTTGTGGTCACTAAGGTCGACGACTACACGGTCAAGTGGACATGGCCGACCCCCAACGGGCTATTCATCAAAGACGTTGCCCGTATCGACAACGAGCGCGCGACGCACCACCAGAAGAAGTACCTCATGCAGTTCCACAAGAGGTACAACACGACCAACCTGGATGAGCTGACCAAGAAATACGGCCAGAACACCTGGGCCGACCTGTTCAACTTCGTGCGCGAGGCCCACAACCACCCCGAGCTGCCCACTTTGTGGCCGTGGAAGCTGCAAACAGGGTTCGGCACGGGCGCAACCCGCGTCACCGCCGAGCGCAACCCCTACTACTTCAAGGTTGACACCGAAGGCAACCAGTTGCCCTACATGGACAAGTACATCCAGGAACTGGCGACCGACAATGAAGTACTCGTGCTCAAGGGCTTGAATGGTGAGCTCGACTTCCAGGAGCAGTGGATCAACGCGCCCAAGAACAAGGCTATCTTCTACGACAGCCAGGCCAAGGGCAAGTACCACATGATCGAGCTGACCCCGACCACGGTCAACACGTTGAACATCATGCTCAACATGAACTGCACCGACCCAGTGATCAAAGAGATCGCCCGCAACAAGGACTTCCGTATTGGCCTGTCCTACTCCGTCAACCGGCAAGAGCTGATCGATGTGGTCTTCCTGGGCCAGGGCAAGCCGCACCAGACTGCGCCTCGCCCCGAGTCGAAGTACTACCATGCGAAGTTGGCCACACAGTACACCGAGTTTGATCTGGCCAAAGCCAACGCCTCGCTCGACAAGGCCTATCCCAAGAAGGATAGCGCCGGCTTCCGCCTGGGCCCTGATGGCAAGCGTATCTCAATCATCTTCGAGATCGACAGCGGGCGCACCACGTACATCGACTGTCTCGAGTTGATGAAGAAGACCTGGGCCAAGGTTGGCGTTGAAATCAACGTCAAGACGATGGACCGGGCACTGTGGGAAACCCGTGTGCGCCAGACCAACTTCGAGTATCATGCAAGCGCCCATATTTTCGGCGGCGGCAGCGGCGATGCGGTCATTCTTGATCCTCGCTACTGGTTCCCGCAGAACACGGGCAGCTCCTTCTGGGCCAAGGCCTGGGCATACTACTACGTCGATCCGAAGAGCCAACTCGCCGAAGAGCCGCCAGCCGATGTCAAGAAGCAGATGGATCTCTACACGCAGATCCGCGCCAGCTCTGATGACAAGCTGCAGCAGGACCTGCTCAAGCAGATTCTGGACATCCAGGCTGACCAGTTCCCAACCTTCGGTATCTCCACGGATGCAAACTTCTATGGCATCTGCGCTGACAAGTTGAAGAACACACCAAAAGTGATCGCCAGCTCGTGGGACTTCCCGACGCCGGTGCCCCACAACACCTGCACGTGGTACATCGGCTAGGATTGCTCCTCGCCCGAGGTTTCTTGTACCTGCACGACGGCGCCTGGCCGTCTACTTGGACGGCCAGGCGCTCGCAAGTCCATAACCTGTGAACGATCTTGCCGTTGCCGCGAGCGCACCCCGCCCCCCGGACAATGGCCCCGAGGCGGCGCGCCGCAGGGCGCGGTATCTACATATCGCTATCCTGACACATGAGGTATGCCATGACAAGCCGCTTACTGCCCACGTTCCCCTATGGCGCTGTCTATTTCCGCAAGTCTAACCCGCCCCGCGAGGACTGGGAACGAGACTACCAGACGGCAGCCGCAGATGGCATGAACATCTTCCGCCACTGGTTTCTGTGGTCGGCCATCGAGATCGCTCCCGGCCAGTACGATTGGGAAGAATACGACAAGCAACTGGACCTGGCCGCCAGGAACGGCATGAAAACGATCATCGCCGAGATGATCACGACGGCGCCGGAGTGGGCCTTCCGCAAGTATCTCGAGGCGCGCATCGAGACCAGCGAAGGCCACAAAATGACAAGCTCGATGGGCGGAAGCTGCGCCACGGGCGGATTCCCTGGACTGTGCCTCGACAACGACGAGTGGAAGGCGAAGGCTGAGGCATTCCTGCGCGCCCTGGTCAGCCACTACAAGGGACACCCCGGGCTGGGCGGCTACGATATTTGGAACGAGTGCCACATTATGCCCAACACCTGCTACTGCCCGGCGACCGAGCACAAGTTCCAGCAGTGGTTGAAGGCCAAGTATGGCGACCTGCGCACGTTGGGCCGCGCCTGGCAGCGTCACAGCTTTGCCGAGTGGGAAGATGTCACCATTCCGCGCCACGTTGCTCCCTATCCCGACACCCTCGACTGGCTGCAGTTCCGCCTGGACAACGCCTACAGCCTGATGCGCTGGCGCGCTGAGATTGTGCGCAGCATCGATCCCGATTGCGCCATCACGGCGCATGGTACAGCCAGCGCCCTCACGACTATGGCCTATGCCGGAACAGACGACTGGCGCGCCGCAGCGGAAGTGGAGAGCTATGGGGTGACCTGGGGATCGTCTCGCCACGGCGACGAGCCCTGGAAGCAGGCTCATGCCTTTGACCTGACACGCTGCGCCGCTCGCGGCAAGCCGTACTGGCATGCCGAGACCTACGCCGGGCCGCTCTGGATGCAGTCCAATGTGCTCAACAAGCCGCGCAACGAAGGCCGTATCGCCTCAGCGGAAGACATTCGCTTCTGGGATATGACCAGCTTCATGCACGGTGCCAGCGGCATGCTGTACTTGCGCTGGCGTCCGTTGCTGGACGGGCCGCTCTTTGGGGCATTTGGCGCTTATGGTATGGATGGCTCGCGCACGCCACGCTCGGAGATGGTGAGTAAGATCGGCAAGTGGGCGACGGCGGAGGAGCAGGAGAAGCTCTGGCAGTCCAAACCGGTCAAGGGCGAGGTGGGCATCATCTACGCGCCCGAGACGCAAATATTCAATTATGCCCAGCAGCGCAACACTGACTTCTATGCCCAATCTGTCCACGGCGTTTACCGCGCTTTCTTCGACAACAACATCCAGGCCGATTGGGTGTACATCGATGACATCGACAACTACAAGCTGCTCTACCTGCCCTACCCAATCATGCTGAGTCAGAAGACCGCTGCGAAGTTGCGCGCCTGGGTCGCTGGCGGCGGCACACTGATCGCTGAGGGTTGCCCGGCCTATTTTGGCGACCGCGGACACGTCGGTACTGTGCAGCCGAACCTCGGTTTGGATGAGGTCTTTGGCGCACGTGAGAGCTACGTCGAGTTTACGCCCGACCTGCTCGGTGACTTGAGCGTGAACGTCAAGAGTGTGCCAGTCTGGGGCGGCATCTTCATGCAGGCCTACCAGCCCACGACCGGCGTCGCAGTTGGCTGGTACGACGACGGGCAGGTTGCCGCGGTTGAGAACACGTTTGGCAAGGGGCGCACGCTACTGATCGGCACGATGATTGGCGCGGGCTATGACAACCATGCAGGCAAGAACGCCTATCCCGCCGCTGCATCGTTCTTCGCCGGCTTGCTCGCCTTTGGCGGCGCGGCGCATCACGTGTCCAGCAGCGAGCCGCGCATCAAGGCGCGCGTGCAGGACGGCGAGGGCGGCGTCTATCTGTGGGTGGCCAACCCCACGCGCCAGCCGCTCCCTGTGCGCTTTGAACTGGGCCAGGCCTGGGGGCCGTTCACTGGCGCCAGCAGCCAATGGGGTGGCTCGGCCACCGTCAAGGGGCGTATGGTGGAGATGGTTGCGCCGGCGCGTGATGTTACCGTGCTGAAACTGGTATAGGCGGTCAGACATGAAAACCGGAATGCAATGGATCGACCAGAACACGCCCGATCTTGTGGCGCTGTCGCAAGCCATCTGGGAGTATGCCGAGGTCAGCCTGAAGGAAGACCGCTCGGCCGCGGCGCAGGCCGCCTTCCTGGAGAAGGAAGGATTCAGCGTGCAGATGGGCCTGGCGGGCATGCCGTCGGCGCTCGTGGCGTCGTTTGGCGAAGGCAAGCCGATCATCGGCTACCTCGGCGAATACGACGCCCTCCCCGGCGTGTCACAGAAGCCTGTTTCGCATCAAGAGGCGCTCCAGGTTGGCGGCCCAGGCCACGGCTGCGGGCACAACCTGCTGGGCGTCGGCAGCCTGGCCGCGGCGGTGGCGCTGAAACGGGAGATGCAGGCCGGCCGTCTGCACGGGACCGTGCGTTACTATGGTTGCCCGGCGGAGGAGACGATCGTCGGCAAGGTGTTCATGGCCAAGCATGGCTTTTTTGACGATCTGGACGCGGCCATCACCTGGCATCCCTCGCAATTCAACACGACCTGGTGGGGCAGCTCGCTGGCCAACAACTCGGTGAAATTTGCCTTTCACGGGCGCACGTCCCACGCCGCGGCCGCGCCGCACATGGGCATCAGCGCCCTCGACGCCGTGGAGTTGATGAACGTTGGCGTCAACTACCTGCGCGAGCACGTAATCCAGGATGCGCGCATCCATTACGTGATCACAAAAGGCGGCGGGCAACCGAATGTCGTGCCGGCTGAGGCGGAAGTCTGGTACTTCGTGCGTGCGCCGCGGCGCAAGGACGTTGACGAGATCTACGCGCGGGTGCTCAAGATCGCCGAAGGCGCGGCGCTGATGACAGGCGCGCGCCTGGAGATCAAGTTCCAGACGGGCTGTTACGAGTGCCTGGCCAATTCGGTTGTGACCGATCTGCTGCAGGAATGCCTGGAGCAGGTTGGCGCGCCGCAGTTTACAGAAGAAGAGAAGGCCTTTGCACGAGAACTGGAGGCGTCGCTCGCTCCCGGCCAGAAAGAGTCGGTGCTGCGCTCCCACGAGGTGCCTGCTGACTACTGGGGGATTACCCTGCACGACGGCGTTGTTCCACCATTCGACAAAGGCAAGATCATGCACGGCTCGACCGATGTCGCCGATGTGAGTTGGATTGTGCCCACTGGGCAGTTGACCACGGCCGCTGGCGTCGTCGGTACGGCCGGCCATTGCTGGCAGATTACGGCAACTGCCGGCATGGGCATCGGGCACAAGGGGATGATCACGGCAGCGAAGGCGATGGCCCTGGCCGGCTTCGAGTTGATGACAAAGCCCGAGCTTGTACAACAGGCCAAAGAAGCCTTTGGCAAGGAGACCGGCGGGCAAGCGTATGTATCGCCGCTGCCAGCCGATCTGATGACGCCGGCGCAGCAGCTCGCGTAGGGTGAAAGACGTCAGGCAGGGATGCCTGACCTACGGAGAATGTAGGTCGGACATCTGTGTCCGACATCAGAACGCGTTCCACAAAAAGGAAGAATAGATGACGAAGAATGCTCTCCCGCTGCACCTGATTACGGGCGCGGCGGATTGGTTCGACAAGCCGATGCGCTGGGCTCAACTCACGCTGGTCGAGAACGATCCCGCACCAGGGCAGTACAGCGTCGACTTCTGGCTCGATTACTTCAAGCGCATCAAGGCTGACGCGACCTGCCTCAGCGCGGGGGGCTGTGTCTGCTACTATCCGACGAAGGTGCCTTATCATTACAAGTCACCGTTCATGGACGACCACGACCCTTTGGGCGAGCTGATCGATGGCTGCCGCAAGCAGGGTATGGTCGTCATTGCGCGCACCGACCCGCATGCCGTCCATCAAGACGCCGCCGATGCTCATCCGGAATGGTTGGCCGTCGACGCGCAGGGCAACAAGCGCCGCCATTGGGCGCAGACCGACCTGTGGGTGACGTGCGCGCTCGGCCCCTACAACTTCGAGCACATGACCGAGATTCACCGTGAGATCACGCAGATGTACCAGGTCGACGGCATCTTCAGCAATCGCTGGTCGGGGCATGGCGTCTGCTACTGCGAAAGCTGCAAGCGTATGTTCAAGGCCTATGCGGGCATGGACCTGCCGCGCACGCGTGACACGCAGGACCCTGCCTGGCACGCCTATGTGCTCTGGCACCAGGATCGCTTGTTTGAGCTCTGGCAGTTGTGGGACAAAGAGATTCGCGCCATCAGTCCTCGCTCGCGGGCGATTCCGAACTGCGGCGGCGGGGCGCTGAGCGGCCTGGACATGAAACGCATCGGTGAGCTTGCCGACACGTTGTTTGCCGATCGCCAGGCTCGGCGCGGTGTGCAGACGCCCTGGTTCAACGGCAAAAATGGCAAAGAGTTCCGCGCCACGATGGGGATGAAGCCAATCGGTGGCATCTTCAGCATGGGCGTCGAGGAGCAGTATCGCTGGAAGGATTCGATCCAGAGCAGCGACGAAATCCGCATGTGGGCTGTCGACGGCGTCGCCAATGGCTTGCGTCCCTGGTTCACCAAGTTCTGCGGCATGATCTACGATCCGCGCTGGCTCAGCGTCGTCGATGAACTCTACAACCGCTATGCCAAGTGGGAGCCGTATCTACGCAATACGGCCAACCTGGCGCGTGTAGCGATGGTCTATTCGCAGCAGACCGCCTGGTTCTACGGCGGCGAGAAGGCGCGG
The DNA here is from genome assembly GCA_964402955.1 of uncultured Ktedonobacterales bacterium. Classification (GTDB taxonomy): domain Bacteria; phylum Chloroflexota; class DTOL01; order DTOL01; family DAOUCN01; genus CAYOEZ01. The sequence continues at coordinate 6,653 of CAYOEZ010000049.1, read as the reverse complement.
GAGAAAGTGGAAGACCCTGAACTGGGGTTCTACCATGCCCTCGTCGAAGCGCGCATTCCCTTTGAGATGGTCCACGACCAACTGCTCGATGCTGAACACCTGAGCCAGTTCAAGACGCTCATTCTGCCCAACATCGCCGCTCTCTCCGACAAGCAGTGCCAGGAGTTGCGCGAGTTCGTGCAGCGCGGCGGCAGCCTGGTTGCCACGTTCGAGACGTCGCTCTACGATGAGAACGGTAAGCGCCGCACCAACTTCGGCCTGTCTGATCTGTTTGGCGCTCGCTATGTCTCCGGCCCCGAAGGCCCGATGCAGAACTCGTATCTGACGATTGAGAAAGATGCGACGACGGGGGGCTATCATCCTATCCTGGCCGGGCTGGAAGACGCCGGGCGCATCATCAATGGCGTCGCGCGCGTGGTCGTCGAGCCGGTGGGGTCGATGCCGTTGGCGCCGCTCACGCTCGTCCCATCGTATCCGGACCTACCCATGGAAGCTGTCTGGCCGCGCGTGCCCCATACCGACACGGCAGAAGTGTACGTGCGACAGGTTGGCAAGGGGCGTGTGGTCTACTTCCCCTGGGACATCGATCGCACCTTCTGGGAAGTCCTGTGCGTCGATCATGGCAAGCTGCTGAGCAACGCTGTCGATTGGGCGACGGATGAGGAACGCCCGTTGACCGTGAGCGGCCCCGGCGTGCTGGACGTGACCGTGTGGCAGCAGAAGTCGTCGCTGGCGATCCATCTCGTCAACCTGACGAACCCGATGTTGATGAAGGGTCCTATTCGCGAGTTGTACCCGATTGGCGAGCAGAAAGTGCGCGTGCGCCTGCCCGAGGGCAAGAAAGTCGCCCGGGTGCACCTGCTGAACGCAGGCGTCGCCGCGCAGGTCGTTGAGCAGGGCGGCGGGTTCCTGACCGTTGTCGTGCCGTCCGTCCTCGATCATGAGGTCGTCGCTGTTGATTTTGCATAGGACGATTACCGGACTTTCTCAGGAGCGAACGTGATTTACCGCTGAGGTCGCAGAGACCGCGGAGAAGTACCCATGAGTATCTGCGTTCTCTGCGTACTTTGACAAAGTCACATTCGCGTGCTGTCATGCTGCCTGCCCTGGCGCTTTGGCAGGCCAGGGCAGGCAGCATGACAAGTGCCCACTGCAAAAAGGTATGGTCGGGCCCGTCATTGCGAGCGGAGCGAAGCAATCTCCCCCGTTTCGAGCGGAAATGAGATTGCTTCGTCGCAAAGTGCGCTCCTCGCAATGACGGTTGGGCGAACACGACCTTTTTGCAGTGGACACATGACAACAGTCCACTAATGTGACTTTGTCAAAGTACTCAGCGGTGATATCGACTTCGTCTACGAGAACTACGGTAGCACAGTGCCCGATGAAGCGGGGCAGGCTCTATCTGGAGGCAGGGTACATGCTGAAGTATGTCGCATGGCGTATCGTGATGATGGTTCCGACGCTGTTCGTCATCTCGATCGTAAGCTTTATGGTTATCCAGCTTCCACCGGGGGACTTCCTCACGAGCTATGTCGCCTCTATGACGGCGCGTGGCGAATCGATCGATGAGGCCACGGTGCAATCGCTGCGCAGCGCCTACGGGCTGGGGCAGCCGATGTACGTTCAGTATACGAAGTGGATCACGGGCGTGGTACATGGCGATTTTGGCCAGTCCTTCACCTGGCGTGTGCCTGTTTCTCAGCTCATCTGGGACCGGGTGTGGCTGACCATCGTCGTATCGTTCATCACGCTCATGTTCACGTGGATTGTTGCCTTTCCCGTCGGCATCTATTCGGCGGTCAAGCAATACTCGCTTGGGGACTACATCTTCACGTTCATCGGCTTCATTGGCGTGGCCATCCCCGGTTTTCTGCTGGCGTTGATCCTGATGGTGGTTGCCTTCGCCCGCTTCAACATGAGCGTGGGCGGTCTCTTCTCACCCAACTTCCAGGATGCGCCGTGGTCATGGGCCAGAGTGATTGATCTGCTCAAGCATGTCTGGATACCGGTGATCGTGCTGGGGTTGAGCGGCACGGCCAGCCTGATCCGCATCATGCGCGCCAATCTTCTGGACGAACTGCACAAGCCGTATGTGACGACGGCGCGGGCCAAGGGGCAGTCGGAAATGAAGCTGCTCTTGCGCTATCCTGTACGGGCTGCGCTCAATCCCTTTGTCAGTACTCTCGGTTGGACCTTGCCGCAGCTCGTCTCCGGATCGACGATTGTGGCGGTTGTGCTCAATCTGCCGCTGACCGGGCCGATGATGCTGCAGGCGCTGCAATCGCAAGACATGTACCTGGCCGGGTCATTCATCCTGATTCTGAGTAGCCTGACCGTCGTTGGCACATTAGTCTCTGATGTGCTGCTGGCCTGGCTCGATCCGCGCATCCGCCTGGCGCGAAGATAGGAGAAATTGTCGCATGTCCACAACGACCCTGGACGAAAACGCCCTTCCGCCTGCCGGACGTCCCGTCGGGCGCAGCCGTGAGGAGAAGGAAGCGCACGTCTTTGTCGCCTCACAGTGGCAACTGATGTGGTGGCGTTTCCGCCGCCACAAGCTGGCAATGGTCAGCGCTGTTGTCATTATACTCATCTATTTGGTGGCGCTGTTCGCCGAGTTTCTGGCGCCGTTCATGCCAGACACGGTCAACGCCCGCTACCTGTATGCCCCGCCGCAGGCCTTGCAGTGGTTTGACACCAGTGGCGGCGGGCTGAAATTCGATCCACACGTTTTCGGCTATAAGTCGACGATTGACGTCGCGGCGGGCCGGCGCACTTTCACCATCGACCCGACGCAGAAGGTGTCGGTGCGCCTCTTCGTGCTGGGCGATGAGTACAAGCTGATGGGCATCATCCCGAGCAAACGGCATCTGCTTGGTCCGGCCGAGGAAGGCCAGCCCATGTACCTCATGGGCGCCGACCGTCTGGGCCGCGACATGTTCACGCGCATGATCTACGGTACGCGCATCTCGATGTCGATCGGTCTGGTTGGCGTTGCCATCAGCCTGCTGCTCGGTGTGTTGTTGGGGGGCATCTCGGGATTCTATGGCGGCACGGTGGATAACATCATCCAGCGCGTCATAGAATTCTTGCGCTCGATCCCGACGATCCCGCTGTGGATGGGTCTGGCTGCGGCCCTGCCCATGAACTGGCCGCCTACGCGTATCTACTTTGGGATTACGCTCATCCTGGCGCTGATCAGCTGGACAGGGTTGGCCCGCGTCGTGCGTGGGCGCTTCCTGGCGATGCGCGAAGAGGAGTTCGTACTTGCTGCTGAGTTGGACGGCGCCAGTGAGATGCGCATCATCACGCGCTACATGGTACCCTCGTTCCTGAGCCATATCATAGCCGCTACAACCCTGGAAATTCCGGCCATGATTCTTGCCGAAACGTCGCTGTCGTTCCTGGGCCTGGGTTTGCGGCCTCCGGTCGTGAGCTGGGGCGTGTTGCTGAAGGACGCACAGAGTGTGCGCGCCGTTCTCACTGCTCCCTGGCAGTTGTGGCCCGCTGTGGCGGTGATCATTGCAGTGCTGGCTCTCAATTTCCTGGGCGACGGCCTGCGTGACGCCTCCGATCCCTATTCCCGCTGATGGCTTTGTCATCGCTGCCTGGTCTTGGAGAACACCAATGAACGATAGAGTATTGCTTGAAGTGAAGGATCTGAGAGTTCAGTTTGCTATGGAAGAAGGGACCGTCCGCGCCGTTGAAGGAGTTGACTTCACGCTTGAGCAGGGTAAGACGATGGGCCTGGTCGGCGAAAGTGGCTGCGGCAAGAGCGTGACGGCGTTTTCTGTTCTGCAGATCATTGGAAAGCCGGGCAAGATCGTTGGCGGGGACATCTTACTGCACCGGCAGGCTGTGAAAACGGCCAACGAGTCGCAAAGCGCACGCATCGTCGACATCGCTAAGCTCGACCCGCGCAGCCCGACCATGCGCTCCATCCGTGGCGGCGACATTGCCATGATTTTCCAGGAGCCGATGACATCGCTGAGCATGATGCACACAATCGGTTTCCAGATTATCGAAGCGATCACGCTGCACCAGAAGGTGTCGAAGGCTGAGGCGCGCCGCCTGGCGATCGACATGCTCGATCGCGTTGGTATTCCGAAGGCGGAGCAGCGTATCGACGCCTATCCTTTCGAGTTGAGCGGCGGCATGCGCCAGCGAGCCATGATTGCTATGGCGCTGGTGTGTAACCCTCGCTTGTTGATCGCCGATGAGCCGACGACGGCGCTCGACGTGACGACGCAGGCGCAGATCATGGAACTGATCAAGCAGTTCCAGCGCGATATGGGTATGTCCGTCCTCTTGATCACGCACGATCTGGGCGTCATCGCCGAGACGTGCGATGACGTGCTGGTCATGTACTTGGGTGAGGTCGTGGAGCAGGCGAGTGTGATAGCGCTTTTCCACGATCCGTTGCACCCGTATACGCGCGCTCTGTTGCGTTCGATCCCGCGTCTGGGCCAGGGTCGCAGTTGGGAATTGCAGCCGATCGAAGGCATGGTGCCCGATCCGTACAACCGGCCGCAGGGATGTCCGTTCCATCCGCGCTGTGCTGATTTCATGGCAGGTAAGTGTGACGTGACCCACCCGCCGATGGTTGGCCTTGCGGATGGGCGCGCGGTGCGTTGCCTGCTCTACGCGGACAAGGCGCCACGATGAAGACATATTCCATATTCATGCAGGGGCAGCTGCTGTGCTGCCCACCGTCGAGCCATGGGCGCTCGACCTGCGCTGAGGAGAGAACATGGCCGATCTGAATGACAAGAATATCCTGACTGTCAATAGCGTCAAGATGTACTTCCCCATTCGCCACGGTTTCCTCTCCCGCCCGGCTGGCTTCGTCAAAGCCGTGGACGATGTAAGCCTGACGATTCGCGCCGGTGAGACGCTCGGCCTGGTCGGAGAAAGCGGCTGCGGCAAAACAACGCTGGGGCGGTGCATCGTGCGCGCCTATCGACCCACCGGCGGAGAGATTCTTTACCGTCGGCCGGACGACTCGGTCGTGGATTTGGTCGGACTGGAGAAGAGAGATCTGCGGCCCTACCGGCGTGAGATGCGCATGATGTTCCAGGATCCCTATTCATCGCTCAATCCACGCATGACGGTGCTGGACATCGTCGGCGAGCCGCTGCGCATCAACCACATGGCGCGTGGCAAGGATCTGGAGGAGCGCGTTGCCAGCACACTGCAGAGGGTCGGCTTGCGCCCCGAGTACATGCGGCGATACCCCCACGCCTTCAGCGGCGGTCAGCGCCAGCGCATTGGCATTGCACGGGCGATTGTCCTCGACCCCCGCCTGATCATCGCCGACGAGGCGGTGTCGGCGCTCGATGTTTCGGTGCGCGCCCAGATTCTGAAGCTGATGCAGCGTTTGCAGGCTGAGCTCAACCTGACGTATCTGTTCATCTCTCATGATCTGAGTGTGGTCGAGTATGTGGCTGACCACGTGGCTGTCATGTATGTGGGCCGGCTGGTGGAGATGGCCGCCACCGACGATCTGTTCCATCACCCGCTGCATCCATACACCGAAGCGCTGTTGTCGGCCGTGCCCAAGCCCGACCCGCTGCTGCGCTCACAGCGCATCCTGCTCGAGGGCGAAATCCCTGATCCGTCGAACCCGCCCAGCGGCTGCTACTTCCACCCGCGCTGCCGCTATGCCATCGATCGCTGCGCGAGCGAGACGCCCGCGCTGCGCGACGTGGCTCCCGGCCACACTGTGGCCTGCCATCGGGCTGAGGTGCTGTCGCTGGCGGGCGTGATCGCAGCGCGGTAACGGGGGTCTGGTAGGGATAAAGAGCTCCGATCCTGTGCTGAGGGTGTATCATAAGAGCGTCCCGCGGTGTCCGTCACCCCACTATGATGGGGAGAGGGTAGAGATGATGCGATTGTTCGGAAGGCAGAAACCGACCCGCTTTATCACGCAGGGCAAGTACGAGAGTACCAGCAAGAAGCAGGCCGCCTTTGACCATGAGACGCTGGCTGTCCTGCGCAAGTACGGGGTCAATGATACGTCGAGGCTGCGACTGGAGTACTTCTTCTACACCGACTCCCCAGACAAGGCGGCTGCGTTGGCCACCGTGTTGCGTGAAAGAGGCTACTCGAGCGAAAGCCGTCAAGTGGAAGGCGACAAACGCCTACACGTAGCGACGGGTTGGACCACTCCTCTGCAGATGAATGAGGCCACAGTTGTCAATTGGTCGGAGGAGATGTGTCGGATTGGGTTCGAGCACGATTGCGAATTTGACGGGTGGGGTACGCAGCCTGACCAGAAGGACGCAGAGACCGGTGTGCCGGCGGAACCCACGTAGCAACGAGCGGTGAATGAAAGCAAGGGGTTCCGATCTCTACGTGAGATTGGAACCCCTTGTTGTGCTTCTATGCCAGCCAGCGTTTCAGCCAGAGGAAGGCGGCTCGCTGCATCTCCAGATCAAACTTGTGCGGCCCCGGGTAGAATTGGCCGGTGTAGGCGTTGGGCTGGCCGGCGCCGCGATAGTGACCGGCCAGGCGCTCGTGCGCAGCCTTCATACCATCGACGGTGAAGAGGTCGTCGTCCAGGTCGTACTGCACGAGCAGCGGCGATGGAGCGCGGCAAGCGGCGATATCGCTCCAGTCGCCACGGCGCGCCCAGCCAAAGGGGAAGAACATCC
>CAYOEZ010000048.1:0-23835 GCA_964402955.1 uncultured Ktedonobacterales bacterium | reverse complement strand
TCTTCTCCGAAGGAGTCCGGAGTCCTTCGGACAGTCGAGCGCATTCCGCCGCGCGCTCTGCCGCGCAAAGACGGGGCAATCAGGCTGTTTTGTGACCTCCAAGTAGCATGGCCGGCGCCTGCTACATCACGTTCCTGCTCATATTGGGAATTGCTGGGAGGCACTCGCAAAAGTGGTAAACTATCACTTGACGATGCACGCGTGTATGGTATAATGCTGCCTAACCTCTGATAACCAACAAGGAGACGCTGACAAACAGGGCAATATGGTATGAGACATGGAACGTTGGGTCTCGGGCACACGCTCGTGCTTCTGGTGCTTGTCATTGTCGTGAGTGCTGGCTGTGCCGTTCCCTTTCTTCAGACGAAGACAGCGGGGAGCGGCATCTTTGTTGTCGCACTCGACAGCCCGGTGCTCACGCTTGATCCTGCGCTGATCACCGATCTGTCATCGGCGCGCGTTGCCAGCCAGATATATGAGACGCTTGTGCAGTACAACTCGGAGAGCGGCGCCGTTGAGCCGCTGCTGGCAGAATCATGGTCGGTATCCGAGAATGGTCTGGTATGGACGTTTGTGCTGCGCAAAGGCATCACCTTCCACGATGGCACGCCCCTGAACGCTGACGCCGTTGTGCAGAACGTCAACCGTTGGATGGACACGGCCAATCCCTATCATCGCGGCGATTTCGACTACTGGCAGATTCTCTTTGGTGGATTCAAGGGCAGCGGCAGTGTTGTGCGCAGTGCAGAACAGATGGATGACTTGCGCGTGAGCGTGACGTTGGAGCAGCCCTGGAGCCCTGTCCTGTCCGCTCTGACCATGTTTCCCTTCAGCATCGTCAGCCCGGCTGCATTGCGCGGCGACGTCGACAACCTGCGCCGGCAACCGGTCGGCAGCGGACCGTTTCGATTTGCGCAATGGAAGAACGATTCTGAGGTTGTCCTGACTGCCAACGACCGCTATTGGGCGGGCCAACCAAAGCTGGGGGGGGTGCGCTTTCTGGTCATGCCCGATCAGACAGCTCGAATTGCTGCGCTGCGCGCGCGACAGGTGCACCTGGTTGAGGGCAGCAATACTGCGGGAGTTGAGCAGGCCAGAAAGATGTCTGGTGTGAAGGTGATTCTGCGCCCAAGCCAGACTGTTGTTTCACTCTCGATCAACCAGAAAGCCGCCCCGTTCAATGATAGTCGTGTGCGCGCGGCGATTGCTCGCTCGATCAATCGCCAGGCGCTGGTGACCGATGCCTACGCCGGCATGGCGCAGGTCGCGCAGCAGTTTGTGCCGCCGAGTATCGCCGGCGCTGATCGTGAGCTGGCCGCGCTGACCTACAGCGTCGAGGAGGCGCGCACGCAGTTGGAGCAGAGCGGATTTGCTGGAACAATTGTCACGCAACTGTGGTACCCGGCCAAACCGCAACGCTCGCTGCCCAATCCTCGCACGATGGCTGAGTCCATTGCACATGATCTGCAAGCGATCGGAATTGCCGTGTCGGTTCTTGCCAGCGACTGGCCGACGTATTCGCGCCGCTCGCTGGACGGCGGCTTTCCACTCTACCTGCAAGCATGGACGGGAGACAGCCCGGACGCCGATAGCTTCTTGAGCGGCCTTTTTGCCAGTGACAGCGTCGCTCGCTCAATTGGTTATGCTAACCCCCAACTGAAGACCACTCTGGCTGACGCTCGTACTTTGAGCGCCTGGCCACAGCGTTTGCCCCAGTACCAACGGGCGGCGGCGATTGTACGCAGCGACATGCCGCGCGTCCCGCTTGTTCATCCATTGGATCCCGTGCTCCTGGCGGGCAGCGTGGCCGGCTTCGTGCCCAGCGTCCTGGGCGTGGAGACATACCGAGGCGTTACACTTGCTCCATAGACCCAAGGATGTCATAGACCCAAGGATGTCATAGACCCGAGGAGGATGGAGATGCGCAAAGTCACCCTGTTTGACCGGCTGCGCTATGAGTTCGATAACACCATGTCACGAGGCCCGATCATGCTTATGGGCTGGCTGGCATTGGGCACAGTCTTGCTCGTTGCAGTTGCAACGGTGGTTGCCCTGGCGCTGCACGCCACGTCTGACCAGATGGGGCCAACTGCTGTATTCTGGAACGTGCTCTTCCAGACGCTGACGCCCAATCCGGTTGATCCCGCCAACCCCACCCAGTTTTTGCTCATCATGCTGTTTGTGACCATCGCCAGCCTGCTCGTGGTCAGCATTCTCATCGGTATCCTCAGCACAACCATACAGGGCAAGCTGGAAGAACTGCGCAAGGGACGCTCGTTGGTTGTCGAGCGGAATCACACCATCATTCTGGGCTGGTCGCCGCAGGTGATCCCGATTATCGCCGAGCTGGTCATCGCCAATGGCAGCCAGAAACGTGCCTGCATCGTTGTTCTGGCTGAGAAAGACAAAGTGGAGATGGAGGACGAGATACGCGCCAAGGTCGGCGCAACGGGGAGCACGCGTATCGTTTGCCGGACGGGCAGTCCGATTGACCACACTGATCTGGAGATCGTCAACCCCCAGGCCGCGCGTTCGATCATCATCCTGGCGCCTGACAGTGACAACCCTGATGCGACGGTGATCAAGGTGTTGCTTGCCCTGACCAATAACCCGCGGCGTAGGCAGGAACCCTACCATATTGTGGCCGAGATTCATAACTCCAAGAATGCTGATGTCGCGCGCATGGTGGGGCGCGATGAAGTGGTGCTGGTGCAGGCGAACGAACTGATCCCGCGCATCACAGCCCAAACCTGCCGCCAATCGGGTCTGTCGGTTGTGTACACTCAGTTGCTAGACTACGCCGGCGATGAGATCTACATGAAGGAAGAACCGGCGCTGGTGCGCTCCACGTTTGCTGAGGCGCTTTTTGCCTACGAGGACTCGGCGGTCATGGGCCTGCTACGCCGCGACAACTCTATCCAATTGCTGCCGCCGATGGACACCGTGCTTGAACCCTGGGAGAAGGTCATCGCCATCTCCGAGGATGACGGAACGATCAGGCTTTCTGGCGTCAAGGACTATCACATCGATGAACACGCGATAGTTACGGCACAGGAGCGTGCAAAGAAACCAGAGCGGACGCTCATTTTGGGTTGGAACAAACGCGCGCCCACGATTGTCAGAGAACTCGACAGCTATCTGGCCCCGGGTTCCAAAATCACGCTGGTCGCGGCCGCCGACGGCATGGCGGAAACCATCCAGCGGGAGTGTGGCGTGCTGGCGCACGCGGCGTGCGAGTTTCGCAACGAGGAAACGACGGACCGGCGCACGCTGGATGCGCTTACCATACCATCTTACAATCATGTGATTGTCCTGAGCTACTCTGACGCTCTTGACGCGCAGGAAGCAGACGCGCGTACGATCGTGACGTTGTTGCATCTGCGCGATATTGCCGACAAGTCGGGCCAGTCATTCTCGATTGTCAGCGAGATGATGGACGTGCGCAACCGTGAGCTGGCTGAAGTGACGCGCGCCGATGATTTTGTGGTCAGCAATCGGCTTGTCAGCCTGATGATTGCGCAACTGGCGGAGAATCAGCAGCTTGCGCGCGTTTTCGAGGATTTGTTCGATCCTGAAGGCATAGAGATCTACCTGAAAGCGGCGGACGATTACGTGGTCATTGGAATACCCGTCAACTTCTACACGGTTCTGGAGTCGGCGAAGAGGCGGGGCGAGATCGCGCTCGGCTATCGCCTGCACGCACAGGCCGCTGATGCTGCGCTGTCGTATGGCGTGCACCTCAACCCGACCAAGTCGGAGATGGTGACGCTAGCAGTGCAGGACAGAGTGATTGTGCTGGCAGAGTCGTAGACGTTGCGTCCAAGTGACAAGTGCCCACTGCAAAAAGGTCTGGACGGACCCGTCATTGCGAGCGGAGCGAAGCAATCTCCCCCGTTTCGCGCCACAACGGAGATTGCTTCGTCGCAAAGGGCGCTTCTCGCAATGACGGTTGGGCGAACACAACCTTTTTGCAGTGGGCACGTGACAATGAGACCATGCGGATGTGTCCCTCCGTATGATCTCATGTGCTATTCACGTTATGCAGCCAGAACCTCTACGTACGGGGTTCTGGCCGTGGGTCTGGGAATAGCCAAACCCTCAGCTCGCATACCTTCCAGGTGGAACTCGATGGCTTCCCTGATGAGTCTCATGGCCTCTGCTGCTGTGTTGCCGACGGCCACGCAGCCTGGTAGGTCGGGCACATATGCCCCGTAGCTCTGCTCGCCTTTCTCCAAGACAACAACGTATTTCATGGCGGTTTCCTTTACTTGATGCTCTCCCCCAGCAACAGCGCCAGCAGCATGGTCGCGCCTGCCTTGTCGAGCGGCTCGTTGTTGTTGCCGCACTTGGGGCTGTGTGTGCAGGAGGGGCAGCCGTCTTCACAGGGGCACTCACGCAGAAGCTGCAAAACACCACGCCAGAGCTGCGGCAGCATCTCGAAACCTTTTTCGCTGATGCCAACGCCGCCGGGAGGGCCGTCATAGATGAAAACGGCCATGCCCGCCGTGTCGGGGTGGATCATGATGCTGAGGCCGCCAATGTCGTTGCGGTCACACATGGCATAGAGGGGAAGCAGGCCGATAGCTGCATGCTCGATGGCGTGCAGCGATCCGGCGATATCGTAGCCTTTGGCGCGCAGGGGATCGGCAAAGTCGGGCGGGATGGCGAACCAGAGCGACATGGTCTCGTAAGCCTGCGGCGGCAGGTCGAGCGGCTCGTCGGAGAGCACGGCGTCGGTGTATTGCTGTTTGCGGCGGAAGCCGATGACCTGTGTTGTGACGCGCACCTTGCCCCAGAAGGCGTCGGTCGTTGCGGCGGAGCGGGAGCGCAGCGACTGCATGATGCGTACGTCAGTGATGTCGCGGGCCTGGGTGTAATGGGTGACATCGGCAGGAACGACGAAGGCATTGTGCGTGTAGAGGTCGAGTTGTGTGACCTGGTAGGCCTCGCCTTGATGTAAGTAAATGGCGCCGGGATGGACCTGAAAAAAGGCCAGCTCGGCGTCGATCGTTTCCATGACGTTGTAGCCCGGACGTGAGCTATCTACGATGTTGAAGCTGTGGCTGGATGTGGAACGGATATTGACGTTCTGCGCCGGGTAATCGATGCCCTGGTAGTACCAGCTCTCGCCGGTATAGCGCAGATAGCCGCGCTGCTCGAGCTCGATCATCACAGGTTCAAATGCGTGCTCGCCGCCAAAGCGCGCTTCGTCGGCCTGTGTCAGCGGCATCTCGTAGGCTGCGCAGAGCAGGTGCTGGCTCAGGATGTGCGGATTGACCGGGTTAATGAGCGCGTGCTCCGGTATCTTGCGGAAGAAGTCGTCGGGATGGCGCATCAGGTACTGGTCGAGCGGATTGTCGAGCCCCACCAGGAACGACATCGAGTAGTCGCGCGTGCGTCCGGCGCGCCCGGACTGCTGCCAGGTGCTGGCAATAGTTCCGGGATAGCCCGTGAGCACAGTCGCGTCGAGGGCGCCGATGTCCACGCCCAGCTCCAGGGCGTTGGTGGCGGTGACGCCGATCAATTCGCCCTTGAAAAGCATGCGCTCGATCTCACGCCGATCTTCGGGGCGGTAGCCGGCGCGGTAGGCGCGAATCTGGTCGGGGAGCGACGGGTCAACTTTACGTAAAGCGTCACGCGCATACATGAGCAGGATTTCGGCAACGCGGCGCGACTTGGTGAAGGCAATGGTGCGAATATTGGCCTGCACCAACTCGGTGAAGAGCGCAGTGGCTTCACTGTGTGCGCTGCGGCGGGCGCCGCTCTTCTCGTCGAGCAGCGGCGGATTCCAGAAGACGAAGTCCTTGGGGCCGTGGGGCGAGCCGTCGTCGTTGACAACCGTGACATCGGCGCCAACAAGCTCGCTGACAAGCTCCTGCGGATTGGCGATGGTCGCCGAACAGCAGATGAACTGCGGGTTTGCGCCGTAGAATTGGCAGAGGCGGCGCAGGCGGCGGATGACGTTGGCGACGTGGCTGCCGAAGATGCCACGGTAGACGTGCGCCTCGTCAATAACGACGTAGCGCAGGCCGGCCAGGAAGCGCGCCCATGACGAATGGTTGGGCAAGATGCCCATCGAGATCATGTCGGGATTGGTGAGGACGATCTGGCATTCTTTCTTGATCTTGCTGCGTTTGGCCTGGGCCGTGTCGCCGTCGAAGGTGTCGTAGCGCAGGAGCGGCAGCGCTTCCTCGGACAACTCGCGCAGGCTGCGCAACTGGTCTTGCGCCAGGGCTTTGGTGGGAAAGATGTAGAGGGCACGCGTGCCCTTGTCCTTCAGGATCGCCTCGAGCACGGGCAGGTTGTAGCACAGCGTCTTGCCGCTGGCCGTGGAGGTGGAGACGACGACGTTCTCGCCGCGGCGCACGGCGTTGACGGCCTCGGCCTGGTGGGTGAAGAGGGCGCGCACGCCTTTGCGATCAAGTGCATGGGCCAGCGGCGTGGGCAGCGGCTCGTCGAGGCGGCCAAAGCGCGGCTCGCGGGCGGGCAGATGCTCGATGTGCACGATCTGGCTGCGATAGCCGCGCAGCCCGCGCAGATGATCGAGGAAGGTTGGATTAGCCATTGCCGCGATTATAGCACGCGCGTTCGGGGGGTGTCAAATCAGACCGTTCCAAACCCTAAGGGTCTCTAAGACCCTTAGGGTTTGGAAAAACGTTTCTGAACTCAGTATAGGCGCCCTGCCCGTTCCATTCGATGGCAAAACCAAGCACGTCGCGGTAGAAGGCGACCATGCGCTGGATGTCGTTCACGAAGAAGCCGGTGTCGATGCGGGTGGTCATGCGCGCCTCCTGACCTTGTCGCCAGAGTTATCCCTCGTGCACCGCAAAGGCGTGGATAATCCAGGGAAAAACATGAGAAGCGTATCGTCCAGGGCGTACATGTGTTAGCATAAGTGAGGCGAACAGCAGCGGGATGTCTCTTGGGCAACTCCGATTTGCGCCACCAAATAAGGAGAGGAAAGAAGATGGGCGATTTCATGTCATTCAAGAGGATGATCACGCCGATCATCATCCAGGTCCTGTTCTGGCTTCTCGTCGCTGCGGTTATTATCGCAGGCGTGGTCACCATACTCCAGGGCGATCAGCCATTGCTCGGTGTTGCACTGATCATCGTCGGCCCCGTCGTCGTGCGCATCTACGCCGAAATACTCATGGTCCTGTTCCGTATCAACGAGACCCTGACTGAGGTTGGCGATACCCTGCGCAGTATTGAGAACAATACCAGGCATCCGGTCGCCTGATTTCTGAGTATCTGCTGTTCGTTGGTCCCTCATGCTCCTGTGCGCGTGCCGACCACTGGCCGGCACGCGCACGCTCGCGAATTATCAGATCTTGTACAGCTCGCCGAACTTCGTCTTGAGGTACTTGATGTACCGGTCGACGGCCAACGACTGGCCGGTCGTGCGCTGCAGCAGCTCGCCGGCGGTGTACTTGCTGCCGTGCTGGTAGATGTTGTCCTTGAGCCAGCCGTGCAGGGTGCTGAACTTGCCGGCCCTGATTTCGGCAGGAATCTCGGGGTGCGCCTTGAGCGCGGCGGCGTAGAAATGTGCGCCCATGATGTTGCCCAGGGTGTAGCCCTGGAAGGCGCCGCCGATGAACATGGCATACCAGTGCACGTCCTGCATGCAGCCGTCGACATTGCTGGGCGCCTGGACGCCGAGATCGCTCTTGTAGCGGGTGTGCCAGGCCTCGGGCAGATCCTTCACGGCCAGTTTGCCCTCGAGCATGGCCAGCTCCAGGTCGAAGCGGATGATGACGTGCAGGTTATAGGTGACCTCGTCGGATTCAGTGCGCACAAGCGAACGCTCGACCTTGTTGATGGCGCGGTAGAACGTATCGAGCGAAACGCTGCCAAGCTGCGCCGGGAAGGTCTTCTGCAGCTTCGGATAATAACCTACCCAGAAGCCACGGCTGCGCCCGACGATGTTCTCCCAGGTGCGCGACTGACTTTCGTGTGCGCCAGACGATGTGCCGCCGGCCAGCGGTGTGCCGTCGTGGGCCGGGCTGCCGCCCTGCTCGTACATGGCATGGCCGCTCTCGTGCATCATGCTAAACAGACACTGTGACAGGTCGTGCTTGTCGACGCGGGTGGTGATGCGCACATCGCCCAGGGCAAACGTGGTCTCAAATGGGTGGTGTGTCAGGTCCTGGCGGCCGCGATTGAAGTCGTAGCCCAGTTGCTTGACGATGGCTGCGCAAAGGTCCATCTGCTTCTTCTGCGGGTAGTACTGCTTGATGCAGGAATCGTCGGCCACGGGCTGGGATGTGATAGCATTGACGATAGGCACCAGCTTTGTGCGCAGATCGCTGAATACGGCGCGCACAGACAATGCTTTCATGCCATAGTCGGCGTTGTCGATCAGCGGGTCGGCGATATGCTCGTAGCCGGGGAAGTAGTTGGCGTATTGGCGGCTCATGTCGAGCGTCTTTTCCAGCAGTGGTTGCACGGCGGCGAAATCGTTGGCCGGGCGCGCCTTCGACCATACGTCATACGTCAGCGCAAAATGGCCGGCCAGTTCCGCCATGAACGCGGACGGCACCTTGACAGCCTTCTCATAGTTGCGGCGGGTGACGCGGATCAGGCTGGCCTCGTCAGAATCGTAGGGCAGACTCTGCTCATACGGCTTCAGATCATCGAGCAACTTGCCAATGGCAGGATCGGTCGCCTTCTCGTGGGCGATGCCTTCGAGCGTGGACATCTGGCGAGCGCGGCCCTCGGCGCCGCCGGCAGGCATGTAGGTTGATTGATCCCAGTTCAGGACCGCAAGCGCCGAATGGATGTCGACCACTTGCTTGACGCGTGCTTTCAGTTCCTCGTACTTCGGTTCCAAGCAGATCCTCCTCAGAGTTGATCAGTTCATGGTCTGACTGTGACGCCACCGCTCTCCTCCGCTCCGTAAATCATAGTGCTCGACGCCCATGACTACAGCGCGTAGATCTCGCCGAACTTGGTACGCAGATAGGTCATGTAGGGTTCGATGGATAGCGGGCCGCCGGTGAGGCGCTCAGTGAGCTCGGCGGCAGTGAACTTACGCCCATGGTGGTAGATATTGTCCTTGAGCCAGGCATGGAGCACGCCAAAGTCGCCGCGGCGGATGTCGCCGGGAATCTCCGGCTCGGCGGCGAGCGCGGCCTGGTAGAACTGCGCGCCCAGAATGTTGCCCAGCGTGTAGCCCTGGAACACGCCGCCCACATTGCCGCTAAACCAGTGCGTGTCCTGCAAGCAGCCATCTTTGTGGTCGTGCGGGGTCACGCCCAGGTCGCTCTGGTAGCGGCTGTTCCAGTAGTCGGGCAGGTCTTTGACGGCCAGCTTTCCCTCGAGCAGCGCACACTCGATATCGAAGCGGATGATGATATGCAGATTGTAGGTGACCTCGTCGGCTTCGGTGCGGATGAGCGAACGCTGCACCTTGTTGATAGCGCGATAGAAGGTATCGAGGGATACCATGCCCAGTTGCTCGGGGAAGGCTGCCTGTAGCTTCGGATAGTAACCTACCCAGAAGTTGCGGCTGCGCCCGACCAGATTCTCCCAGGTGCGCGACTGGCTCTCGTGTACGCCGGACGATGTGCCGCGGGCCAGGACGGTTCCCTCATAGGCCGGGTTCAAGCCCTGCTCGTACATGCCGTGGCCGCTCTCGTGCATGGTGGCGAAGAGTGACTGGCGCAGGTCGTGCTCGTTGACACGGGTAGTGATGCGCACGTCGCCGATGGCAAACTTGGTGGTGTAGGGGTGGGCGGAACGGTCTTCGCGCCCGCGGCTGAAGTCGTAGCCGAATCGCTCGATGACGTCCAGCCCGACGGCCCATTGCTTGTCGGCGGGGAAGAGCTGGCGCACACAGGCGTCGTCGGCAGGCGGCTGAGCGGTGATCGCTTGCACCATCGGCACAAGCTGCTCGCGCAGGCTGGCGAAGATGGGGCGCAGCATGTCGACGGTCACGCCATAATCACGATCGTCGATGAGCGGGTCGGCGATGTGCTTGTAGCCGGGGAAGAAAGCGGCGTACTGCCGGCAGAGGTCGACGTTCTTCTCGAGATAGGGGCGCACGGCGGCGAAATCGTTGGCCGGGCGGGCTTTCTGCCAGGCGATGAACGACGCCGCCTGGTGGGAGGCAAGCTCGGCGGTGAAGACAGACGGCACCTTGATCGCCTTGTCGTAGAAGCGGCGGGCGACGCGAATGAAGGCGGCGGCGTCGTGCTCGTAGGGCAGGCTCTGCTCGTAGGCGCGCAGCAGGTCGAGAAGCTTGCCGATGGCGGGATCAGTCTGTTTTTCGTGGGCCAGGCGCGCTAGCAGCGACAACTGCCGCCCGCGCGACGGCGCGCCGCCAACGGGCATGTACGTCGTCTGATCCCAACGCAGCACGCCAGCCGCCATCTGCAGGTCAGAGACTTCCATGAGACGGGATTTCAGTTCGACGAGTTGTGGCGGCACGGCCTTCTCCTTTCGTGTTGCGCACTATGCAGCTCGGGGTGTTATTTGCCGAGCAACGGCGACGATGGCATCCAGTTTCTCGGTGATCTCTTGGGCTACGTCATTCCTCTGCACGAAGCTTGCCAAGATGTGATAATCTGTCTTGCGTAGCAGGTTTGGCAGGCCAAGCTTTTCGAAGTACAGAGCGAACAGCGGATCAAGATAATCGTCAGTGGCTTTGATGTCATCCGACCACGGAGTAGGTTTCCTCAGAGTTTTCAGAGCCGTTGCCATTTCGTCCATTGCTTCCAGCATGGCTCGCTGGCGGTGTTCTGCCTCTGCCCAGGTAAAGAGATCATCGGGTTGCGCGTGGTTGGCATATGAGAGGAGAACCTTTTCGCTAGCGATGTAGTTCTCGACTTCGCGCTTGTTCCACATCATGGCAACAAGCGGTGGTGAATCCGCTGGTAGCCCGCGTTCCAGGCGATCAAATAGCGCGACCCCACGGAGACCGGGACACGCTTCACGCAAGCCGAAGAAATGGTCTTTGGCCCGCTGCGGTTGGTTCTCGACGTAGCGCACAAAAGGACGCTCCAGAAAGGGGGCTGCTTCGTGGTTCAAGAGACGTGCGAGCGTTTGCAGAATGGCCAGGTCAGTTGACCCCTCGAGATACAGAACCCAGCCGTTCTGTTCAGCCAGGTAGTACTGGTCAAAACCAATCTCCTTAAGTGCCTTGGCTACCTGGCTGCCGCGGTCATCGATGCGATGCGGGTTTCCAACAAAGGCAATGACGATATCGCGATCAGCTGCCTCGTTCAAGAGTACTTCGGAATGACTGGCGGCAATGATCTGCGACCCATTGGCCTCGGCGATGTCTGTGATCAGGCGGTAAATCTGGCGTTGGCGCAGAAACTCAAGATGAGCGTCGGGTTCATCGAGCAGCAAGACGGTCTTGGGGCTGGAATACATGTGCGCAAGCAAGAGAAGCGTTTGCTGGAGTCCTCGCCCGGAAGCAGAGAGATCCAGTTCGACGCCGTTTTTCTCCCTGTACGACATAGTTATCTCACCACGTTCCATGACATAACGCGGCGGGAGTAGTGTTACCCCGAAGAGATCGACAATGTGATCGACGATTTTGTCCCAGTTCTCGCTTCCATCAGTTTGGTCGTAAATGCGAAAACAAAGGTTGCGGAGCACCTGCGCCGTTTGTCCTTCACCCAACAGGACATTGATACGGCCCTGTTCCCACTTGGGTTCGACGGCTGCCAATCCAGACATGGCAGGCAAGAAAGCAATGCGTGTTTTCACTGCCTCATCTGGGATCACAATGTGCTGAGCTTCTGCCTTTTCTGTTCCGTGTGCGAGCGGACGGCAATAGAGTGATTCCGGATTCGCAAAGTCAAACTCGAGCCCACATGACCACGTTCGGTCTGAGCTTACGCCATCTACCAGGATCCCAACCCGCACGTTTTGCGTCCGTTGTTTCTTGTCCTGGTCTCGCCGAACGTTCCTAACATGGAGATCATGCCACAGCAGCTTAACATCAGGTGTTGGAATGGGGATGAGATCGTTACGGTTGATCGTAACACTTGGCCGCTTCTCTGGCGCTCCGCCAGTACGTTTCGTCGTCCACTCCCTGAGGCCGATCTGCCACAACGCGAGCGCTTGCAGGATCGTCGTCTTGCCTGAGTTGTTGGGACCGATGAGAACAACCGCTTTCCCCAGCTCGATGTCTGCGCTGGTAAATCGCTTGAAGTTCGTTACGCGAAGTCGTGTGAGCATTTCCGTTCTCCAGCTTGGCTTGCTATCAATGGCTACGGATCAAGCATCGTCATCGCAGCAGTTAACTCGCCCCCTCCAGATTGTCCCGCCCCGTGACACCAAGCATTATAACTCAGACCCGGGATGGACGCAATCTTTGTGTCTCTACAATTCGGAGTTCCGATCTCTCCGAGAGATCGGAACTCTGATTGCTAGAGGATAGCGGCTTCGTCGCGAGACGCGCGCTCAGAGTCCAGGTTTTCGTTCACTCCACCCTGATCCGGTTGCGGCCGCGCTCCTTGGCGTGATACATGGCCTGGTCGGCCTGCACCATCAGCTCTCTGGTTGATAGATTCCCATCGATCGCGATTGCGCCAATGCTGACCGTCAGGCGGAAGCTACTCTCCTGCGTGTCAATCGTGGTCTCCTCGATTTTGCTGCGTACCCTTTCTGCTACGTCCCGGGCGACCTCGACGGTCGTCCCCATCATGAGAACGGCAAACTCGTCTCCACCCAGGCGAGCGAGGAGATCGGTGCTGCGCAAGTTCTGTTGGATGATGTGCGTGAGACCGACGAGAACCTGGTCGCCCGCTACGTGCCCGAAGCCATCGTTGACAGGCTTGAACTTGTCGGCGTCGAGAAGGAGCAGCGCGCTCGGGACGCCTTGACGCGCTTCGTCCATCACGCGCTCCAGGGCCTCTTCCAGTGTTCGTCGATTGGCGACGTCGGTGAGGGGATCAAAGTAAGCGAGATGGGTGAGCCACTTCTCATGCTGCTTCCGGCCAGTTATGTCCATGATGCTTTCCAGCAGATGTGCGTGCCCTTTGAGCACGACGCCACTTGTTGCCCTTACGACGGACATGTGGCCGCCGTCGGCGGTGAGCAACTCACCCTCCAAGGGTGTGGTGATCTGTCCGTCCTGGCCTTGGGCACACTCGCTAATCCGCCTTGAGCAGAAGACGATGCAGGGTTGGCCGATGATCTGCTCTTTGGATGCACCCAGCATTTGGATGGCAGCAGAATTGGCGTCGACAATCACACGTGTGCTTGCGTCGATAACCAGGACTCCCGTCTGCACTTCCTCGAAGAGCTGGCGGTAGCGTGCGGTTGCTTCCTTAACCTCGACCTCTGATTGCTGAAGCGCCTGAAGCATGCGGTTGATGGCGTGGGCCAGACCTGTCAGTTCATCGTTGTCGTGAGCAGGCACCCGAGCCGATAGATCGCCGCTTACGCTGATAGCGTTGACTGCCGCGTCAAGTCTTGCCAGTCGAGACAGCACCAATTTGTCCAACAGGAGCAGAAGCAAAACGGCGAAGAGCAGTCCTGCTGCAAGAAGTGCGAGGGCGAGATAGAACGTTGTCGTTATCCCTTGCTGGTAGACGTCGCGGGGCATGTCGATGCGCAGCATAACACTCGGCTCGCCATAAATGTCCTCGAGCACGGTGTACCCTGCGATGGTCTGTGTGCTCAGGGGCTGCACAACGATCTTGTCTTTGGTTGATAGGGGGCGAATAGCCAGGAAGTCGGCGGGAGCTTGTGGATCATCGAAACGCGCCATTGTGAGCGAGAGAACAGTGATAGTGGACAGTCGCTGAACCTCCCGCGCGTCCAGGAAGCGGGCGACGATTAAGCTGCCTCTGCTGGGGCCCTTTCCGCTGCTTTGCAGAATAGGTCGTGAGTCGATGACCATGAGTCCCTCAGGAGCAAGCAAGACGCCTGCCAGGCCGGCCGCCAGATCCGTATGCTGCAAGAGAGGGTCATCTATGATAGAGATGCGCTGCAACAGAGTGGCCGGGACAGGGACCTCCGTCTGTGCAGACAGATCGAAGGCTTTTCCGAAGACCAGCTTACCGGACGCATTGACAAACAACATGACGCTGACCTGGCTGTTGTTGAACGTGTCATCGGCGAGGTTAGCCTCTATGTAGTTCTCATCGCGACTCTCGACGAAAGCAAACGTGTCGTCCCATCCAGACCAGTCGAGGGTGAACCTGTCCAGAGCAGCGATGTCAGCGGAAAGGGCATTCAGGACGCGATCAACATTCTGGTGGGCGATGCGCGTTTCCAGGTCAGCAAAGCTCTTCAGAATTATGAGCCGGCCCAGCAAGTACCCGACCAGAACCATGACGATGATCGCAACTGTGAAAATGGTTAGCGTCTTTCTGCGTAGTGACATGCTGTCGTTTCCTCCCCGATGCGTATGTCGAGACAGGCGCACCTGTTGCATAGGCCTGACCAGCTAGCGTAGAGAGGCGCAACAAGGGCCGCCCGCGCTACTGAGCGCCGCCAACCGGCACGTACATTGTCTCATCCTGGCAGAGCACGCCCGCTGCCATCTGCAATTCGGATACTTCCATGAGACGGGATTTCAGTTCGGTGAGTTGGGGTGCATTTGGTGGTTGTCCTTTTGTCAGTATGTGAAGAGTCCGGACCCGACGCGCTTCTTGATTTCGTCCAAGACACGTTGTCCGCGCTGTTCCAGGAAAGCGCTGTAGTCATCAGACCACACGCCGAAGCGCACCATGTCGTCAATCAAGTGGGTCTGCATTGTCTGGCTCAGTTCAGGGTTGCTCTTGGCGAATTCCTGCATGTACGCACTTGGTGGTCGGGCTCCGATCTTCTGTTTGTTCAGGTAGTCGTCAACTAACGTGATATTGAGCACAGAGTTGGCCTGCCAGTACTCAAAACCCTTCTTGTCGAGGTACGACTTTGGGAAGAAGTGGTGGTAGTTCTTGCTGAACGCAACCTTCAGCCATGCGTTGTCCAGTTGGACTAAGCTGTTCGATGCGAATGACTTTGGTTGGTAGTATGCGTACAGGCAAAGAATCGCTTTGCAGAAGGCATCACCGGCACTAAACCAGCGGAATCTCAAGTCGTCAAGGGTCAGGTGTAGCTGGTCGTCGCTCTTGTAGTCAGGAGCTAGCCCACTCAGTATTCGGTCCATGCGCTGGAAATCCTGAGACAGCTTGCCTTCTACACCTGAACTGAAGCGGTTGTTGAGCGAAGCCCACCAGAAGTACTGGCAGAGAAACCCATGCTGATCGGAGGTGGGCATCTTCATACTGTTGTGGACGAAGAAATAGCAAAATGGCACCAATAATGCATCATAGGGCAGGAGGATCGAGACGGGTATTCGCAGGTAGTTTCGGCAGTAGTCAACCGCTGTGAATATGGCTTCTTTCACGACAGGCCAACAGTCTATGACCTCTTGCCTCTTTAGTCGGAGAATGTCCCGTGCCCGAACCTGTCGCCGCAAATGCGCTGCTATGCACTGCAGGACGGTGGAGGCCGGAATCGCATCGTACCCGACATCCTCCAAATCCTTCCCCGTTCCGTTGTCGTTTATCAGACGGTCATATTCGAGGGCGAGGTCGAATCCACGTTCCTGATCATAAGTCTTGGCTACCATGATCTCAAAGAGCGTAAGTGTGGTTCCGCCCGTATTAATGCGCGTGAATATCTCGCAAGCTATGTCTATCGGGTAGTCTGAAATCAGGATGGTGGAAAACAGATACCCCTTAAGCCGCTGCTGATACACGGCGATTTTGTTGAGATGTGGAAGGAACTGCCTGGCTAGCTCGTCAATCGGGCTGTTGAGGAGCGCATAGACCGAGATGCAAGGACAATCAGGAGGTGTATCTGCCGTCACAATCTGCTCATCTCCATCAGGGTCAAGATGCAGGTTGATCGATATCCTCCTGTAATCTATCTCCTTGCCGTCTTTCGTCAGCCTGATACCCTTGCGTACAGCATAGAGGGACGTGATACGTTGCTGACCATCCAAGACGTACAGAGTAGCGTCGCCGTCGGGGGTCTTCGGCAGAGTGATGTTGCCGATATTCTTGATATGCCTCATTTCTTCGCGGGTCTTCCAAAGGATGAAGGTGCCGATGGGAAAGCCCTTGACTATACTGTCCAGAAGTGCGGCGGTCTGGTTGTCCGTCCAAACAAAGTCCCGCTGAAAGCGCGGAATCTTCATCCTGCCTTCATCGATGTCCGCAAAAAGGTGTTCATACTGCTTCGACTGGTTCTCTGGCTGGAGCATGCGTCCACCTCCACTGGTTGTGTCGATCTGGATACGGTGTCAGAAACAGGTCTGACTAGGCGCGGCTTGTGCTCTCCATTCGCTCCCTGTCAGGCTGCCTTCCGTCTCCGCCATGTCTCATAGACGCCCTTCCAGCGGCTGAAATCGGCGCGTGTCTCGTCGTACTCATCATAGCGCTCCAACTCTCATGCCATCAAGGCTGCGTAGAAGTCCTCGCTCAAGACGCCGTACTTCTCTTCGTAGAGTGTCAGGCGACGCTCTAGCAGCTTCATTTCTACCACAAGCTCGTGAATCTCCATGTGTATCCTCCTACACGCCATCACCATTATAGCGCAGCACGAGCGATGCTGCAACCTACGAGGCGCGGCGTTCTTTGCTTTCGCTCTCGATCAGCTTGATATAGGTCTCCTCGAGCTGGCCGGCCTGGGCGCTCTCGAGGAGGCTCACGTGCTGGTCGAGGATGGCCGCTTCGTCGAGAGAGTCGCGCAGGCGCGCGCCGCGAGCAAGCAGAGAGACGATGGCCAGTGCATCGGGCGAAAGCAGCTCGCGATGGTCTATCAGGAAGCCGTGGGAATCGATCCAGGTGGGGGCGTCAACCCATTCTTCGATCATCGAAAAGAGGGACTCGCGGCCGTGTCCGGCCATGTGCTCTGCCCCGCCGGCGGCTTCGATGCGCTGGTCGAGCAGACGCAGGTTTTCGAGCATGGGCGTCAATTCGTTGCGCCGCGCGTGGTCGCGCAAGGCATCGAGCGCGGCGAAGAAAACGTTGCTGAGGGCGAGCGCGGGAGCGGGAGCGTCAGGAGCGACGGCGATCAGGGCATGGATGAAGTCGGCGGCCGAGGAACTGCCGGGCATGTCGGGCAGGTTTACCCCCGCAGTGATGCGGATGCTCTTCAGGACGTCGCGCAATTGAACGAGCGCTGCGACCATGTCGGCGTTGCCTTGCTGCTCTGCCGCCGCCTGGCGCCGAACCAATAACTGGTCTGCTTCTGGCGTGAAGAGTTCAGGTTCCTCAATGAAAATCTTCTCCAGATCGCTGGCCGTTTGTGCGTTGAAAATGCGATCGATGGCTGCCTCGATGCCGCTCATGCGTTGCCTCCGCGGCCATTGTAGCACAGCCGGTAGGCCGGCGCAACGTTGGAGCAGGGAGTCCTCCCGCGATGTTCAGTTGTCCGGGCCGGAATTGCCGCGGCAGCTAACCCTCGCTATCGACGACGCGGGGATAGACTCCCGTGTCTGTTGATTCACTGATGTCCCGCACCATAATGCCGACGTGGCGCTCCGCACCAGTTTGATAGAAGAGAAAACTACGAAGGTCCAGTCCCAGATCGCCGATGCGCCATTCCGTTGCATAGAAGACGCCTTTCGCCGATCCGGGCGAATAGATACTGTCGCGTTTGTTGCCCGATATGCTCACATCGAACGAATACGGCTCGCCTGCACGCCAGCCGATGGCTTTCTGGATGGCCCTGTGCAGGTCTTCGAGCGTCTGCTCCGACCTGATCTCAATCACGCGCCGCATATCGCGTGCGCCGGAGGACCAGATATCAAGCCTATAGACCTCGCCGGCATGATCGTGAGGCACCGCCAAGCCGTTGATCTTGAGAATCGCCCGGGCGTTCCAGCGGGCCGTGGTCATACGATCGGCACGGGCAACCCCTTCCATCACACGTCGCATCTCGGGCGGAAGCGGCGCATTCTTGATCAGGTAGACCTGGCCAAGCCGGTCGACCGCGAGAGCGCGCAAGAATGGCAGATCATTCGACAGGAGCGCGAGCAGCGCCTGAACGGGCGACACGTCGTCGTGCTCGATCGCCAGCAGGGCCAGTGCGGCGATGGCGGTCGGCGGCCGCGACCGAATCATCTGGTCGCCCTTCTGCTGGAACGACAGGCAGTCTTGCCAGAATGCTATTGAAGACAGGTCGGCGCTGACGGCGATGGCTTCAAGCAGCGCATGCTGCGCCTTCTGACTCCCTTTTCCGCCCCGGGCGACAACGCGCCAGTACAGTTCTTGAGCGCGCCGGACATCGGCTGGAGCGAGAGCGCCGGTCAGCAAGGGAATGTGTAGCTTGCCTTTTTCTGTCATTGGAGCGGCCAAGACATCAGCCAGGATGCTGAGCTGGCGAGCGTTGTCTTCCCGGACCGCCGCAGCCCGCGCTGAAGAAGCGTCGAACTCGCGAGAAACGCTCAACCATGCCATGAGATGGTCGTCCATGTAGTCGCGGCGCTTGTCATGTCTTTCTGCGTCAATCAGTGCGCGATACAGTTCTTCCTGCCCGCCCGTGCCGGCGGCGGCAACGATCTTGATGTGCTGTTCCAGCCTGCGGCGGTTGGCCTCGTCATCTCGCGCCTGGGCGCCATGCAGGAGCACGGCCAGGATGTCCGGTACCTCATCGCCCGTGAGGCCTTCGTGAGCCTTCCAGAAGCTGTACGAGCCTGACCAGGACCGGGCGTCCAGCCATCGCTCAAGCAGGGCCAGAATTGACGGCCTAGCCCGCGCCGTGCGTTTGCTGAGTCCGCCGGCCGCCGCGATCCGCCTGTCGAGCCGATGCAGCTCTGCCCGACCGCCTCTCAGCCGCAGTTTCTTGACGTGGATCTTCAGGGCACTGAGCACGGCGATGAACGCGCTATCGAGTGCGCCTGCGGGCAATGGCGAGCGGGATGTTGGAGCAGATAGCTCCTGGATGAGGTCTGACGCGATGCGGGCGCCCGGAACATCCGGCAGTGTAAACTTCCTTGCGCGGCGGATTTCCCGCAGCGCATCACGAATGCCAACTAGATCTGTAGCAGTAGCCAGGTCTCCGGAGCGGATGGTGTCGTTGATCCCCTCGTTTATGATGCGTTCGACCCGCGGGCTTAGCAGCACGTGATCCCTATCGAGCAGACCGTGCACCCCGCCCCGTGTGCCGGCCAGCGCCAAGAGATTCAACGCTCCATGAATGTCACTCATACCTTTACCTCCGGGACGCGGTTGCTGTCGTCGTCGCCACTGTCGCCATCGGCGAGAACCTCCCGGCTGGGGTACTGCTCTGGTGATTTGCCCTTGCGCGCAACGATGCGCGGATACTTGGTACGATTATTGCGCCGGGGCAGTAGGTCACCAACTTGAACGGCGAACTTATGCTGATCACCGAAGTCGAATACGTAGAGGAACTTGTGCCTGGGGATTAGCCCCAGTTGGCCGATCGTCGCATCGTAGGAGAGCATGACGCCGCCGGCGCCGCCGCCCCACATGGCATCGACGAAGCCGAACTCGAGATCATCTGTGCTCTCCGGCGCGTCAAACTCGAAACGAGCGTCACGTTCGTCGCCGGTCATGTGAAATGCGTAGAGGTGGTCGGCGTCGAAGGAGACGGAGTTGAGGATGGCGTCGTTGAGATTCTCGAGCGTCTGCTCGGAGGTTATCTCAATGGTGCGAGTGACGCCTGTGACCCCTGCGTAACCCGATCCCAGATAGCTGACCAGAAATGAGAAGACGCCGCCTGGATTGTCGATGGGGACAGGAAGCTGGCAGTAGCGGAGGGCATTGCGAGCATGAAAACGACTGGCGAAATCCGGCGCGCTCGTCGCGGCTGTCTCCATATCGGCCCGCACATCGGGCGGAAGGGCCTTGCCGGTGAACAGGTAAACCTGACCCAGATAGTAAACGGCGTTGCTGCGGATACCGTCTGTCTTGTGATGCAACAGGTCGCGCAAGGCCTGCACCGCCTCTGGGCTATCGTTACGAATGGCAAGGCGAGCAAGGGCGGCCAGGGCGAGTGTGTGGCGTTTCTTGCTGAAGCTGTCGCGGGGCCTGCGAATGTCGAGCACACTCAGCCAGAAGGACGTCGAGGCTAGGTCTTCTCCGGCTGCGATGTTGTCCAGAAGGCCTTGCTCGATAGCGGTGATGCCTGCGCCTCCACGCTGGGCGGCGCGCAAGTACAAGACCTGGGCGTGGCGCAGATCCTCCGGGGGCATCTTGGTCCTCACAAAGCGAATGGCCGTGGCTCTGCCGGCAGCGTAATAGTTGATGCGCTGGCCTGAAGGTGTATTGAGGGCTGTCTCGATGTCATCGAGTATCTGACGCATCTCATCAAGGGACTTCTCGACCTCCAAGTGAAGTGGCAGCAATCGCCTGTGCTCTTCTGGCGCCAGCCATCCCGACAGCGTCTCGTCACGGAAGCGCTGCTGCATCGCCTTGTGCTCTTCTTCGGTGATCAGTTGCTCGAAGACGGGCTCCGTGCCTTCTGCCGGCACGCGGGCCAGGATGTCAAGGTGCTGGCGGTAGAACTTCTCATCTTTTTCTGCGCCAGCAACGCTAGCGCCCTTCGCCAGTAACTCGAGAATCTCCGCTGTGTCGGGGGAGAGGAGGCCCTTGTGGGCAGCCAGAAACTCGCTGGATGCCTGCCATGATTGTGCGTCCAGCCAGCGTTCAAGGTTTGCCAGGACATCGCGAACACGTCTGCGCTGTCGCTTGTCCATGGTTCGGGCAACCGCGTCTACTCGGGCGTCGAGTTGTTCCAGTTGTTCCAGTCTGTGGACCTGGTGCTGCTTCATATGGACGCGCCAGGCGCCTGTCACCAGAAAGAACGGGGCCGAGAGAGCGGCGGCCGGCAGCGGAGAATCGGGCGCGGCATCGATCAGAGCGATGATGAGTTCAGCGGCGACCTTGCAGCCGGGAGCATCGGGCAGCGGGATGTCCAGATGCTCCCCAGCCTCGCTCAGAACCTTGCGCAACGCAGCAAGGTCGTTGGCGATGTTTTGCAGTCCCTGCTGGCGGGCTTCTTGCTCTTTCTGCTGCAGCCATTCTGCCACTTCAGGTCCTCGCAGCGCCGGCTCGCTTTCGAATATCTGTGCCATCTCTGCTGGCGACTGCGCCTGAATGAAACGCGCAAGGGCGTGTGTGGCTTCATCCGTTGTCATATCCAGCCTCCTCGGTTAGATTGCATTCTACCACAGCGCTTTATGCCACGCAAGCATTGACAGTGTAGCAAAGATGCGATGCGGTCCCAACCCGATCGTCGTAGATGCCGCGGATGAACACAGATGAACGCGGATGTTTCTGATTGTACGCCTGTCGGGCGAGGTGTTTGCCCGCCAACGGAACTAACGCAGCAGACTTGACGCGCAAGAGCGCAGAGCATGCGGTGCAATGCGCTGCGCTCGCTATGTCCTGCGATGAATCGAGCTATGCTTTCCTCACCCCGATGATGACCTGCTCGCCCTCGAAGTCGTTTGTAGCGGTGAAGACGCCGGCGGGGGGCGGGCCGAAGCGCAGGTCGACCGTCAGTGTTTCTTGCTTGACGAAATCGGCCCAAGTCTGCACGGCGGCGATGACCTTATCGCCCGCCTGAACGTAGGTGACGATGCGGTCGGCGATGTCGAGATCGGCGTCCTTGCGTGCGTCCTGCGTGAAACGCACCAGCTCGCGGGCGATGCCCTCCTGTTCGAGTTCGGGCGTTACCTCTTTGCTGACGCCAACCAGATAGCCGTCTTCCTCGGCCGTGGCATAGCCGGGGCGCTCGCTGCTGCGCACGTCAAGCTCTTCAGGCAACAGAGTAAGTGTCTCGTCGTCCACGACCACGTCAACGCCCTTGCCCGAACGCTTGCTGCGGGTGACGACGGCTGCGTCGAGCTTGCTGAGCGCGGCCGCGATGGACTGCACCTTCTTGCCGTACTTGGGCCCGAGCAGGCCAAAGGCCGGCTTGACGGCGTAGGTGACGAGCTCGCCTTCTTCTTTGACAAAATCGAGCTTCTTGATGTTCAGTTCGTCGAGGACTTGCTCGTGCAGACGCTCCAGGATGGCCTGTTCCTCGTCGGACATGACTTTGACGAGCATGGTGGCCAGCGGCTGGCGCACGCGCAGGTTGGCCTTGCTGCGAGCAGCGCGGCCCAGGCTGACGACCTCACGCACCAGGCGGGTCTCGGTCATCAGCGCCTCGTCGAGCTTGCTCTCGTCGGGCGTTGGCCAATCGCAGTGGTGCACGCTTTCGGGCGCGGCAGCGTCCACCGAGCGCACCAGATTCTGATACATGATTTCGGTGACAAACGGGATGAATGGCGCCAGCAGCCTGGTCAGCGTCACCAGACACTCGTAGAGTGTGGCGTAGGCGGCCTGCTTGTCGGCGTCGCTCTCGCTCTTCCAGAAGCGGCGGCGGCTGCGGCGCACGTACCAGTTGGAAAGGTCGTCCATGAACGCCTCCGCGGCGTGGACGGCAGCAGCCGGGTCGTAGGTCTCCAGCCGGTCGGTGACGGTCTTCACCAGAGCCTGCAACTCGGATAGAACCCAGCGATCCAGCGGGGCGAGCGACGCATCAGTCACGGGCGTCTTGGCGGGCTGCCACTTGTCCAGGTTGGCGTAGGTGACGAAGAAGCTGTAGACATTCCACAGCGGCAGCAGGAAGCGGCGGCGGGTCTCATCGCCGACATGGTAGCCGAAGCGGAAATCCTGGGTGATGATGGCGCCGCAGTACATCCAGCGCATGACGTCCACGCCCATCTTCTCGGCGGCTTCAACAAACTCGATGGCGTTGCCCTTGCTCTTGTGCATTGGTTCGCCATGCTCATCCACCAGCAGGGCATAGGAGAAGCAGTTCTTGAACGGTTCGCGCTTCTCCATGACGGTGCTCATAGTGAGCAGTGAGTAGAACCAATTGCGGAACTGGCCGGGGAACGACTCGGAGATGAGATCGGCCGGGAACCATTTCTCCCAATAGGCGCGGTCATGGCGGTAGTTCAGCGTCGAATAGGCGACAATGCCGGCGTCGATCCAGGGATTGCCGACGTCCGGGATGCGGCTGACCTTGGCGCCGCACTTTGAGCACTTGATCTTGACCGCATCGATGAACGGCTTGTGCGGCGTATGGCCCTCGAAGACGTCCCATCCCTCGACGGCGCGCTCCTTCAATTCCACCTCGCTGCCGATGACCTCGAAGTTGCCGCACTCTTTACACTGGGAGATGGGCAGAGCCAGGCCCCAGTAGCGTTTCTTGGAGATCATCCAGTCGTCCATGTTCTTCAGCCAGTCGAGCTCGCGCGCCAAGCCAAAGGACGGCGTCCACTTGATGCGGTTAGTGACGTCCATGATTTCATAGCGCAGCTTGTCCATCGAGATGAACCACTCGTCGACAAGGCGGAAGAGGAGCTGGGTGTTGCAGCGCCAGCAGACAGGGTAGCGGTGCTGGTATTCCTGCAAACGATAAAGAATGCCCTTCTGCTTGAGGTTGGCGAAGATGGGTTTGGCCGAGTCTGCCGCGCCCTGGCCTGTGAACGGCTCGAAGCCGGCCATAAAGACGCCAAACTCGTCGATGGGCGCGATCGTGGCCAGCCCATGCAGCTTGCTGAGGGCGAAGTCTTCCTTGCCGCAGCCCGGCGCGATGTGCACGATGCCCGTGCCTTCGGCCTCGCCGACTGCTTCCCAGGGGATGACCTTGTGCTCGACGCCCTGCTGTGGCTTGAGATCATCAAACGGGCCGCTATAGCTCCAGCCCAGCAGCTCGCGGCCCTTCAGCTCGCGCTCGATTGTGTATTGCCCTTTGATGGCGTTGCTGACGGCGCCCTTGGACAGGTAGTAGACCTGGTCGCCCTGGCGCAACGCCACATAGGTGAGTTCGGGATGGACGGCGGCGGCAACGTTGGAG
>CAYOEZ010000047.1:0-23957 GCA_964402955.1 uncultured Ktedonobacterales bacterium | reverse complement strand
GGCAAATGCTCAGTTCGATCGACCATTTGACCTTCTTGCAGTGGGCACATGACAGGTGCCCACTGCAAGAAGGTCTGGACGGACCCGTCATTGCGAGCGGAGCGAAGCAATCTCCCCCGTTTCGCGCCGAGAGGAGATTGCTTCGTCGCAAAGGGCGCTCCTCGCAATGACGGTTGGGCGAACACAACCTTTTTGCAGTGGACACCTGTCATTCTGAGCGGAGCGAAGAATCTCCTATGCGGCATATTGAGATGCTTCACTCCGTTCCCTGGCCTGCCAAAGCGCCAGCCTGCCCTGCCTGCCCTGGGCAGTCCAGGGGGCAGTCCAGGGGGCAGGCAGCATGACATATCAGCATCAATGTGGCCGCCCACTAGACCGACAGAGTCGCTGAGCGCTTTTCCATGTGGCCGTCGAACATGACGAGCAGGCCCCTCATGTTGCCGATCGATTTGAGCTGCGCAACAATCAGATCGGCGTTTTTCTCTTCTTCGACCTGTTCATTGAGGAACCAGTTGAGGAACTGCTGGCTGGTGAAGTCTTTTTCCGCGATGGCCAGGGCATAGAGGTTGCTGATCAGGTGTGTCACGTGCTTCTCGTGCTCGAGGACGTTTTCGAAGACCTCGAGGGCAGACGCCCAGGTTGAAGGGGGTTGTGCAATGGGGTGGAGGGTGACGATGCCATCGCGGTCAACGACGAATTCCATCAGCTTGAGGGCGTGCGTTTCCTCTTCGATGAACTGAGCCTTCATCCAGTGGGCGAAACCCGGCAGGTCCTGCGCTTCGAACCAGGCCGACATGGAGAGATACAGGTATGCCGAGTACATCTCGTTCTTGATCTGCTCGCAGAGCGCATCCTGCATGGTCGTGCCGATGCTTGCCATATTCTTGGTCTCCTTTGTCTGTGCTCAATAGGCTGCCCAGATCGGCCGCCGAAGTCCATTATACCACATTTTGTGCGGTGACAGCTAATGTTTTTTTCTGCTCGGGTGGTTGCATTCACGCTCTGTTTGTGGTAATCTAGCGACGGAGGGTTCGATGAACAAGGATTTGATTAGTCTGGGCGATCTGAACCCGGACGAGTTTTGGCGTCTCTTGAACAAAGCGGTTGAGCTGAAAGCTGAGCAGAAAAAGGGCGGCAACCGGCCGCTTCTGGCCGGCAAGACGCTGGGCATGATTTTCCAGAAGCCGTCGCTGCGCACGCGGGTTTCGTTCGAAGTGGGCATGTTGCAGCTCGGCGGCCATGCACTTTACCTCTCGCCCAACGAAATCCAGCTTGGCGCGCGTGAGAGCGTGCCCGATGTGGCGCGCGTGCTATCGCGTTTCGTGGACGGTATCATGGCGCGCGTCTTCGCACACAGCGATGTCGAAACTCTGGCCCGCTACTCCTCAGCGCCGGTCATCAACGGCCTCTCTGACTATAGCCACCCCTGCCAGGGGCTGGCCGATCTCTTGACCGTCTACGAGAAGCGCGGCAAGCTGCAGGGGCTGAAGCTTGTCTATGTTGGCGACGGAAACAATGTCTGCCATTCGCTGCTCTTTGGCGGCGCGCTGGCAGGCATGCACGTTGTAGCGGCGACGCCATCTGTCTATCAGCCGCTCAAGACGGTGGTCGAGGCCTCACGCAAACTGGCTGCCGGAACGGGCGGTACGATCAGCATCGAGCGCGATGTGCTGGCGGCGGTGCGCGGGGCCGATGCCATCTATACCGATACGTGGACGAGTATGGGCCAGGAAGCAGAGGCTGCCGAGCGTGAGAAGATTTTCGCCCCCTACCAGGTCAACGGGGCGGTTGTTGCCGCAGCGCGGCCCGATGTGCTTGTGATGCATTGTCTGCCGGCCCACCGTGGCCACGAGATTACCGACGATGTCATGGATGGCCCGAATTCAGCCGTCTTCGATCAGGCGGAGAACCGCCTGCATGCGCAGAAAGCGGTGTTGGCGCTGTTGATGGGCCGATGAATCACCTCTTCCTGGTGCGGCACGGTGAAGATGTTGCCAAAACTCGTGCGTGGCATTCCCGATGAGAATGACTGGAAGACGTAGGCGCCGGTTGTGATTCTGGGTATGGTCGTTGGAGGATCCAGTGCCGGATCTATTCTGGGTTTTGTCTCGGCTGGATATTGTCCAGGTCATCGATATCCTTATCGTCGGCCTCATTTTCCATCTGGGGTTTCTCTCTATCCGGGGCACGCGGGCTGTCCAGCTTCTGTGGGGCATTGGACTGCTCATCTTTATCTTGGTCACGATTAGCCAATTCTTTCAACTGACAACGCTCAACTGGCTGATCAAGAACTCTATTCCGGCCTTGCTCGTTGCAATTCCCGTGATCTTCCAGCCTGAGCTGCGGCGCATTTTGGAGAAACTGGGGCGAGCCGGCGGTCTGATGGCCTTTCCCATGACGCTGGAGAATGGCGATCCCGAGCTGGCAACGATCGATGAGCTGGCGCGAGCGTGTGCGCGCATGGCCGAGCGGCGCTACGGCGCGCTCATCGTGTTGGAGCGCAAGACGGGCCTGCAGGATTACGTTGACACCGGCGTTCACCTCGATGCGACCATCACTGCCGAGACTCTGGTGACCATCTTTTTCCCCAACACACCGCTCCATGACGGGGCGGTGATTGTGCGCGGTAATCGCATCGTCGCTGCCGCCTGTATTCTGCCGTTGGCAGAGATGATTCCTGATTATCCCAAGCTGGGCACACGCCACCGTGCTGCAGTTGGCATTACCGAAGAGACCGATGCTTTGGCCATCGTGGTCTCAGAACAGACGGGCACGATCTCGCTGGCGCAAAACGGGCGGCTATCGCGTGCGTTTGACGAGGTCCGGCTCAAGAATGTCTTACTGACCATCTATCACGCCCCAAACGAGAAGACGCGTCCATTCTGGAAGCGCATGACCCTGCACCCGCACGGGAACGGAGATCAAGAAACCGAGCCAACAACCGATAGCGCTGCTAGCGGCCATCGGTGACACAAGCATATTTGAGTGAGATAAAGCGATGATCGCCTCGGCTTTCAAGAATTTCCTGCTGTTCTTACTGGCGCTTGGCCTGTCGGTCCTGGTCTGGGTTGTGGCACAGGTGGAGCAGAATCCAGAGACGCGCGATGTGGTTTCTGGCGTGCCCATAGAGGTGCGCAACGTGCCTGCCGGCCTGGAGCTGTCAAGCATCGACCAGACGACGGTGAGTCTTTTTGTCAACGCGCCCCAGAATGTTTGGAGCAAACTGGATAACCGCAGTTTCCACGCCTCGGTAGACTTGAGCGGGCGCGATGCAGGTACGTATGACATCAGCGTCAATGTAACGTCCCAAGAGCGATGGACACGCATCCTGCGCACGACGCCCATGTACGTCAGCGTCAAGCTGGAGCGTATGAAGCAGAAGGTCGTGCCGATCGTGATCAGCGTTCTCGACGATGCGCCGGCCGGCTACAGTATGGGTGCTGCCGTGGTGACGCCCACCCAGGTTCTGGTCAGTGGACGGCAGAGCGTGGTTGATCAGGTGACGGAGGCGGTCGCCTTCTTGCGTGTTGAAGGCGCGCGCTCAGATGTTTTGCGTCCGGCGCGGCCTGTTCTGCGCGACGGCCGCGGCTCAGAGGTGCAGGGCAATCTAACCGTTGTGCCCGACACCGTGAGCGTCTCGGTGCCTATTTTCCAATTGCTGGGCTACAAGACGGTTGCCATGCGTGCGGTCATCACAGGTACGGTTGCCTCTGGCTATCGGCTCACGAGCATTGTTGTTGAGCCGCAAGCCCTTACCCTGGGCGGTGATCCGCGCACACTCGAACAGGTCGGCTACATCGACACAAGCGCTGTCGATATCAGCGGGGCGCGCTCCGATGTGACCAAGCCGGCTCGCTTCATACTTCCTGCCGGCGTTGCCACCGATCGCAAGGGCGATGTCTTTGTCAATGTCAAAGTTGAGCCTATTCCGGGCCAGGAGATCATCCGCCGTCCAGTTGTGTGGGTGAATCTCGATAAGGGCTTGCAGGTCATCTACCCGCTTTCACCGACCGTTGACCTGGAACTGTCCGGACCGCTGGCCGATTTGACCAGTCTGAAGAGCTCCGATATCACCGTGACCGTGAACCTCTCGGGTGTTGTGCCCGGTGTGATCGAGCGTCTGCCGATCATCAGCGGCGTGCCCAAGACCCTGACGGTTGTGCGGGTTGTGCCGGAGAGGTTCCCGGTGCTGGTAGCAGCCGTCAGTACGCCGACGCCGACAGCGACGCCGACGCCTGTTCCGCTGCCGGCGCGCACGCCGGCGCCGGCGCCGACGCCGACGGCAACGGCAACGCCGACCGCGGCTGCGGGGGGATAAGCACTGGTCGGGACTCTCGACGTGAGAAGCGTCTTTACGTGGCGGGATCAGGAGAGGCGGCCCTCCTGTCTTCGCGCTACCCTATGCTCTTGCTGGCAGCTGCATCCGCTGCGTCAGGCTCAGAAGGAATGAACGGGTCTTCATATGGCTGTAATACCTCTCGTTGCGCTCGTTGGTCGCCCCAACGTGGGCAAGTCGACGCTCTTCAATCGTATTACCGGCAAGCCTTTGGCCATCGTCGCCGATGAGCCGGGAACGACGCGTGATCGACTCTATGCTGCGGGGGAATGGTCGGGGCGCACATTCATGCTTATCGACACCGGCGGGCTGGAGCCGGAGCCGACCTCGGATATTTCTGACCGGGTACGCCAACAGGCTGAGATGGCCATCGCCGAAGCGGACGTGGTTGTTTTTCTGGTCGATGCTCGTGATGGCATGACAGCCACGGATGTCGAAGTCGGCGAGATCTTGCGCCGCAAGGCCAAGGTGGTTGTGCTGGCCGCGGCCAAGGCAGAAAACGAGCAGCGCCGCCTTGATAGCGTTGAGTTCTACCAGCTTGGTCTTGGCGACCCCATCCCGATCTCATCCTTGCATGGCGATATCGGCGACATGCTCGATGCGGTTGTCGAGCATTTGCCCCCGCTGATCATAGAGCCGGACATTGCGGCGGTGAAAATCGCCATCGTTGGCCGGCCCAACGTGGGCAAGTCATCGTTGCTCAACGCACTGGTGGGCGAGCAGCGCTCGATTGTGAGCGAGGTTCCGGGGACAACGCGCGACGCTATCGACACGATCATCAACGACGAGCGCGGGCAGATCATGCTGATCGATACCGCTGGCATTCGCCGCCGCGGGCGGGTCGAAACCGGCATCGAGCAGTACAGTGTGTTGCGCGCCATGCGCGCCATCGACCGCTCTGACGTGGCGGTGCTCGTGCTCGATGCCAGTGAGGGCATCATCGCCCAGGACATGCACATCGCCGGCTATGTCCTGGATGCAGGCAAGGGCGTCATTGTCGCCATCAACAAATGGGATCTGGTGCCAAAAGGTGAGCGCGACACCGAGGAATACACCAAGCTCGTGCGCGAGACGCTGAACTTCATGGATTACGTCCCGATCCTCTTTGTTTCGGCGAAGACGGGGCAGCGCGTGAGCCTTGTGCTCGACCAGGCGTTGGAGATCAAGGCAGAGCGCACGCGGCGCGTGCAGACCAAGCTGCTGAATGACCTCATGCAAAAGCTGGCGGTGATGCACAATCCACCAACGGGTGGCGGCAAGGTGTTGCGCATCTACTACGCAACCCAGGCCGAAATTGAGCCGCCCACCTTTGTCTTCTTCTGCAATGACGCCAGGCTTGTACACTTCAGTTACCAGCGTTTTCTGGAGAATCAACTGCGCAAGGCATTCGGTTTCAAGGGGACGCCGCTCAAGCTGGTGTTCAGGACCCGTTCATCCAGGAGTGTGGAATGACAGTGGCCGGGTATGCCGTAGCAGTGCTGATTGGATACCTGCTCGGGTCAATCCCGGTGGGTTACGTGATGGGGCGTCTGTACGGTGTGGACGTGCGTAAGTTCGGCAGTGGCAAGACGGGGGGCACGAACCTGGCCCGCATCGTCGGCTGGCCCAAGACGATTCCCGTTGCCATCGGCGATCCGGCGAAGGCGGCGCTGGCGATTGTGCTGGCGCGCTGGATCACCGGTAATGAGGTCGTTGCGGTGGCGGCAGCGTTAGCTGCCATGGCTGGCCACCTGTGGCCGGTCTACATCGGTTTCCGCGGCGGGCGCGGCGTGGGCCCGGCTGTCGGCGCCCTGCTAGTTTTCGCGCCGGTGGTGGGCGGCGTCTCCATCCTTGTGGGATTCCTGATTGCCTTTTTTTCGCGCTATGTGTCGCTGGGCTCAATCTGCGGCTCGGCCCTGGTGATCATACTGAGCATCGCTGCCTACCTGTATGGCGCCGAGTCAATGCCGCATCTGGCATACACGATCATTGCTGCGACCACAATCATCGTTCTCCATTACGATAACATCAAGCGTTTGCTGGCCGGCACAGAGCGCAAGCTCGGTGAGCGGGTGCCGGTTCCCCCGGAGAAGCAAGTGTGAGAGTTGAGTTTCTGCACGTTGGCTTCGATAATGTCGTGGCGGCGAATCGTGTGGTTGCCATTGTTGGCCCGTCGTCTGCTCCTGTCAAGCGCATGATCCAGGAAGCCATCGTGCGCAACATGGTTATCGACATGACCAACGGCCGCAAGACGAAGGCCGTCATCATCCTTGACAGTGGGCACATTGCACTGGCTGCGCTTCAGCCTGAGACGATCGCGGGACGCATGGAAGCGCAGGCTGGCGGCAAGCAAGTGGAGGCAAGCAGACGCGCCGTTTGGGCGCGCGAGGCTGACGTGGAGTAGCCCCCGGGGCGGATGACGCTCGTTGTAGCGGCTCATATCGGGTTGAGGAAACGACCATGCGCCGCTTCCTGACCGTGTGGGAATAGACTTCCGAAGTCTTCTAGACTTCGGAAGTCTGGTTATGTGCCATGATGTCTGCGAGATACGCTGAAGTAGCTGTCAATATACCGGTGCGGCCAGGCTATGCAGGCGTCGAAGGCGAGATGCGGCAAGCCGTGACGTTCCATTACCATATTCCACCGGCTCTTCCTGTGCAGCGCGGACACCTCGTCTGGGTGTCGTTTGGCGCACAGCAGGCGCAGGGGCTTGTGGTTGCCCTCTCCGAGACGACGCCTGTCGCCGAGACCAAGCCGATTCTGGCCATCTGTGACCCGCAGCCCTACCTGACGGTGGCCCAACAAGAGCTTGCGCGCTGGATGGCCCAGTATTACCTCAGCTCTCTATCCGATGCGGCTTTCTCCCTCCTCCCACCTGGCATCGAGCAGCGTTCCGAGACCGTCATTGAGTCCGTTCCGGATGTTGCGCTCGCACTGCTCGAGGACTTGAACGCTGAGCAGAAACGGGTGTGGGAGATCATCAGACACAAGCAGCGCTTGTCACTCGATGCGCTGCAGCGGCACACGCGACTTCCTCAGACGCGCTCGATCGTGGATCAACTGCTGCGGCGCGGGCTGATCAGCAAACGACAGGAAGTGGCGCCGCCACGCGTGCGCCCCAGGATGGTGCGCACAACCTGGCTGCTGGTCGATGGTGAGCGAGTGCGTGCCGAGATCGCTCGCATCCATGAGCCGCGCCTGCGCCGGGCGCGTGTCCTGCGCGCGCTGCTGGAGTCGGCGCAACCATTGCCCATAGCCACGCTGCTCGAGCGAGCGCAGTGCCCGCGCGAAACGGTCGCAGACCTTGTGGACAGAGGGCTTGTCAGTCTTGCCGCGCAACGCGGGCCGGCCAGTCTGGCCGCTGAGTCTGCGCTGATCCAGGATGCCCTTGCTGACTTTGAGACTCCGCCAGCCAGCGGACGGGCAGGCCTGCTGGCGTTTCTGGCTGAACATAATGAGGTGATGAATGTCACCGAGTTGATCAAGGTCACGGGAACGAGCTCGGCGCAGATCAAGGCATTGGCCGACGAGGGGCTTGTCCATATCGAGGAGCGCGAGGCGCGGCGCGATCCGTTGGCTCTGCGCACCTTCGTTCAGACGCTGCCGCCGGCGCTCACGCCCGTTCAGGAAAGCGTGTGCCAGGCGGCGCGCGATGAGTTGTGTTGCATCACGTCTGGTGAGCGGCTTCCACGTCCGATCCTGCTGATGGGCGTGACGGGAAGCGGCAAGACCGAAATCTACCTGCGTATCCTTGCCGACACGCTGGCTCTGGGCAGACAGGCGATCATCATGGTGCCTGAGATCGCGCTGACGCCTCAAACCATCCAACGCTTTGCATCACGCTTTCCAGGCAACGTCGCCGTTCTGCACAGCGGACTGTCGCTCGGCGAGCACTTCGATGAATGGAGGCGCATTCGCGACGGGCTTGTCGATATCGTGGTGGGGTCGCGTTCTGCCGTCTTCGCGCCACTGCCACGCCTCGGTCTGATCGTCATCGACGAGGAACATGAGTGGACGTATAAGCAGACCGACGTGGCGCCGCGTTACCATGCGCGTGATGTGGCGCTGAAGCTGGCCGAGATCACGCGCTCGTTGCTGATCATGGGCAGCGCCACACCCGATGTCGGCAGCTACCAGCGGGCGCTCAACGGTGAGTTCAAGCTGCTCGAGATGCAGGAGCGAGTGGTTCGGTCGGAGAGCGCGCAGCAGGGATCAGGGAGTAGGGAGCAGGGAGTAGCGAGCGGGGAGCAGGGCGGGAAGGGCGTGACGGTGGTGGAGTCGCCGCTGCCGCCGGTGGAGGTCGTCGATCTGCGCAGCGA
The DNA here is from genome assembly GCA_964402955.1 of uncultured Ktedonobacterales bacterium. Classification (GTDB taxonomy): domain Bacteria; phylum Chloroflexota; class DTOL01; order DTOL01; family DAOUCN01; genus CAYOEZ01. The sequence continues at coordinate 15,323 of CAYOEZ010000047.1, read as the reverse complement.
GCTGAAAGAGGGCAACCGCAGCATTTTCAGCCGCTCACTGCTCAACGCCATGCGTGTAGCGCTCGACGCAAGCCAACAGATCATCCTCTTTCTCAATCGGCGAGGCAGCGCCACGTTCGTCATGTGCCGCGACTGCGGCCATGTGGTGCAGTGCAAGAAATGCGCTGCTTCGCTTGGGTATCATCAGGCTGAGGAGCAGCTCGTCTGCCATCAGTGCAACCGGCGCTATGCGATCCCGCAGAAATGCCCCCAGTGCTGGAGCAAGCGTATCAAGTTCTTCGGCATCGGTACACAGAGGGTTGAGGAGGAAGTACATAAGCTTTTTCCATCAGCGCGTCTCTTGCGCTGGGATCGCGATGTGACTCAGGGCAAGCTGGCCCACGAGCTGATTCTTGATCGCTTCTCGCATCATGATGCAGATATCCTCATTGGCACGCAGATGATCGCTAAGGGGCTTGATCTGCCGCTTGTGACGCTCGTCGGCGTCGTCAGCGCCGACACTGTCCTGCACTTGCCTGATTTTCGCGCGGGCGAGCGTACATTCCAACTCCTGACGCAAGTCGCTGGCCGGGCGGGGCGTAGCGCACTGGGCGGGCGCGTGATCATCCAGACCTATACGCCTGAGCACTATGCGATTCAGGCTGCCAGCCATCACGACTACCGTTCGTTCGTGGCGCAGGAATTGGCGTTCCGCACGGCGCTGGGCTATCCTCCATTCAGTCGCCTGGCCCGGCTCGTGCTGCAGCACTCTGCGCTGGACAAGGCGCAGGCTGAAGCCGAACGGGTCCACCAGATGCTGGCGCTGCGCATCGCACAACGCGGCCTGGCGGAGGTCTCGCTCATTGGCCCGGCGCCATGCTTCGTGGCCCGTCTGCGGGGGCGCTATCGCTGGCAGATCATTGTGAAGGCGGACGATGTGCACCCGCTGTTGAACGCTGTCGATCTGCCGACAGGATGGACGGTCGATATTGATCCGGTGAGCCTACTTTGACATCAGGCTACTTTAACATCAGTTTGCTTTGATAGAGGAGATGGACGATGAAGCGCTATGGTTCAGTGATTCGTGTCAAACCCGACCAGCTTGCAGAGTACAAGGCATACCACACCGGGGTGTGGCCCGGTGTGCTCAAGACAATCAGCGCCTGCAACATTCGCAACTATTCTATCTACCTGAAGGATGGGTTTCTTTTCAGCTATTTCGAATACGTGGGCGATGACTACGATGCCGACATGGCGAAGATGGCCGAGGATCCCACCACCCAGGCGTGGTGGGCAATCATGAAGCCCATGCAGGACCCTCTCGCCACGCGTGGCGAAGGCGCATGGTGGGCCAGCATGGAAGAGGTCTTCCATCTCGACTAGCAACTGCCTGACGCCAGGCTGAAGCCGTGCGCTACAAAAACGAAGCCCTCCGGGCTGAATCGTGTCGACAGAATGGCCCTAGAGTGGACTTTGTTCATGTAGCACGGCGGCTTCAGCGCCGTGGACTATCAGACCGGGGTTTCCCTGTGCCTGTCTGGCACAGGACAGGCAAGCACCGGCCGCAGGAGCAAACGAAGCAATGGAAAGAACAGCAGCATGCCTGGCCAAAGTGGAGCGGGTCAACAAGGCGCTTCACCATCAGGAAGGCGATTGTGTGCCGTACACCGACTTCTTCTGGGGCAGCTTCCTGCAACGTTGGCGGACAGAGCTTGGCCTGCCGGCCGATACCGACATCTACAAGTATTACGACCTGGACTGGATCGTGACCGTGCCCAACATGGATCCCCACGTCAAGCAGTTTGAGGTGGTGCGGCAGAGCGACGAGGACATCGTCGTGCGCACCGGCTTCGAGGCGGTGATCCAGAAGAAGCTGGACCGGCCCATGCCCGATTTTCTCGCCTTTGAGACCGATACGGTTGAGAAGATGGAGGCGTTTGCCTTTGATGACCCATGGGATGATCGCCGCTACTTCTCCGCCGGCGACAACCAGTTGGCCGGGGTGGGCGACGGCTTCGAGCGCAACTCAGCGGCGTGGATCGAGACGGTGCGGTCGCGCTACGCGGATATCCCGGTCTATGGCAGCGTCTGCGAGGGGTATGAGATGCTGTGGCGCATTATCGGCTCTGAGAACGCGTTGCTCTGGATTGCCCTCTATCCCGATGAACTGCAACGTTTTGTTGAACGCATCTTTGCCTTCAGCATCGAGATTGCCAGGGCGCAGATCAAAGCAGCCAGCGGGCTGCTGTCGGGCATGGTCATCTGGGGCGACGTCGCCTATCGGCGAGACATGTTCTTCTCACCAGCCTACTGGCGTAAGGTTTTCAAGCCGGGCGTGAAGGCGCTGGTCGATGTATGCCATACAGCAGGTCTGCCCGTCGTTTATCATGGCTGCGGCAATGCCACACGCATCTATGAGGACTTTATCGAGTGCGGCATCGACGCCTACAATCCGCTCGAAGCAAAAGCAGGGCTGGATGTTGTCGACTTGCGCCGGAAATACGGGCACCGCATGGGCTTCAGCGGCAATCTGGATGTGCTGGTGTGGGCCAACGACAGTATGGATGATCTCAAGACAATGGTGCTGACCAAGATGAATGCGGCCAAGGGCGGCGGCTACATCATGGGCTCCGACCATTCCGTGCCCAGCAACGTCTCTGGCGAGCGCTATGACTATGTGGTGAAGCTGATCCGTGAGCATGGGACGTACCCACTCAAGCTGGGTCAGTACGATATTCCTGATCTGCACTGAGCGGAAAAGGACAGTGCAACGTGGAGGTACGCATGACCGTGCGAGCGATTGTCGCCGGGCATCTCTGTCTCGACATCACGCCACAATTCCTCTCTGACCGTATGCCCGAGCCCGGGCAGCTGGGCCTGGTGGGCCCGGCGACGTTCTCGACCGGCGGAGCCGTATCAAACACAGGGTTGAGCTTGCTGCGCATGGGCATCGCTGCCCAGTTGCGGGGTAAAGTGGGCGATGATTTCTTCGGCAGCGCCGTGCGAGACATTGTGGAACGCCATACGGCGGGCAGCAGCCAGAACATCATTGTCTCAGCGGATGACGCCACCTCATACACCCTGGTGCTGTCGCCGCTCGGCAAGGACCGCTCCTTCATTCATTGCGCGGGGGCAAACGACGCCTTTGGGCCCGACGATGTCCCACAGCAGATGCTCGATGATTCTGCTCTGCTGCACTTTGGCTATCCGCCTCTGATGCGCAGGTTCTTCAGTAACGGCGGCAAAGGCCTGGTTGACCTGTTAGGCCGCTGCAAACGGGCAGGGCTAACCACCTCGCTCGACATGAGCGTGATTGATCCCGATGGCGACGCCGCGCGGGAAGACTGGAACGAGATACTTAGTGCTGTCCTGCCTCTGGTGGACGTCTTTGGGCCAAGCGTTGGAGAGATGCGCGCCCTGTGGGATCGTGCTCCGGCCGAGCGTGAGCAAACGGTTGACGCCGCGCTGCCGAGACTGGCGGAACGAGCGCTGGCTCTGGGGGCAGCGGTGGTCATGATCAAAGCCGGCACGCGCGGCATCTACTTGAGGTGTGGAGCGCGTGCTGTGAGCGGTCGTGGCGCTCCTCGCGCCGCGGCGACGTGGGCGAAGCGCGAGTTGTGGGCGGCCGCGCTGGCCCCCACCGTAGTCGTGACGGCGAACGGCGCGGGCGACGCAGCCGTGGCCGGGTTCCTGGCTGCCCTGCTGCGCAATGAGAGCCCTGAGTTGGCGCTCACAATGGCCTGCGCCGCCGGCGCCTGCTGTTGTGAGAAGGCTGACGCCACGAGCGGCGTTCGCTCGTGGGATGCAACGCTGGCCCGGCTCGCTGCCGGCTGGAAACGGCTGGATCTGACGCCTGCGCTGCCGGGGTGGCGTCGAGACGAGGGCGCAAGCCTCTGGCGCGGCCCTGATGACCGCTAGTTCTTCAGCCCTGCGCAAAGTCGCTTGACAGGCGCAACGATGCGTAGGGGCAGGTCTGAGACCTGCCTTGCCACGACCACACGGGGCAAGCGGGCAGGTCTCAGACCTGCCCCTACGCACAGACGGGCGACTCTGTACAGGACCTGGCTGGCTCGCAAGCTCGCAACTGTCTCTTCCTTTTCGCAACGGTTTGTGATAGAATATGCGCGCTCATTGCGCATGCAAAGCGGGGGGGACAGCGCACGGTTGAGACCGAGTGGGCGCGCATGACCGGCTGCGTGCCCTTGCTGATTCCAACCCCCGCAGTGGTACATGTTCGAAGGACGGTGGTTGTCGTGGGAAGACGCGTCTTTGTTGCAGTTGCCTGGCCCTATGCTTCAGGTCCGCGCCACCTGGGTCACGTGGCGGGATTCGGCGTTCCGAGCGACGTTTTTGCGCGTTACCACCGGCTCAAAGGTAATGATGTGCTCATGGTGTCGGGAACCGATGAACATGGCACGCCTATCACCGTGCGCGCGGACAAGGAAGGCAAGACGCCTCAGGAAGTTGTAGACTACTACAATCGTAGCATCGCCGACAACCTGGCCACGCTGGGCTGCAGCTACAATCTTTTCACACGCACAACGACAGAAAACCACTACGCCGTCACCCAGGATATGTTCTCTCGCTTGCGCACGAACGGGTTCATCTCCACGCAGACGATGAAGGGAACGTATTCGGAGGACGACAAGCGTTTCCTGCCTGACCGCTACGTCGAGGGTACCTGCCCGTTCTGTGGCTACAAGGACGCACGCGGCGACCAATGCGACAATTGCGGCCGCCAGCTTGATCCGGCCGATTTGATCGAGCCGCACAGCAAGATCACCGGCACGAAGCTCACCTTCAAAGACACCACACATTTCTTCCTTGATCTGCCGGCATTCTCCGAGCGGCTGCGCGCCTGGGCCGAGCAGCAGACGCACTGGCGCTTGAATGTGCGCAACTTCACGCTGGGGTTGCTAAAGGAAGGCTTGCAGCCGCGTGCCATCACCCGCGACATAGAATGGGGCATCCCCATCCCCAATCAACCAGCCGACATGGAAGGCAAACGCATTTATGTCTGGTTTGACGCCGTCATTGGTTATCTCTCGGCAGCGAGAGAGTGGGCCGCCAACCAGGGCACGCCTGAGGCGTGGAAGGAATGGTGGCAGGATGCGGATGTCAAGCACTATTACTTCATGGGCAAGGACAACATCGTTTTCCATACGATCATCTGGCCGGCTATGCTCATGGGCTATGGTGACCTGAACCTGCCCTATGACGTTGTGGCCAGTGAGTACCTGACCATGGAGGGTAAGCGGTTCTCCACGAGCCGTGGCATCGCCGTGTGGTTGCCCGATTACTTCTCGCGTTACGAGGCTGACCCACTGCGCTATTATTTGATGATCAACGGGCCTGAGACGGCAGATACCGACTTCAGTTGGGCCGAATTCTTGCGCCGCAACAATGATGAGTTGGTGGCGACGTGGGGCAATCTGGCGCACCGCGTGATGACGTTCACGCACAAGAACTTTGGCCAGGTGCCCGAGCCGGGCGAACTGCACGACATCGACCGCGCCATGCTGGCCCAGGCAGAGGCTGCCTTTGCGACTGTGGGGGCGCAGCTTGAGGGCGCCCACTTCCGCGCGGCTATTACCGAAGTGATGAGCCTCGCCCAGTCGGCCAACCAGTACCTCGATCAGACAGCGCCCTGGCAGACGATCAAGACGGACAAGGCTGCCGCCGGTCGTGCGCTCTATGTGGCGCTGCGCGTCATCGACAATCTGAAGATACTGTTCTGTCCCTTCCTGCCGCATTCTTCGCAGAAATTGCACGAGAACCTCGGCTACGACGGCTACATTGCCGGGCCGCTGGAATTCCGTGACATCGAGGAAGCGGGCGGCAAGGTGCACCGTGTGCTGACCTGCGACCCGGCGTCGTGGGTGGGCAAGTGGGAACCCAGCAGGTTGGCGCCCGGACAAGCGCTGCGCAAACCGGAGCCGCTGTTCAAGAAGCTCGAGCCGACGATCGTCGACGAAGAGATTGCACGTATGACGCAACCGTAGACAACTATGCTCATCGATACGCACGCTCACGTGCAGGATGCGGCTTTCGACGAGGATCGTGCAGATGTGCTGGCACGGGCTGCCGAGGCCGGCGTCGTCATCATTACGGTCGGCATCGATATTGTGAGCAGCCGTGCTGCCGTGGCGCTGGCTGCCACGCACGCGGGCGTGTATGCTGCCGTCGGCGTTCACCCGCACGAAAGCGAGAGTCTGACGCCGGCGGTGATCGACGAGCTGCGACGCCTGTGCCTGCATCCCAAAGTGGTGGCGGTGGGCGAAACCGGTCTTGACTTCTATCGCAACCTGTCGCCGCGGCAGGCGCAATTCGACGCCTTCGCTGCTCATCTGGCGCTGGCTGCCGAGGTTGATCTGCCCGTCATCGTGCACAACCGTGACGCAGACGAGGATGTGCTGCGTGTCTGGCGCAGCGTGCGCGGTGTAAGCGGCGTCATGCACGCCTTTTCGTCTGGTATGGCGATGGCGGAGGCGGTCCTGGCTGAGGGGCTTTACATCTCGCTGGGCGGCCCGCTGACCTACAAGAACGCTGAAACGACGCGCAGCGTGGCGCGTCAGGCGCCGCTGGACCGTCTGTTGATCGAGACCGATTGTCCATACCTGCCGCCCGTTCCCTGGCGCGGCCAGCGCAACGAACCGGCGCACGTCACCCTGGTTGCCGAAGCGCTGGCTCGTGAGCACTGCCTGACACTGGCCGATGTTGCGCTTGCGACGACGCGCAATGCCCTGACACTCTATAAGCTGCCCGTTGACGTGGAATAGCAGGAGCGGATCCTCTGTCGCAGAGACGCTGCGCATGGGTTCCCGGTCTGTTGATCGGAAGCTGCCTGTTCGTGGAGGATAGACAACCTTCGTGGCAACATTTGACTTCTCACTCGTTCATGATGAACTCTTGCTAGTGGAGGAGCGCTTACGCTCCACCGCTCGCGTCGACTATCCCCCACTGGCGGGTATCCTGAGCCATCTCTTGCAGAGCGGCGGCAAGCGGCTACGTCCGGCGCTGGTTCTGCTAGCGGCAGGATTCCATGCCCACGATCAAGCCAAGCTGGTTGCCGTCGCTGCTGCGGTCGAGACGCTGCACACGGCTACCCTTGTCCATGACGATCTCATCGACAACTCGCTGCTGCGGCGTGGCAACCCGACGCTCAACACGACGTTGAAGAGCGGCGCGGTTGTCTTGATCGGCGATTACCTCTTTGGCGCGGCGGCTGAGTTGGCCGCCCAGGCGCGCAATCTCGACCTGGGCGAGCTGTTTGCGCGCACGGTGGCCGTCATTTGCGACGGCGAGTTGCGTGGCATGCTCGATGGCAAGCGCTGGACGCTGACACGCGACGAGTATTATCACAAGATCTATGCCAAGACTGCCTCGCTCTTCGCGACGTGCAGCGAGTCTGGCGCGATCGTGAGCGGCGCTTCTCCCTCCGAACAGGCCGCGCTGCGTGAGTATGGGCGCAATCTGGGCCTGGCTTTTCAGATCGCCGACGATATCCTGGATTTCGTTGGCAGCGAGAAAACGCTGGGCAAGCCGGTTGGCAGCGACCTGCGCCAGGGCACGATTACGTTGCCTGCCATATCCTACATGGAGCGTCATGCCGATCAACCGATTGTGCGACAGGTCGTTGGCGGGGACAGCAGTGAGACCACCATCACTGCTCTTGTCAACCTGATCCGGACATCAGATGCTGTGGCGGATGCCTATGAGGTTGCACGGGGTTTCTCACAGCAAGCCAAGCAGAATCTTGCTGATCTGCCGGATCTTCCCTGCCGCCAAGTCATGCTGAATCTGGCGGACTTCGTGGTCGAGAGGAAAGCGTAGACGCGCGGCTCACAATGAGTGAAGCGGGGCGCGATCTGCGGTGAATGCTACTATGGTTGATCTCTCGATCATTATTGTCAATTGGAATGTGCGTGATCTGTTGCAGCGCTGCCTGGCGTCGCTGGCGGCCGGCGCGAGCGGCATGACTTGCGAGGTCTTTGTCGTCGACAATGCCTCACACGATGGCAGCGCAGCCATGATACGCTCAGATTTTCCCGACGTTACGCTGATCGAGAACACCACGAACCTGGGATTCACACGGGCCAACAACCAGGCGATTGTGCGCAGCAGCGGGCGCTATATTCTCCTCCTCAACCCCGATACTGAGGTGATTGCCGGCGCGCTGGGGATGATGGTGTCCTTCATGGACGCCAATGCGCAGGCCGGCGTGGTCGGGCCGCAGCTTATCTTCGCCAATGGCAGTGTTCAATCCTCCCGGCGGCGCTTTCCAGAGTATGCGACGCTGTTTCTCGAGAGTACCGTCTTGCAGCGCCTTTTCGCGCGCAGCCGCGTGTTGCAGCGCTATTATGTGCTAGACCGCGCCCACGATGTGGAGCAGGATGTGGATTGGCTGGTCGGAGCGTGCCTGATGGCGCGGCGCGAGGCGGTGGAAGCGGCCGGTATCCTGGATGAGCAGTTCTTCATGTACTCCGAAGAGATGGATTGGTGTCTGCGCATTAAGCAGCATGGCTGGCGGATTGTCTATCTGCCCACGGCGCGTGTCATACATCTCGAGGCGCGCAGCAGTGAGCAGATTGCTGCAGCCCAGCACATCTATTTCCACAGCAGCAGGGTGGCCTATGCGCGCAAGCATTTCGGCGAGCTGCGCGGCGAGCTGTTGAGGGTGTTTCTCCTGATATCCTATGTGTACCAGATTGGCGAAGAGGGCGTCAAGTGGTTGCTCGGCCACAAGCGCCCGCTGCGTGCGCAGCGCATTGCAGTGTACCGTGCGGTGCTGGCGACAGGATTGGAAGTCTCTGGCCCGCGCTCTCTCGATGCGCCGCTGCCGCCGGAGTGAGGACGAGGATCGCCGCCCTGATGCAGGGCAGATGAAGGGGTGCGCCTATGAGATCAACCGCAGGTAGGGATGCTCAGCCCAAAATAGTACCACCGATGCGTATTGTCTTGGTCACGGGGGAGTTTCCGCCTATGCAGGGTGGTGTTGGCGACTACACGCGCGAGCTGGCGCGCGCTCTCGCCGATCTCGGCCACAGCGTGTCTGTGGTGACATCGACGAAAGGGACGTGGAGCGAGCCAGGGATCGATGTCTTCTCCGTGATCAAGAAGTGGGATTGGCGCTGCTGGGGCAAGATCATGCGTGTATGCAGCGACGTGCAGGCTGACGTATTGCACATTCAGTACCAGACAGCAGCCTATGGCATGCACCCTGCGATCAATCTGTTACCCTTGCGTGTGCGCTACAGTCCGCACCGTCCGCGCACGGTGATTACCTACCATGACCTGCGCGTTCCCTATCTGTTCCCCAAGGCCGGGCCTGTGCGCCGCTGGCTGACAACCGGTCCGGCGCGCTGGTGCGACGCGACGATTGCGACGAATGTCGAAGACTGTGCAAGCCTGAGCAAAGCGGGGCTGCCTTTCCACCTTATCCCCATCGGCAGCAATATCCCGACGGACTTGCCCGATGGCTACGACCGCGCCGCCTGGAGGGCGCGCCTGGGCGTCGCCGCAAACGAGACGCTACTTTGCTATTTTGGCTTCCTCAATGAGAGCAAGGGCGGCGATGTGCTGATGCAGGCGATATGGGATCTCCTGAATCAGAACCGCCATGTCAAGCTGCTCATGATTGGCGGCCAGGTGGGGGATAGCGACCCGACAAACGCGGGCTATCTTGTTCGCATCAAGAAGCTGATCGAAGACTTGCGACTGACCGATCACGTTTTGTGGACCGGATTCACGAGTGACACAGACGTCAGCGCGCATTTATCCGCCGCTGACATGGCCGTACTCCCGTACCGCGATGGTGCATCATATCGCCGGGGAAGCTTTCTGGCGGCGCTGACGCACGGTCTGCCGATCGTCACGACCAAAGGCCCTGGCGCCGTGGCCCTCTCATCGATGCCCAATGTCGCGCCCGACGCCAATCTGCCGGGACTGACGGATGGAGACAATGTGCTACTCGTTGCGCCGGATGATGCAGTGGCAGTCGCACGGGCCGTTATTCGCCTGATGTCCAATCCTGCACTGCGGCAGAGGCTTTCCACGCGCAGCCGCATGCTTGGTCAGGCGTTTGGCTGGGACCATATCGCCCAGCGTACTGCTGAGGTGTACGCCGCCGTCGCCAGGAAGGCATCTGTAGCGAAGACACGCCCCCAATGATGTGAGTGAGGTGGACGTGGACGCTCCTGTCGCGTGGCTACTTGCCGGTCAACCGTGGGTTCAGTACAACACACGCATCGCTTTGCTGGGAGAGACTGAGGATACGCACGAGGTATCTTTGGCCCGGCAGGCGATGCTTTGTCATCCCCAGGTGCGGGCGCTGCTGGCCGATGTGGTAGCGTGGCCCGGCGTTGCCTTAAAACGGCACAACGATGCAGGGCATCTTCTGCACAAACTGGCTTTCCTCGCTGATCTGGGTGTGTGCGTCAATGATCCAGGTGTAGAGCCGGTCATCGAGCGCATCTTCGCTCGCCAATCGCCCGAAGGCCCCTTCGAGGTGATTGCTGAGATTGCGGTTGCCTTTGGCGGAACAGGGACGGAAAGCCCTGTCTGGATGCTCTGCGATGCCCCGACGATCGTCTATGCACTGGTCAAGCTGGGCCTGGGCGAGGACGCCCGCGTGCAGGGAGCGGCGCGCTACCTGGCCGGACTCGTGCGTGAGAATGGTTGGCCGTGCGCGTCGACGCCGTCGCTGGGCACGTTCCACGGCCCCGGCCGGCGCAGCGATCCATGCCCATATGCGACGTTGCTCATGCTGAAGCTACTGGCGCAGATGCCGGAATGGCGCGACAGCCCCGCGGCGCGCACTGGGGCAGAGACACTGCTCAGACTGTGGGAAAAGCGCCGCGAGCAGCGCCCCTACCTCTTTACAATGGGTAGCGACTTCGCCAAACTCAAGGCGCCGTTGATCTGGTACGACATCTTGCATGTCGTGGACGTCTTGACGCAGTTCGAGTGGCTGCGCGGCGACGCACGTCTGAAAGAGATGTTGACCATTGTCGAGGCGAAGGCCGATACGGACGGGCGATTTACGCCGGAATCTGTATGGCGGGCCTGGGCGGATTGGGACTTCGGGCAGAAACGCGGCCCGTCGGGGTGGATGACACTGGCAGCACAACGAGCGTTGGCCCGTGTTCGTACGTAACACGGACAGACACCACACCTGGGGAGGCTTCTGACTTGACCAAACCCGCCGATCGCACGGTTGCTCTGATCGTCGTCACCCTGGCGGCATTCCTGGCGCCGTTCATGGGCTCAGCGACCAACATTGCGCTTCCCACAATCGGCAAGGAGTTTGCCCTCGACGCTGTGACCCTGGGTTGGATATCGACTGCCTATTTGTTGGCCTCGGCGATGGCTCTTGTTCCCTTTGGCCGGGTGGCCGATATCTTCGGGCGCAAGCGCGTCTTCGTGTCCGGCGCTGCCGTCTTCGCTGTGGCCTCCTTCCTGATTGGACTCGCACCATCGGGAGCGATCCTCATCGCTCTCCGTGTTGTGCAGGGCCTGGGGGGAGCGATGTACTTCAGTACCGGTATTGCCATTCTCACGTCGGTGTATCCCTCTAACCAGAAGGGACGTGTGCTTGGCTTCAACACGGCTGCCGTGTATACAGGCCTATCTGTGGGCCCCACGGTTGGCGGCATCCTGACCCAGCATTTCGGATGGCGCAGCATTTTCTTCTCTGTGACGCCTCTGGCGTTGCTGGTGGTTGTGCTGACGCTGTGGAAGCTCAGCGGTGAATGGGCCGAAGCCCGCGGCGACTCCTTTGATGTCCCGGGCACGCTCCTATACGGCGCGTCTTTGCTCGCCATCATGTATGGTTTTTCGTCGCTTCCGGCCCTGTTTGGCTTTGTGCTTCTTGCTGGTGGGCTGCTTGGTTTGGTTCTGTTTGTAGTGTGGGAAGGAAAGACGCCCAGCCCGGTGCTGAATGTACGCATCTTCCGCAACAACACCGTCTTCGCCTTTTCCAACCTGGCGGCGCTCATCAACTACAGCGCGACATCTGCGACCGGGTTCCTGCTCAGTCTGTATCTGCAGCAGATCAGGGGAGTAAATCCGCAGACGGCCGGGCTGATCCTGGTTGCCCAACCGCTGATGCAGGCTATCTTTTCGCCGTTCACCGGCCATTTGTCGGATTCGGTTGAGCCGCGCATCCTGGCCTCGGCGGGCATGGGCCTGACGGCGCTCGGGCTTATTTGCTTCGCCTTCATTTCGCCGCAAACGCCGATCGCGGTCGTCGTACTCCTGCTGATGCTGCTGGGTCTGGGTTTTGGTCTGTTCTCGTCACCAAATACGAATGCCGTCATGAGTTCGGTGGACAAGCGGTTTCTTGGGGTGGCATCGGCGACGCTGAGCACGATGCGCAATGTCGGGCAGACGCTGAGCATCGGGGTGGTCATGGTGATCTTCTCCCTCTACATCGGCCATGTTGCCATTGCGCCGGAAAACTACCCTGCGTTGATGTCAAGCATCAAGGTGGCGTTCTCGCTCTTTAGTGTGCTGTGCGTGGCCGGCATTTTCTTCTCCCTGGCACGGGGGAAGGTGCGCTAGGACGGGGGAACGTATGCCAAAACAGGCTCGCTTTGTTGTGACCGCGTTGGCCGGGTTTGTCGTGCTCCTGTTTGTCGTCTTCACGATCAATCAGACGTACCAGGTTGTCACGTTGGCCCGCACGATCAGCCCCGCCCTGGGGCAGATCGTGCTCATTGCGCTGCTGGCGCTGTACGTTGTGCTGGCCGGTCTGCCGCTGCTCATGCTCTGGCGCTTGCCGCGTGCGTTGCATCCACCGCCGCGGGAGGATACCCCGCTCTTCGGTGCCTACCTGAAACAACTGGCGGCGCGTCTGGCGAAGAATCCATCTTTAGCAGGGCATGAACTGTCAGATCGCAAGGCGATCGACCGGGCGCTATTGGTTCTCGATGCCCGTGCCACCGGCATCATCCAGTCAACTGCGTCGACGGTCTTTGTCACGACGGCTATTTCCCAAAACGGGCGTTTGGACGGGTTGATGGTGCTCGTCACACAGTCGCGCATGATCTGGCAGGTGGCGCATATCTACAATCAACGGCCGTCGCTGGCTGAGCTGGTTGATCTCTATGGCACGATCGCCGCGACGACCTTTCTCGCCAGCCAACTGGAAGACCTCGATCTGACGGATCAGGTGCAGCCGATCGTCGCCTCGGCGATCGGGGTTTCGATGGCCGGCGCTGTGCCGATGGCCACGACGTTGGCGACCATCCTGACCAATGCTCTATTTGAAGGCTCGGCCAATGCATTTCTGACCCTGCGCGTGGGAGTCATCGCCCGCCGCCAGTGCTCGTCGCTGACGAGTGTGTCGCGTCCGGCGCTGCGCCGTTTTGCCAGCGTCGAGGCGGCCGGTCTGCTGGGTGGGATTGTGGTCAAGGCAGCCTCAGTCGTGACGTCAGCCGTTGCTGAGGCGGCCATGAGACCGTTTACGCAGGCGGCAGATGGCGTGCGCGGCGCAGCAGGCAGAGCGGCGCGCAAGGTGCGCTCTGTAGGCGGCAAAGGGCGAGACTCGACGGTACCCTGACGTCGCGTGAACAGCTACCGTCGATTTTGTGCTTGACGTCTGGTCGCTCATGCCTTATAATACTGCCATAGGCGGCAGTGTGGCTGCGTTGACCCTGTCGCCAGGCAGGTCTGGAGCGAGGCAGGGAGCATTTTGGAGGAATAACGTGGCCTTGCTCTTCATGACCTCGTGCTATCGAGAGCTGATTGCCAACAGGCGCTGCTCAGGGGTGTTGTGCACCCTGACGGCGCCTGTGTCGCGTCTCAGGCACGCGGAGAGCGCGTTGCAGGCTACGTCAGGAGGACATGCGCCCGAAGGTCCGGCGAACCGCCCAGGTTATCCCGGAAGTTCACCCAAATCTTTATAGGAGGGGTTATGATGCTCAGGACGAAGCTCTGGACTATCCTTGCACTCGTCGTGGTCTGCTCCCTGTTGGTCGCCGCCTGCGGCGCCACGCCAACACCCACGGCAACACCGAAGCCGCCGACTGCGACCGCAGTGCCAGCCGCGGCCACAAAGGCGCCCGCGCCGGCGGCCACGGCTGTTCCACCGACGGCTGTTTCAGCCACTGCTGTTCCGCCCACGGCTGTTCCACCTACCGCCGTGCCGCCGACAGCGACGGCTGCTGCTAAGCCGTTTACCTTTGGTGTCGTCCTCGTTGGACCCTACAACGATCATGGCTACAGCGAAGCACATTACACGGGCGGGCAGTATGTGGAAAAGATGATTCCCGGCGCCAAAATGATCTACTTCGACAAGGCCAACTCGTCTGATCGCAAGGGGTATACGCTGGATCAGGTCGTCAGCGACATGTCCAAGCAGGGCGTCAAGTTGATCTTCACCACCTCCGACGACATGAAGGACGAAACCCGTCTGGCTGCGGACAAGTACAAGGACATCACCTTCATGCACATCTCGGGCGATGATGTTTGGGCCGCCAAAGCGCCGAAGAACGAAGGCAATCTGTTCGCCCGTATGGAATACGGCAAGATGATTGCCGGATGCGCTGCCGCTCTCTCGACCACGACCGGCAAAGTCGGCTACCTCGGTCCCCTCATCAACGATGAAACGCGCCGTTTGGCCGCATCGGCCTACCTCGGCGCCAAGTACTGCTGGACGAACATCGTCAAGAAGCCTGTTGCCGACCTCAAGTTCGACGTCAAGTGGATTGGCTTCTGGTTCAACATCCCTGGCGTGACGCTTGACCCAACCAAGGTGGCAAACGACTTCTTCGCCGCCGGCACCGACGTGCTCCTGTCGGGCATCGACACGACCGAAGTCCTGGTGCAGGCCGGGCAGAAGGCCAAGGCAGGGCAGAAAGTACTGGCCATCCCCTACGACTTCAGGGATGCTTGCAAAGAGGCGCCCGAAGTGTGTCTGGGCGTGCCGTACTTCAACTGGGGTCCGAGCTATGTCAAGGTCGTAAAGTCCTGGCAGGCCGGTACCTGGGCGCAGGCCTTTGACTGGGTCGGTCCGGATTGGAAAGACATCAACAACGCTGACACAAGCGCAATCGGCTTCCTGCCGGGCGCTGCCTTGAAGCCTGGGGCGAAGACGGCTGTAGAGGCCTTCACGTCCGGCCTGGCAGCCGGTTCCATCAATCTGTTCAAGGGTCCCATCAAGTTCCAGGACGGTACCGTCTTTCTGAAGGACGGCGAGACGGCCACTGACAAACAGATCTGGTACATGCCTCAACTGCTTGAAGGCATGACCGGTCCCAGCAAGTAGGTTTTTCTCACCACGGAGTTATCATGCCCTCGTGGGCACAACCGGGCATGAAAATGTCCGGCTATGTGGAGTACGA